>JAYPXD010000074.1:1487-6220 GCA_038135395.1 Alphaproteobacteria bacterium | reverse complement strand
CCCGATCCGGTTGGATCGGGATCTGCTCTAAGCGCCGCAAGCTCCAGTTCCTGAGGCGTTAAGCGTCGCTTAGCGCCTCCAACTCATCGATCATGCCGCTGATGACGTCCAGACCCAGGTTCCAGAACGCCGGGTCGCTGGCGTCCAGGCCAAACGGGGCCAACAGTTCCTTGTGCCGGTATCGGCCACCGGACGCGAGCAGCGTCAGGTATTTTTCCTGAAAACCATCAGGGTTCCGCTGGAATTCGCCATAGAGCGCATTCACCAGGCAGTCGCCGAATGCATAAGCATAGACATAGAACGGCGAATGGATGAAGTGCCCGATATAGGTCCAGTAACCGCGATAGCTGTCATCGAACTGGAACGCCGGCCCCAGGCTCTCCGTCTGCACCTCCATCCAGAAGTCGCAAATCTGGTCCGCGGTCAACTCGCCCTGACGGCGGGCGGCGTGCACCTTTTCCTCAAAGCAATAGAAGGCGGTCTGGCGGACAACGGTGTTGATCATGTCCTCAACCTTGCCGGCCAGCAGGATACGGCGCTTGGCCGCGTCCTGCTCTGCGTCCAGCACCCGGCGGAAGGTCAGCATCTCACCAAAGACCGAGGCGGTTTCCGCCAGGGTCAGCGGGGTGTTGCTGACCAGATAACCCTGCTTCTGCGCCGCCAGGATTTGATGGCAACCATGGCCCAATTCATGCGCCAGCGTCATCACATCACGCACTTTGCCTTGATAATTCAGCAGCAGATAGGGGTGGACATCCGGCACGCACGGGTGCGCGAACGCGCCGGGCGACTTGCCGGCACGGGTCGGCACGTCGATCCAGTTGTTGTCGAAGAATTTTTGCCCGACCGCCGCCAGGTCTTTCGAAAAGTCGCCATAGGCTCCCAGCACGGTCGCCCGCGCCTCGTCCCAGCCGATGATTCGGTCATCCGCATTCGGCAACGGCCCGTTGCGATCCCAATGGTTGAGCTTGTCCAGGCCCATCCATTTGGCCTTCAGTGCATAATACCGATGGCTCAGGCGCTTGTGGTTGCCGCGCACCGCCGTTACCAGCGCATCGACCACGTCATCCTCCACCTGATTGGCGATATTGCGGGCCGAAACGCTGCGCGGATAGTGCCGCCAGCGGTCATCGATTTCTTTGTCCTTCGCCAGGGTATTGGTGATCCGGGCAAAGAGGCCCAGGTTCTTGTCGAAGACCTCGCCCAACACCAACGCGGCCTGCTTGCGCTTTTCCTGCGAGGGGTTGGAGAGCAGGTGCAGCGCCTGGGCGCTGGTCAGGTCCTTGCCGTCGATGGGGAAGCGCAGGCCAGCTATGGTCTCGTCAAACAGCCGGCTCCATGCGGCCGTGCCGACGACATGCTGCTCGTGCAGGAATTTCTCTAGCTCGTCCGACAACTGATGTGGACGGTTGACCCGCAGGTTGCGGAGCCACGGCGCATACTTCGCCATGGCCGAATCGTTCAGCCACTTGTCAGCCGCCGCGTCGTCGACCTTGTTCAACTCCAACGTGAAGAACACGAGGTGGCTGGAGATGCTGACAACCCGCTCCTGGGCGTTCTGATAGAAAGCGCTGACCTGCGGGTCGAGTTGGTTTTCCGCATGCTTCAGACCGGCGAACGTCATGATCCGGCCAAAACGCACGCTTTGGGCTTCATAGTCTGCCAACGCCTCTGCGATTCCCCGGGCAGACAGCTTCGCCAGTTTCCCCTCATACTTGCTTGCGAACGCCTTGGCTTCCTGTTCAGCCGCCACGAAATCCGCATTCAGTT
This sequence comes from Alphaproteobacteria bacterium, assembly GCA_038135395.1. Classification (GTDB taxonomy): domain Bacteria; phylum Pseudomonadota; class Alphaproteobacteria; order Bin95; family Bin95; genus JACKII01. Next base: position 4,450 of record JAYPXD010000074.1, on the reverse strand, counting down.
CGGGCGCGCCCAAGCCCTTGTAAAGGTCGGTCAGGTCCCAGGTCGGCAGATCAGCAAGCAGCGCGTCAGAGGCAGAGGCGTCGGGCATGGGCTTTACTCCTATAGGTCATCGTCGGATATATTGCGGCTACAGAGCGGGACCAACCCGCGTGAAAGTCACAGGGAGATTCAGTACTCGTGTCAGATGCTTTGCAGTCTATCACCGATCCCGTTCGCCGCGCATCACTGGAACCATATTTGGCATGGCGGTCTTTGCCGGCAATGGCGTTCGACCGCATGGCGCACTACGGCGCGAAGCCATTCCTCTGGGCCAAGCGTGATGGCGCTTATGCCAGCCAATCGTTTGCCGAAACCGCCGCAATGGTGGCTGACTGCGCGCATGGCCTGAAGGGACTAGGCATCGAGCCGGGCGACCGTGTCGCCCTTGTAGCCGAGAACCGGCCGGAATGGTTAGTTGCGGACCTCGGGTGCATCAGCGCCGGCGGCGTCACGGTACCGGCCTATATCACCAACACCATCGACGATCATGTTCATATTCTGAAGGACAGCGGCGCCAGGATCGTCATCGTGTCAACCCCAGACCTGCTGGAACGGGTGCTGCCCGCGGCGGCGCAGGTTGATGCGGTGGAACGGCTGATCCTGATCGACGGCGCAGCCCCCGCCAATCCAGCCAAGCCAGTAGAGATGTGGGGAGAGTTGTTGGCGGCCGGCAAGGCGGCCCGCGGCAATGCCAAGCCCGCGCCGCTGCATCAGGCCAAGCGCAATGACCTCGCCTGCCTGATCTATACATCGGGCACCGGTGGGTCGCCCAAGGGCGTGATGTTGAGCCATGGCGCCATCCTGTGCAACGCCATGGGTGCATGCGACCTGCTTTACGAGTTGGACGACCGCATGCCCGAGGACGAGGTGTTCCTGTCCTTCCTGCCGCTGTCGCATTCCTATGAGCACACCGCCGGCCAATTCTTTCCCCTCTCCATCGGCGCGCAGATCTACTATGCCGAGAGCGTAGAAGCGCTGGCACGCAATATGGCGGAGGTTAAGCCAACCATTATGACCGCGGTCCCGCGCCTTTACGAAACCCTGCATGGCCGGGTGTTGAGCGGGCTGCGCAGCCAACCCGCGTTGCGCCAAAAGCTGTTTTGGAAGACGGTGGCGCTCGGCCAGAAAAAATATCTGGAAGGCCGCCTGGGTCTCTGGGACACATTGTTGGACAAAGTGCTGGAGAAACTGGTCCGCGCCAAGGTACGGGAGCGCTTCGGCGGGCGGATCAAGGCGCTGGTCTCCGGCGGCGCGCCGCTCAACTATGAAATCGGCCTGTTCTTCACCGCCCTGGGGCTGCGGCTGCTGCAAGGCTATGGCCAGACCGAGACGGCCCCTGTGGTGTCCTGCAACCGCGCCCACAAGATCAAGCTCGATACCGTTGGCCCTGCCATGCCCGGCGTCGAGGTCCGCATCGCTGATGACGGGGAAATACTGGTCCGGGGCGAATTGGCCATGCTCGGCTACTGGAATGAGCCGGAAGCGACGGCGGAAGCTCTCAAAGACGGTTGGGTGCACACCGGCGACATCGGCGAGATCGACGAAGACGGCTTCATCAAGATCACCGACCGCAAGAAAGACATCATTGTCCTGTCCGGCGGCGACACGCTGTCCCCGCAACGGGTCGAAGGCTTCCTGCAAATCGAGCCGGAAATCGCGCAGGCCATGGTGGTGGGCGACAAGCAGCCCTATCTCGTCGGCCTGATCGTGCCGGACGCGGAAGTGGCTCGGAACTGGGCCAAGTCTGTCGGCAAGCCATCGGACCTCTCCAGCATCATCAATGACCCGGATTTTCATGGCTACATCGAAGATGCCATCGAGCGTGTAAACAAACGGCTGGGCCAGCCAGAACGCCTGCGCCGCTTTGCGCTGCTCGATGAAGCCTTCACCACCGACAACGCAATGCTGACGCCGTCGATGAAAATACGCCGGCACGTTATTCGCGATGCATATTCGGGCAAATTGGCCGCGCTGCGCCGCTAAAGACTTGCAGTCAGCTGCCGGCGCGATTATACGACCGTCTTTGATTTGTGAGGCGACCCATGAAATCCGACATCCACCCGGAATACCACACCATCACCGTCATCATGACCGACGGGACCGAGTTTCAGACCCGCTCGACCTATGGCAAGGAGGGTGATACTCTGCGTCTCGACGTGGATCCGTTGGTGCACCCCGCATGGACCGGCGGCAATCAGCGTCTGATCGACACCGGCGGCCAGATTGCCCGGTTCAACAAGAAATTCCAGGCTTTCGGCCTGAAGCGGTAACGCGCCTGGCAGCGGCGCGGCCAGAACGAGGGTTTTCGCTTTGGTCGTTGCCGCAGTTCCAGATATGATGGTGCCCGCCCCTTACCGGCTGCTCTGGCCGATCGAGTGGCGGGTTCCTTGCGTTTTGTCGATCCCGCACAGCGGTCAAGCAATCCCGCTCCATGCCCAAGATGACATGAATCCTGACGCCGACCTCGGCGCTCTGGAGGACCCGCACTTGGATATGTTGGCGGGAAATTTGCACTGTCTCGGATTACCGGTTTTGATCAGCCTTCTGAGCCGAGCCTATTGCGATATCAATCGCAGCGAATCCGAATGGGACCGGGAGATGTTTCGCGAGCCGCTGCCGGGCAGGCTGGTGAGCGATACGGGCCGGGTGCGGGCCGGGCTGGGGCTCTTTCCAAGGTATCTGCCGCCGCGCGTGCCCGTTAATCGCCGACGGCTGGGACGAACCGATGGCGAGGCCCGTTGGCTGGCGGGATACCGGCCGTACCACAGGGCTCTGTCGCAATTGTTGCGCTCGGCGCGAGACCGGTTCGGCTATGTGGTGCTGCTGGACTTGCATTCCATGCCGCAATTGCCGGGCGAACGATTGCCGGACCTAGTCCTGGGCGATGGATTTGGCAGGTCATGCATCAACGCCGTGCCGCAGGC
>JAYPXD010000074.1:0-1477 GCA_038135395.1 Alphaproteobacteria bacterium | reverse complement strand
CAGCAACCCGGGCGGCGCAAAGCGACGGACTGAGCGTTGCCCGCAACTATCCCTATGCCGGCGGCTTCATCACCCAAAATTACGGCAAGCCGGCGATCGGCCTGAATGCATTGCAATTGGAATTCGCACGACCGCTTTATATGGATGAGCGCACCAGAGCGCTGACGCCAGGCAGCGCTGTCGTCGCCAGTACCGTCGCAAGCATCATCCGGCATATCGCAGACCTTTCTCCCGCCCTCCTGCGACCGATGCCCAATGCAATGGCCGGTGAAGACTGATATTCGGGCTCCGAACATATGGCTTGGCAGCGCCCCCGCCGTTCGGCCGGGACATTCTCCACCTAGCGAGGTTGGCATGCAGCGAATCACCGAAGACGGTATGGATTACTGGCTGGGCGGCGCCGGGCCGGCGTTGCTGATTCTGCATGGCGGCGGCGCCAGCGCTGAAGCGCTGCTGGGCCTCGCGGAACTGGTCGGACAAGGCTATCGCGTGCTGATTCCCAATCTTGCCGGATATGGCCGCAGCGCGCCGCAAGACCTGACTAAACCCGCAATGGCTGCGCATCTGGCGGTCGTGGAGCGGGCGTTCGCCCTGTGTGAAGGGCCAATAGACCTGATTGGCCATTCGATGGGCGGCTTTATGGCCCTGCGGGCATCGTCGCGCCAACCGGAGCGCGTACGGCGGCTGGTGGCGATCGAGCCCATGTGCTTCGGCAGCCTGCACACCGGCGATCCGGTCGATAGCGCCGCCCTGACAGAAGACCGGACCGCCATAGATGCCCTGGTGCGGCTTGCCGATGCCGGAGAGGTTGAGGCAGGCGTTGCGGCATTCATTGACTACTGGGGCGGCGCACCCTGGGCCAGTATGCCTGAGCGGGTTAAGGCCCGGCTGGTTGCGATGGGGCGCCAGTTGCGCAGGGAGGCCTACGAGACCTCCTACGACGAGACGCCGGCTACGGTCTATGCCGGTTTGGGCGACCAGACGTTGTTGATCGCCGGCGCAGACGCACCGTTACCGGCACGCCGGATCGTGCAAAGACTGGCGGAAGCCATGCCGGGCGCGCGCACTCGGACCATCGCGGGCGCTGGCCATATGCATGTGGTCATTCAGCCAAGCCTGTTCGCCGACCCGGTGCGCGCCTGGCTGGATGCGATGTCCTAAGGCTCTACCGCGACTGCGCATCCCTCATCGGCAGACCGTATCAAAGCCTCCACCCCTCTCGCCCAGAAACCAGCGGTTTGGCTTGATCTCGGATGACCGCGCGGAAGTGTTCGATTTGCAGCCGCAGCGGGTCTTCATCCGGCGAATACATCCGATTGACCTGGAGCGGCTCCCACCAACTGCGCGCATCAGCATTGCGCCAAACCTCGCCTTGCGGCAGCGCCAGCGAACCGTGGGTTCCGCCGATCATGTAGCAGGGCTGGTCGGTCTGCGGGTAAGCCGGGTTCTCACCGGACGTTTGCTCCCAACTCCAGGG
>JAYPXD010000073.1:13336-14476 GCA_038135395.1 Alphaproteobacteria bacterium | reverse complement strand
CTGCGCTGGCCTGAGGGCCGGCGCCCTGGACGCCATCCAAGGCGGGCGCGCGCAGGTCGGTAGCGCTGACGCGAGCCCCCAATTCCGAGGCGATGCGGGCGGCCGCAGAGCCGATGCCACCGCCGGCGCCCGTAATGGCGATGTGTTGTCCGTCCAGGGAAAAAGCGTGCATGCGCTGAAAGCTCCGGTTGAGGTTCGGTTCGGCGCTTATGCTAGACGATATGCCCGCAGGACGGAAACAGCCGGCGTCTTCGGCTACTTGCCAGGCCCCATCGCCGCAACGCCCAACACCTTGACCGTCACCGACACCGGCGGCGCACTGCGAAAGGTCAGGGTCAGCGGAAAACTGCTGCCTTCCGTCAGGTCCTGTCGCAGGCCGATCAGCATGATATGCAAGCCGCCGGGCTGCAGAGTTACCGGCGCGCCGGGCGGCAATGTCATCTCGCCGACAGGCCGCATTTCCATCACGCCGTTATTGTTGCGGTGCTCGTGCAATTCGACCACGTCGGCAACCGGCGATGCCGCCTGCACCAGAGTATCCGCATCCTTGCTGCTGTTCACCAGGGTGACGTAGGCGGCGCCTGCCCGTGCGCCTGGTGCGCGGGCCCGGGCCCAGGCGTCCTTGGCCTCGATATCGGTCGCTAGGGCCGGCGCTGTCATCGCGGCCAAAAGGCCGGCGGTCAGCACGCACCGTGAAATGAAGGTCATAGGCTTACGTCCTTGGTTGCCTGCGCTATAGTCAGCAAAAGCTAGGGCTTCGCCTGGCCGTTCACCACAAGGAGAATGTCGCATGACGGCATCGGGTACGCCGCCCTTCCAGGGCTTGCGGGTGCTGGATTTCAGCCGGGTCATTGCTGGGCCCGCGTGTACGCAGACGCTGGCGGATTTCGGCGCCGATGTCATCAAGATCGAAAACCCGAGGGGCGGCGACGATACCCGCGCCATGGCCGGGCCGAATCATCATGGCGAAAGCCACTTCTTCTTGTCGTTCAACCGTGGCAAACGCTCGGTTGGGTTGGACGTGACCAAGCCGGAGGGCCGCGCCATCGCGCACCAACTGGCCGGGCAATCCGACATCGCCATCGAAAACTTCCGCCCCGGCGTCGCGAAACGGCTGGGCGTGGACTATGAGACCTTGTC
>JAYPXD010000073.1:10139-13326 GCA_038135395.1 Alphaproteobacteria bacterium | reverse complement strand
ACCTTGTCCAAGCTAAACCCGCGGCTGATCTATGTCTCGATCAGCGCCTATGGCCAGCAAGGGCCATTGAGCGACCGGCCCGGCTTTGATCCGGTCCTACAGGCGGAAAGCGGCATGATGGCGATGTGCGGGCCGATCGAAGGGCCGCAGATGCGCCATCCGCTGTCCATCATCGACACGTTCACCTCCTTGCACGCCGCCACCGCCATTGCGACGGCGCTCTATGCCCGCAGTCAGACCGGCAAAGGGCAATACATCGAGTTGGCGCTGTTCGACGCCGCCGTCGCTGCGACGTCGAACGCGGCGCAGCATTACCTGACCGATGGCACGCAACTGGCGCGTGCCGGCAATGCGCACCCGACGGCGGCTCCCGTCAATGTGTTCGAGGCAAAAGATGGCTCGATCTATTTGGCGCTGGGCAACCAGCGGCTCTATGAAACCTTCTGCAGGCTGATTGAGCGTCCCGACCTGCTGAGCGACCCGCGCTTTGCCACGATGGCCGCACGGACCGCCAACCGTGATGCCCTTGCGACGGAGTTGAATATCGTCTTCGGCAAGGAAACCCGAGCCTTTTGGGCGGAACGGCTGCGCTCTGTGCCTGCCGGGCCGGTGCAGACCATCGCCGAGGCGATGGATAGCGAAGCCGTCGCCGTGCGTGGCCTGGTCGAGACGGTGGACCACCCGCACGGGCCCATGCGCCAACTCGCCTCTATCTACCGCTTCAGCGATACGCCAGTGCGCCGGCATCAGCATTCGCCGTTGCTGGGAGAGCATACCGCTGAGGTCTTGTCGGGCCTCTGCAACCTGGATGCGGCCCGGATTGTCGAATTGCGTGCCGCAGGCGTTGTGGCGTAAAGCAAATCTTAAGACCTTGAGCCCGAGAGCGTTAGCATGACCTATTTTCCCCCCCGCGGCGACGACGTCTGGGATCGCGTGGCGCCCCAAGACGCCGGCTTTGACCCCGGCGCGGTCGCCGCAGCCGTCGAACACGCGGCGACCCACGACTCGCCATGGGTCTATAATCTGCAAGAACACCTGAATGCCGGCCACTTTGAGCCGCCGCCCTGGAACGAGATCATCGGTCCGACCCGCGGTCGCGGCGGTCCATCCGGCCTAATCCTCTCGGGCGGCAGGATCATGGCGGAGTGGGGGACTCCCTGGCGCCCTGACATGACCTTTAGCGTCGCCAAGTCGTTCATTTCGCTTTGCGTCGGCCTGGCGCACGACGATGGCCTGATCCCGGACCTGGACGCGCCGGTGCGAGACCTGGTGCGCGACGGCGGCTTCGACTCGGCCCAGAACGCGCCGATCACGTGGCGTATGCTGTTGCAACTCACCAGCGAGTGGGAAGGCGAAATGTGGGGCAAGCCCGACATGGTCGACCGCAACCGCGACCTCGTGACGGAAGGCAAGAACCGCGAAAAGGGTGCGGCCCGACCGCTGCAGCCGGCAGGCACGCTCTGGGAATACAATGACGTTCGGGTCAACCGGCTGGCGTTGGCGGTGTTGCGCGTGGTCGGACGCGGCCTGCCCGCATTGCTGCGCGAGCGCATTATGGCGCCGACCGGAGCCTCGAAAACCTGGGAATGGCACGGCTATAAGAATTCATGGGTGAACGCCGGCGGCAAGCTGGTGCAGAGCGTTTCCGGCGGTGGCCACTGGGGTGGCGGCATGTTCATCTCTGCCTATGACCTGGCGCGAGTCGGCTTACTAGAAGCGCGAGGCGGCGTTTGGGAAGGGCGGCGGTTAATCTCCGCCGCCTATCTGGACCAGGCGGCGGCGCCCTGCGCGCTCAATCCCAGCTATGGCCTGATGCACTGGCTCAATACCAACCGCATCCAATATCCCGATGCGCCCGGCCATCTGGTCATGATGCACGGGGCCGGCGCGAACCGGGTCATCATCGACCGTGAGCGCGACCTGGTCGTGGTGCTGCGCTGGATCGATGGCCAGATGACCAACGGGGTGCTGAAGCGGCTCTATTCCGGCGCGGCATGAAGGGGGGCGGCGGCGATCAGGCCGTCTTTTCCACGACCAGCCCCAATTCCTCGATCATCGCGTCGCGCATGATGAATTTCTGCGGCTTGCCGGTGACGGTCATCGGCAGTTCGGATTTAAAGCGGACATAGCGCGGGATCTTGTAGTGGGCGATCTGGCCACGGCAGAGGGCTTTGATCTCGTCCTCGGTCACGGATTGGCCGGATTTCAGAACGATCCAGGTCGCGATTTCCTCACCCATGCGCGGGTCCGGCACCCCGAAGACTTGGACCTCGCGCACGGCAGGGTGCCGGTAGAGGAAGCTTTCGATCTCGGCCGGATAAACGTTTTCGCCGCCGCGGATGATCATGTCCTTCACCCGGCCGGTGATATTGCCATAGCCTTCCTCATCGATCACGGCGAGGTCGCCGGAATGCATCCAACCGTCGGCGTCGATGCTGTCGGCGGTGCGCTCCGGGTCTTCCCAATAGCCCTTCATTACCGAATAGCCGCGGGTGCAAAGCTCGCCCTGCACGCCCGGCGCTACCGTCTGGCCGTTTTCGTCGACAATCTTGCATTCCACATGCGGATGAACGCGCCCGACGGTCGAGACCTGCCGCTCAATCGGGTCGCCGATAGAGCTTTGGAACGATACCGGGCTGGTCTCGGTCATGCCATAGGCGATGGTGATGTCGTGCAGGTTCATTTCCGCTACGCAGCGCTTCATCACCTCAATCGGGCAGGGCGCGCCGGCCATAATGCCGGTGCGCATGCTGGAGAGATCGAAGCTGGCGAGTTCGGGATGGCCCAGCATGCCGACGAACATGGTGGGCACGCCATAGACCGAAGTGCATTTCTCGTTGGCGAGGGCCCTCAGATTGGCGTCCGGATCGAATCCCTCTGAGGCGAATACCATGGCCGCTCCGGTTGAAAGGCAGCCCATCACGCCCATCACCATGCCAAAGCAGTGGTAGAGCGGCACCGGGATGCAGAGGCGGTCCTGCTCCGTAAAATTCTGTGCGGCGACCACGAACCGGCCATTGTTGACAACATTGGTATGGCTCAGCGTTGCGCCCTTTGGCGCGCCGGTCGTGCCGGACGTGAACTGAACGTTGATCGCGTCGTCCGGGTCCAGCGTCGCAGAAATTGCATCCAGTGTTGACGCCGGCGTATCCCGCCCGGTATCGACGATGTTGTCAAAGTTGAACAT
>JAYPXD010000073.1:2791-10129 GCA_038135395.1 Alphaproteobacteria bacterium | reverse complement strand
CGCAGATTGGGCATCCTGGCGGCCTGCAAGTCGCCTGGCTCGCAATGGCCAAGCTCCGGCGCCAATTCCTGCAACATGCCGATATAGTCGCTGCTTTTAAAGCTGGCGGCGGTCACCAGCGCCTTGCAGCCGACCTTGTTCACCGCATATTCGATCTCGGACAGGCGGTAGGCGGGGTTGATGGTCACCAGCACGATCCCGACCCGGGCGGTGGCGAACTGGGTCAACAGCCATTCGTACCGGTTCGGCGACCAGATGCCGAGCCGGTCGCCCTTGCGCAGGCCAAGCTTGAGGAACCCGGCGGCGAGGGCATCCACCTCTTCCGCCAGCTCCGCCCATGTCCATCGCACGCCCTGTTCGAGAAATATCGCTGCGTCCCGATCGGGGAATTGGCGGGTAGTCCGGGCCATCACGGCCGGGATCGTCTCGCGCCAGAGCGGCACGCTGGTATCGCCGATGACATGCGCTAGGCCATTGCGCGCGGTCAGGTCGTGGGGGCCGGTGGGAGCGTTCATGAGATTGCCCTGTTGCTTCAGATTGTGCTGCCCCTACCGTAGCACAGACACCGGGCGAGTGCATCTGTCTGGCAGGTCGGACAGCGCGTGGCGGTCTTGGCCTGTTACGCCGCTGCCGCCGTCTGGTCGGCTGCTGCGCCGATCCAGGGCTTGGCCAGGAAGGCGTCAAACATGATCAGCGCCCACAGGACCTTGGAATTGTCCGCCATGCTGCTGCGATGGTCGCTGGCCAATTTCCGCACAAAACCCATGTCGAACAGACCGGAAGCCGACAATCTGCCATTCGCCGCCACCAGTGCCTCGATCTGGTCGTCAAGGCCGCCGCGCAGCCAGCCGGCCAGCGGCATGGAGAAGCCTTGTTTGGTGCGATACGGCAATTCTCGCGGCAGCAAAGGCTCTAACCCCTGCTTCAGGATCCATTTTCCCTCGAACCCGTTCACTTTCAGCCGGTCAGGCAGCCCGACGGCCCATTGCACCAGCGAGGGTTCCAGCAGCGGCGGGCGCACCTCCAGCGAGTTCGCCATTGCAGCGCGATCGACCTTGACCAACATCTGACCCGCCAGCCAGGTTTTCATATCGACGTATTGGGCGGTGCGCAGCGGGTTGTCGGTATCGGCCTCCTCGGCAAAGCGCCGGATCACCGAAATCGGATCGTAGCCGCCGAGGCTATCCATCAGGTCGCCGCTGATCAACTGCCGTCGCATTGAATCCGGCAGCACCGTGATGGCGCGGAAATAGCCGGCGACCCGATCGGTGGCTAAGGCCTCGAACGTTGCTTTGGCGCGGAACATGCGGGGCGCCCAGGCCGCCCGCGGGTAGAGCGCCGCCAGCGGGCCGAAGATTAACCGCCGCAGGCCGGCGGGAAGCTTGGCCTTCACAGCTTCCTCGCGCATGTGGAAGGGATAGCGGCGATATCCGACAAAGGCCTCGTCGCCGCCATCGCCGGACAATGCGACAGTCACCCGGCTGCGCGCCAGCTTGGACACGCGGTAGGTGGGCAATGCGGACTCGTCAGCGAACGGCTCGCCATAGGCCAGTGCCAGCCGTTCCACCAGGTCCACGGCTTCCACCTCGACGACCTCCCGATAGTGGTCGGTGCCATATCGGTCGGCGACCATTTGGGCGTAAGCGGTCTCGTCGTATTTGGGGTCGGGAAAGCCCATGGCGCAGGTGCGCACCGGCGTATCCGACGCCTGTGCCATCAATGCCACAACCCCGCTGCTATCGACGCCACCGGAGAGGAAGGCGCCCAGCGGCACATCAGATACCATGCGGGCGCGCACGGCGTGGCTGAAGCGTTCCAGCAATTCCGCCTTTGCATCATCGACCGAGAGCGCCGGACCAGCGGCAGCGGAGAGACGCCAATAGGCCTCGGAGCGCAGTTTTCCGCGGTCCATGCCATGCTCGGCCACCAGCTTATGACCGGGCTCCAGCTTGAAAATGCCCTCGAAAATCGACTTGGGGTCGGGCACATAGCCATAGGCGAAATAGTCGGCCACGGCATCTGGCCAGATGGGGGGCGTCATGCCCAGGCCAGCCAGAACGGCGTTGATCTCGGAACCGAACAAGAGCCAGCCGTCGTCGCCCCAGGCGTGGTAGCTCTGCAGGATCGCTTCCGTATCGGACTGGGTCAGGAACGGATGGCTCTTGCTCTCCAATTCCTTCCGGAGCTCGCGGTAGTTATAGACCTCGCCGTTGTAGACGATTTGCAACTGCTGCTGGGCATCTGCCATCGGTTGATGGCCGGTATGCAGGTCGATAATCGCCAGCCGGCGGTGGCCAAGGCCTATCCCAGGTTCCAGATAGGCGCCGTCGCCATCCGGTCCCCGATGCACCATGGCGGAGGTCATGCGCTTCAGCCGCGCCGGATCGACGCCGCGAAGGCCCGTCAGGTCGAACAGTCCTGCTATGCCGCAGACGGGGTGAGTTCGCCTTGCGGAGGGGCGCGAGGTATCCGCCGCGGTGTGGCGTTGCGTCCAGGAACTTCTGCAGTGCCGCTTTTATACGGTCGGCGTCGTCCGTTTCGATCGTGGTGACGGCGATTGCCGCGGCGGAGCGGTCACCGCTGCCGAGCGCTCCGGCGATTTGATAGAGCTTGGCTTCAATCGGGTCAGACGTGAATTTGCCGGCGATCCAGTATCAGTAAGCGGCAATCCGCTTTGGCTTTTTCATCACCATGCCGGCGTTCGTCAACCTGTCGCAGGAACATCCTGACCACTCGGTCCTGCGCGAGCGCTTCCTCATGGTGACCCGGGTTGTCGCCTTCGGCGTGTCCTTGGTCGGTGGCGGGCTGATATTTCTGGGGCAGGAATTGTTGGTTGCCTGGATCGGGCCCAGCTACCTGGCGGCGTATTGGCCGCTGGCCATCCTGATGGCGGCCTGGATGTTCGACCTGACCCAGGTGCCGGCGGTCCAATTGGTGACCGCCTTGGGCAAGCACAAGAAGTTTGCCTACTATGAACTGATCGTCGCGGTCGCCAGCATGGCCGGCGCATTGGTCATGGCTGTGCCGTTCGGGATTGTCGGCGTCGCCATCGGCGTTGGTCTGCCGGTCGCCCTTTCGGCGATTTTGTTAAAGTCGCGGAACGTATGCGCCGAACTGGAAATTCCGCAGACCTATTATTTGCGGGAACTGGGACGGGTCATGGTCGGCAGCCTGATGCTGCAGGTGCCGGTCTGGGCATTGGTGCAGTATATGCCGACGCTGAACCTGTTGGAGCTGTTCCTGTTCGGCTGTGCTACCTACGGGCCTGTCGCCGTCGTGGTCATGTTCCTGATCATGCCGCGCACCGACCAGCGCTATATCGTCGGGCTCATGCCGTATCGGGTCCGCGCGCCCCTGCGCAAGGTCCTGCCCCACCTGCGCGAGAAGTGATGGGCCGCTGGCCGGCGGCGTCCGCCGGCTTCGTCGCTGGGCGCTACCCTTCGCCGACGGCCTTGGCGATTTCGTGGTCGGGAATATCGTCGAAGCTCGCGTAGTTCAGCCGATAGAGCCTGGCGTACAGGCCGTCTGCCGCCATCAGGCTATCATGGTTGCCCTGTTCGACGATTTCGCCCTGGTTCAGCACGATAATGCGGTCGGCGCCGCGGATGGTGGCCAGCCGGTGCGCAATCACGATAGCGGTGCGGCCCTGCAACAATCGCTTGAGCGCGCGTTGGATTTCCAACTCGGTATAGCTGTCGATGTTCGCCGTCGCCTCGTCCAGCACCAGGACGCTGGCGTCGGCAACCAGCGCGCGGGCAAAGCTGATCAGCTGGCGCTGCCCGAGTGATAGGTTCGCCGCCCGCTGATTGAGATCGGTCTGATAGCCGTTTTCCAGACGCATAATAAATTCGTGCGCGCCGACGGCCTTGGCCGCCTCGATCACATCGTCGATGGTCGCGTCTTCTTTGGCGTAGCGGATGTTCTCTTCGACGGTGGCGGAAAACAGGAATGGCTCCTGCAGGACCATCGCAATATGCCGTCCCAGGCTATCCTGGGTGATCGCCCGCACATCGTGGCCGCCGACCAGCACCCGTCCCTGCCAGACATCGTAGAAACGGTGCAGCAAGGCGGTGATCGACGTTTTGCCGCTGCCGGTCGGGCCGACCAACGCCACTGTTTCGCCCGGCTCGACCCGGAAGGTGATGTCTTTCAGGATTGGCTGATCCGGCACATAGCCGAACGTCACGTGGTCCAATTCCAGCGAGCCGTCGACGATCTCGGGCGCAGCGGCGTCCGGTGCATCCTGCACCTCAATCTCGACGTCCATTACTTCGAAAATGCGGTGCCCCGACGCCATCGCGCGCTGCATGGTCGAGTATTGCAGCGTCAGCGACCGGATTGGGTCGAAGAAGCGCTGCACATAGAACAGAAACGCCACCATTACGCCGATTTCCAGCGAGCCGCCCAGCACCATCGTGCCGCCGACCACCACAACGATGGCCATCGCCGAGCCGGTCAGAACGTCGACTATCGGGATCATAACATTGGTGAATTTCGAGGCGCGCAGGTGGGTCAGCAGGTTGGCGCGGGCTTTTTCCTCGAACAGGTCGAAATTCACCGCCTCGCGCCGCAACTGCTGAATGGCCCGGATGCCGTGGACATTTTCCGCCAAAGCGCCGTTGACGCGGCTGGAAGCCTCGCGCGCCGCCATAAAGGCTTTGCGCGCCAGGGGCAGCCAGATGATGCGGACGATGAACAGCAATGGCACGACGCACAATGCCAGCCCGCCCAGCGTCGGGTCGAGGCTCAGCAATACGGCGACAATGCCGAACAACAGCACGATGTCGCCGATGGCGAAGATCGAGGATTCCAGGAATTCCTGCAAAGCCGCAACGTCACCCTGCAACCGGCTCATCAGACGGCCGACCTCGGTCTTGTCCATAAAGCCCAGCGAGACGACCTGCAGGTGGGCGTACATGGCGCGGCGGAGGTCGAACAGCAGGTTCTGCGCCGTGCGCGCGATGATGATCTCCATCACGTGGTTGCCGATGAAATTCAGCGTCACCACCGCAAAGAACAATCCGACGAACAGGTGCAGCACCTCCAGGTCCGGCGCGCCTGACGCCAGAGACCGGTCGATGGCCGCTTTCACGATCAGCGGCACCAGCAGTTGCGTCGCCGTAAACAGCAGGATTGCGGCCAGCGCCACCAGGATGCGGCGACGATAAGGGCGCAGGTAAACCATGAAGCGGCGGATGACGAACGGATCGAACGCGCGGCCGAACAGTTCCTCTTCCTGGTCGATCTGCGAGCCGACGACGGCAAGCGGCGGCCGGCGCTGCAGGCTGGAAGGGCGGCGGCTCATGCCACGTCCTCCCCTGCAGTGGTGCGGGCCTGTAGGTCGTACAGACGCGCGTAGGGTCCGGCTGCGGCCATCAATTCGTCATGGCTGCCGCGTTCGACGATGCGGCCATGCTCCAGAAACACGATCTCATCGGCATGCAGCAGAGACGAGAGGCGGTGGGCGATGATCATCACGGCCATGTCTTTGGTGGCTTCTTTCAACGCATCGCGGATCTGGCGTTCGGTGCCGGCGTCGATCGCGGCCGAGCTGTCATCGAACACCAACACCCGCGCGCTGGGCAGTATGGCGCGGGCGATGGCCAACCGCTGTCGCTGGCCGCCGGACAGAGAGACGCCGCGTTCGCCGACCAGCGACTGGTAGGCTTCCGGCAGGCTTTGGATATAGCTGTGCAACTGCGCTGTCGCCGCCGCCCGCTCGATCCGCGCGCCTTCCGCCCAGGGGTCACCATAGGCGACATTGTGGCTGAGACTGGAGGTAAAGAGGAACGCATCCTGCTGGACGATGCTGACGGTGCGGCGCAGCGACTCCAGAGTGACGGCGCTGATATCCTGGCCGTCAATGGTGATCCGACCGTCCTCGATATCATAGTAGCGGCCCAGCAGATGGGTGAGCGTGGTCTTGCCGGACCCGGGCGGGCCGACAATGCCCAGCACCTTGCCTGGGCGGATTTCCAGCGAGATATCGTTCAAGGTCCGGTCGTCGCCGGTCCATGCGGGATAGCGGAAGCTGACGTGCTCGAACCGCACGACGCCGTCGCTGACCAGCAGGTCCTTTGCGCCAGGATGGTCCTGGATGGACGGCTCCAGGTCGATGATGTGGAACAGCCGGCCGCCGCAGGTGCTGGCGCGGGCGATGGAGTTGATCATCCAGCCGATCTGGCGCACCGGCATTTGCAGGATCAGCATGAAGGCCAGCGCTTCCGCCAACACGCCAAGGCTGATCTCGCCCGCAATGACCTTGCCGCCGCCAATCCAGAGCGTCAGGCCCATGGAGAGATAGTAGACATAGGTCATCTGGGTGATGTTCTTGACAAAAAGCCCGGCCCGTTCGCGCGCCATCTTCAACGCGACATCGGAGAACAGGTCATAGCGTTTCAGTTCATGCCATTGCGCCGAGAACGCACGCACCACCCGGATGCCGCCCAGGTTCTCTTCCATCACCTTGGTCACCAGGCTCATCTGGTCCTGATAGGCGAGCCAGGCGTCGCGCAGCTTCAGCCGGGCAATGGAGGCGCGGATGCCGATGACCGGCACAAAGCTGAGCGTGATGCAACCAAGCAGCACGTCCTTGCTCATCAGCACATAGGCCCCACCGCCGATCAACGTCGTCAGCAGGAAAGACCGCAGGACCCCGGTGTCGGTCCAGAGGCGGATACCCTCGATATCGAGGATGCCCCGGGTCATCAGGTCGCCGGTGTGCACCCGGTCGTGCCAGGAAAAACTGAGCTTCTGCAATTTTTGGTAGAAATTCAGCCGCAACTGATAGCCGATCAGTTGGCCCACGGCCTCGCCCATATAGTTTTGCATCATCGTGCAGAGGCCGCGCAGCGATGCCGCGCCGAGCAGCAGCAGAGCCGTTGTCAGCAGGGCCGTTTCCGCAGCGGCCTTGTCGGCGCCAGGGTTGCCAAGCAACGCTTGAGCCTGGTCGATCGCCTGCCCCAGGTATTGCGGGACGAACAACTGAAACGCTGCGGCGCTGATGGTGGCCACAATGGCGATCGCCATGCGCCAGCGGTGCCGGAACGCCATCTTGGTGATGCGCCACAGCACCGCCGTATCCACTTTGGACACTTCGATCTGATAGGTGGCGTCATCACGCGCCGTTGAGGGTTTAGCAGCGGTCATAGCGCCTATTGTCTGGGCGCATTGGCTCTGTGAGGCAAGTCCAGGCCAACGCCTTTCAGGTGGCCGAACGTATTTTCAAGGCGTTTGCGGTCTGCTTCCGGCAGCGGCGGACGGAGGATGGAGGCGATATTGGCCTTCAGGTGGGAAATCTCGGATGTGCCGAACAGGGTCACATGCGCGCCAGGCTCA
>JAYPXD010000073.1:0-2781 GCA_038135395.1 Alphaproteobacteria bacterium | reverse complement strand
GGGCATAGCGGTAGGCAGCGTCGAGCAGGCTGGTCGCACCCGATTCGTGAATCAGAAAGCCCAGCGGCTCCGGATCGTCGGCGAAGGCCGCCGGCAGCTGGCCCGCAGCGGCCAGGTCCTTGACGGTTTGTTCCAGCAAGCCCGGCTGGCTGAAGACATTGCGAACGACGAACATCAGCAAGGTTCCAACACCCTGCGCCTCCGTCAGTGGAAAGACGGCCTGCCGGGCGCCCTGGTTCATCAGGTTGAAGGCGAACATCGCGCTTTCCCATAGGCCGGTCGGCAGGACCCGTTGCAGCATCGCCTGATCGTGGTCGTTCGGCGAGGTCTCGGTTAGGCCGAAATGGCGGATCTTGCCACTGGCCTTGGCGGCCTGGAGCACCGGCACCAACTCCGCCTCGACCTGATCGACCATGGCCAGCGTGACCGCGTGCAGCTGGTACAGGTCGATATAGTCGGTCTGCAACGCCTGCAGCGAAGCGTCGATCTTCTTTTCCAACTGGGCCGCGGAGATCAGGCTTCCGCCTTCGCGCATGCGGGCCTTGGTGGCGATGATCGTCTTGTCCCGGCCGATCTGGCGCACCGCCGTGCCGACCACGCCTTCGGTGCCGTAGACTTCGGCAGTATCGAACAGGGTGACGCCCTCGTCAAACGCGGCGAGAACGAGGCGGACAGCATCGGTCTCCGATTTGCCGCGACCAAGGCCCAATTGAGAATTGCCGCCGCAGCCTAGCCCCGCTACGGAAACGGATAGGCCGGTCCGGCCGAAGGGGATATAATCCATAAGCTTGACGATGCTTTCGGAAATAAGGAGCGGATGGCGGCCGCGAGCGAGGCACGCATGGATGCTTTGTTATATCGCGGGCGCGCCGGACGCCAGGGTCATCACTCGGTTAGGGTGGGTCTGGAATGAATTGTGCCTTCCTTCCTTTGGCCTGATAGTGGGGATGGAGGGTGGTCGCAGGTGATGCGACCACAGTTTGGCTGCTTCGCCACTGATCCTGGCTCCGGGTGCACGCGATGCGCCATGTCACTCCTGACCGTTGGAACGATACGCCATGGCGCCTGAAGAGACTGTTGAAACTGTGGTGATTGGCGCCGGACAGGCCGGCCTGTCGGCCAGTTATCACTTGGGCAGGCGTGGCTTGCAGCATGTGGTTCTGGAACGCGGACGCGTAGGCGAACGCTGGCGGAGCGAGCGGTGGGACAATCTGCATTTTCAGTTTCCCAATGCGTTCGCCCGCTTGCCGGGGTTCCCCTACGATGGCGATGATCCGGCGGGCTTTATGCATCGGGATGGCATTGTCCGGACGCTGGATCGGTACGCCCAACGCATTGCTGCGCCTATCCGATGCGGCGTTGCGGTGCGCCGGGTGCGGGCCGACGCGGGCGGGGCTTTGCTGGTGGACCTGGACAGCCACACCATTCGGACCCGCAACGTCATCTCGGCCACTGGGCCTTACCAGACGCCCCGTATCCCCGCCTTCAGTCGGGACCTGCCGCCGGGCATTATGCAGGTGACGGCCAACCGCTACGCCAATTCCGCGCAATTGCCGCCCGGTGCGGTTTTGGTTATCGGCGGCGGTTCGTCCGGCTACCAGATCGCTGAGGACCTGTACGACCAGGGCCGGAAGGTGTTCCTGTCCGTCGGACGGCACCGCCGCTTGCCGCGCTATTACCGCGGCAAGGATTACGGCTATTGGCTGGAAGAAACCGGCACGGCGGCCCAGGTCGGCAAAAACATTCTGGTGGGGCAACCGACCGTGCTGATGTCCGGCTATCGCGGCGGGCGCGACGTGGATATCCGTATTCTCTCCGCCCGCGGCGTGCGGATGGTCGGCACGTTGTCGGGTGTCGATGGTTCGGTTTTGACATTCGCTCAAAACATGGATGCTCTGCTGGCCGGCGCGGACCAGGGGTATGCCGCATTCAAGGCGATTGTCGATGACTACCTGGCGCGCTCGGGTGTCGCCGCGCCGCCACCGGATCCGGAAGAGCCGTTGCCGGCGCTTGGCCCGACGCCGGCCAGCTTGGACCTCGCCGCGGAGGGCATCCGCAGCGTGATCTGGGCGACCGGCTATACTTTCGATCTCGGCTGGATCGACCTGCCCGTTACCGACGCGGATGGCCGCCCCAGGCATGTCCGGGGCGTAACGGACGTTCCGGGCTTCTACTTCCTGGGCCTGCAATACCTGCACGCGATGCGCTCGGCATTTTTCTGGGGGGCGGATGAGGATGCCGCCTACCTCGCCGATCGCATCGCTGCAACCACTGCGAACTGAGCCGCTGAGATTGAGGCCCCCCGTAGGTTGGGCTATCGGTCCCGGCTGCTGACAATACCGGTCAGTCTTTTGCTGGCGGCATGCACGAATTTTCGGAATTCCCATGAAATCTGGTAGATCGAAATCAACAACGCGATCACGGAAATCGCGCCTAGCGCAAGGTCCCAGTTAGCAATCAGTATGAGGAGTAGAACTATCGGCAGCGCCGTGAACGCTATGGTCCAGGGCGACAGGCGCGGCAAGAATGGGAGCCTGTTCAACAACGGTTGAGGATTGCGCGGTACGTTAAGGCCGTCGAGAATGCGATGTAATTCGCGAATTTTCCGCTCATCCGTGCAATATTCGATCTTTAAAATATCGGACCGCTTGACCGTTGTATCGGGATCTTCTCGCGCTTTCGCCAGGATGTCCGCGATGCCGATGGAACATTGCGCTTGGGCAAACTCTAGAGCATTTTCGTTTCATTCTGGCTCATAGCCGCATGCTGTGAAGAAGTTTC
>JAYPXD010000072.1:12016-14632 GCA_038135395.1 Alphaproteobacteria bacterium | reverse complement strand
CCGGAACCAAGTGCCGGCCCAGGTCGGTCAGGCCGGGGTCTTCTGCGGTGTCGCCGCGGGCCGCAGCGGGGTCGGAACTGCCGCCGAACTGGTTATGGCCGAAATGGGTGATTGAGACATAGCGGACCCCGCGCGCCGCCCACATCGGCACGTCGGCGACGCTCTCCGCCAGGGGGTAGGCATTTTCCATGCCGATCACTGCAACCAGCCGTCCACCGGCTGCGATCTCATCGACCTGGCGCGCAGTCCGGGCGAGCGCGATCTGCTGGGGATAGGCGCGGACCATGCGCTCGATACCGCGGTACTTCTCTTCCGCTGCTTGTCTGGCGGCGGCGTAACCGGCAGCATCCAGCGCGCCTTGCGCCGTGTAGACGATGAAAAAGCCAGCATCCAGCCCACCGGCGCGCATCCCGGGCAGATCGACCTGGGCGCGGGTCATGACGCCGGGATCGAGCGCAGCCGTCGCAAACCCGGGGCCGGTATCGATATGGGTGTCGATGGTGCGCAGGCGGTCGTGGATCGCGCGGGCTTCGACTTCGGCAATGTCGGTGGCTGGTCCGGCCATGGCTTGGGTCCGATCGGGCGAGAGTGGAGGTGGCGTCCAAACTGCACGGCTGGCGCTCCGCCTGCAAGGCCGCGGCGACCGGCGGTGCGCTGTCGCTGGATCATCGACGGCTTTCAGCCTATCATCCGCCCGTCGTCCGCTTTCGTCTCCTGCAGAGCCGCCGGCGGTATCAGCGAGTTGGAGTCGCCTATGTCATTGCAGTTGAAAGTTCTCTATCCGGAGTTGGCCGTCGAGGTGGGCGGCATCGACCTGCGTCAACCGCTTGACGGCGATACGTTGGCGGAATTGCAATCCACTCTGGCGCGTTACCCGGTGCTGGTCTTCCATGGGCAAAAGCTGTCGGATGACGAGCATGCGGCGTTTACCAGGTCCTTCGGCCCGATCGACGCCGGTCTGTTGCTGGCCTCCAAGCGCAAGACCCGCCTGAAAAATACGGACGTGATCGACCTGGCCAATATCGATGCCGAGGGCAAAGTGCTGGACGCCGGCAATGCCCGCAACGTGTCGCTGTTGGCGAACCAGCTCTGGCATAGCGACAGTTCCTTCAAAAGCCCGCGGGCGCAATACTCGGTGCTCTGCGGCGTAGACCTGCCGGGCGATGGCGGCGATACCGAATTCGCAGACCAGCGGGCTGCCTATGATGCCCTGCCAGACGCGATGAAGGCCCGCATCGACTCCCTCGTGGCCGAGCATTGGGCCTTCCATTCCCGCAACATGCTGGGCGGCGCCGATTTTACCCCGGAAGGGATGGCGGCATTGCCTCCGGTCGATTGGCCGATTGTCGATACGATTCCGGAATCCAGCCGAAAGACGTTGTTCATCGGGGTGCATGCCCGCGCAATTCACGGTCTGCCAACCGCCGAAGCGCGGTTGCTGCTGATGGATCTGCTGGAGCACGCGACTCAGCGCCAGTTCGTCTATCGCCATGTCTGGCGCAATGGCGATGTGGTCATGTGGGACAACCGTTGCACCCTGCATCGCGGCCGGCCGTACGATCTGACCAAGCGGCGCGAGTTGCGCCGTTGTACGACCGAGTATGCGGCGGCCTGAGGGGCGGCGCTCTAATCCTCGGCGCGCAGCGGAGCCACCAGCGGCACGCCTGGCACCCGGATGCCATCGGGCCGGCCGCTGGAGGTCATGCCTTGGTGCTCGCCGGTAAAGGCTTCTGGCAGGGCCGGGCCATCCGCGCAGGCCAGCCAAAGTCGCAGCAGGTGCCGGCGTTTCTCTGGTTCCTCAAAATCGACATAAGCCGTCCGGGAATGGGCGATGGAATGGTTGTTCACCACCTGGATGTCGCCTGGCTCGAACGTCATATCCAGGTGCAAAGCCGGATCGTTCGCCAACTCGTCGAACAGGTCCATGGCCTCCACCTGCTCGTCGGTGACCCGTGGCACCACCTCCATCAGCTGCGCCTTGCGTACGGCGCTGCGCACATAGGTGCAGATCACCCGGCCATTGACCACGGTGAACGGGGCGGTGCCATAGTATGGCTTGCGGCCCTCCGGCACCTCGCCCCAGCGCGTGCGGTAAAGCGGACGGGTGAGGACGGCCGCCAGGTCCGGCCTGCGGCGCAACAGCTCGTTAAAGACAGTGGTTGTCGAGACAAGGGAGGACATGCCGCCGCTCCGGCTTTTCTTCAGGCAGAGCAGGCAGACCAAATCGCTGCTGTCGGTATGGTAGGGCAGGCGGGCCGATGTTTGATAGCCCCGCGCCAGTGGGTCGTTGTAGTCGAGACCTAGGTCCTTTACATGCCCCAGCACATGCCCCTTGCCGTTCTGGCTCACCGCCTCGCCCCAATGCGAGCCAAGGCCCCAGAAAATGCGGGCTGCTTCGGCGATGTCATAGCGCTCGATGGGGAGCCCCCGCAGCAGGAAAAAGCCGCGCCCGTGCAGGGCCTCTTGCCGGATGGCGTCCAGCCGCGGCGCAAGGGTCGGCAGCGGGAAGTCCTGCGGGCCGATCTTCAGGATCTCCCTGGACTTAACCGCGGCGAGCGCGGAGTCGATCTCTGCGATTTCCGCCGGGGACAGGGTGTATGCCCATTCGGTCCGTCG
>JAYPXD010000072.1:0-12006 GCA_038135395.1 Alphaproteobacteria bacterium | reverse complement strand
CCGGACCGTACCAGGCTTGCGGGCCGGAAACAGGCTCCAGGGATTGGGGCGAAGGGATATGGCTGTCGGGCATTGGGAGAGCTCCTCCACGATCAATCATCTGGCGTCCCGCCATGGTTCCCCGTCAACGGCCGGGCGTCAAGCTGCAGGGTTATGGGCCGACGAGCGTTGCCCGGACCATATCGCGCCGCAACAGCCGCCGCAGCGACCAAAGGCCGAAGATTGGCCCCGGCAATAGCAGGAACAACACCCAGTCGGCGCCGAGGCCATCTATCGTCCGGTTCAGCAACTGGATGCTGATGATCGAGATCGTAAAGCCGATGCAGTTGGCGATGGTCAGTGACGACCCGACCAGGGCGGGCGGCGCGAACCGGGCGTTGAGCGCGGAGAATTGCGGCGAGTCACCAGCAACCATCAGCCCCCAGAGCAGCATGAATGGCAGAAATAGCGCGGGCGGCGCCAGGAACAGCAGCGGTGAGACCAGGCAGCAAAGGCCGGACGTCGCCAACTGAACCGCCGCGACCGGCGCGCTGCCCAGGTTGCGCGACAGCAAGCCGCCTATGACGCAACTCGCCACGCCCATGGCGATGACGGCTGCGGTCCAAAGCGAAATGTCCAGCGGAATCCGATGCATTCCGGCATAGGCGGCCAGCACGGCTGGGACAAAGGCCCAGAACGCGTATAACTCCCACATATGGCCAAAGTAGCCGAAGGCGGACCCTCGGAAATCGCGGCTTTGAAATACGACCAGCAATGCTTTCGGGTTAAAAGCCGCCCCGGCGCGCAGGAACGGCCCGTCCGGAACCGTTAGGAACATCAGCAGACCGCCGGCCACGGCAAACACTGAGACCGCCAAGGTCACCTCCTGCCAGGGCAGGCTTTCGCCCAGTCCGCGGATCAGGTGCGGCAAGGCCGTGCCGCCGACCAGCGCGCCGACCAGATAGCCGAGCGCGCGGCCCAGGTCCTTGTCGAACCAGCCGGACGCAATCTTCATGCCGACCGGATAGATGCCGGCCAGGAAAAACCCCGTGCCGAAGCGCAAAACCAGCAATGCCGGCAACGCATGGTCCAGCAAGACGCCGGCGCCGTTGGCAGCGGCGCCCAATAGGGCGCAGGCGGCGAAAATCCGGCGGGGAGAGATGCGGTCGGAAAGGGCCGTGAAGGCAAACACCAGCGTGCCGAAAATGAAGCCGAACTGTACGGCGGATGTCAGGTCGCCCAGCGCCTCCCGCGACAGAGACCAACTGGCCTGCAGGTCCGGCAGGACAGCATTGCTGGAAAACCAAAGCGAGACGCCAGCAAACTGCGATATTGCGATTACCGGCAGGATATGTGGCGGACGGCGGGGCAGGGGCGGATCCTTACCAAGGGTGGCCGGTGGCAGAAGCCTAGCCTGCATCCGCCGCCGTGCTTTGCCAACAGGATTCCCGATACCGTCCGATTCAATCGACAAAGGTCAGGCCCCTCCCGCTTGATCTCCATCAAGGCAACCTGGCGGAAAGTCCGCACACTCGAAAGTGGCTACGCAGAAAAAAGGATGTTGCACAGCATGGCCCATACCCCTTTCGAACTCGCTGATCTGTTCCCCGACGATGCCGCGCTCATTCACACGCTCAAGGAGGGCAACGCGCATTTTGCCAATCTTGCCAACCAGCATCATGAGGTCAACCGGGCGATTCACCGGATAGAAGCCGAAATTGAGCCGACGTCGGATGCCCACGCAGAGGACCTCAAGAAACAACGCCTTGCCCTGCAGGACGAAATTGCGGCCATGCTCAACAGCAACCGATGAGGCTCGCAGCGCCGGCGTCGATGCCTCGGCCGGGCGACGGCTCATTGCCCGCGGTCGAGCACCTCTACGGCCAGGACTGTCGGCAGGTGGCGGGCGATTTCCTGCCATCCGTCGCCCTCGTCGCGGCTGGCGAAAACCGATCCGCTGTTGGTGCCGAAATAGACTCCGGTCGGCGTCCGCGCATCGACGGCCATGCCCTGGCGCAGCACGGTAAAGAAGCAATTCTGTTGCGGCAGGCCATTGCGCAGCGCCTGCCAGGTTGCGCCGCCATCGCGTGACCGCCAGACCGCCGCCGCCGCCCCCGGGGGGAAACGTCCGGCCATGTCGCCATTCAGCGGCAGTGTCCAAATGGTCTGTGGTTCGCGCGGATGCACGTGGATCGGAAAGCCGAACGTCGAGGGCAGGCCGTCGGTGATGTCATCCCAGCTGCGGCCGCCGTCGCCGGACCGCCAGACGCCATGGTGGTTTTGCTGGTAGAGCAGGTCCTCAGCGCCGGATGCCCGCACCATGTTGTGGACGCAATGGCCGACATCGCCATCGCGCGGCGCCGCCGGGTGCTGATGGCTATGGCACAAGGCGGCATTGGACAGACGGTTGCGTCTCTCCCAATGCGCGCCGCCGTCATCAGTGGCGAATACGCCAGCGGTCGATATGCCAACCCATAGCTTTTTTGCATCGCCTGGATCGGACACGATCGAGTGCAATACCAGCCCGGCAGCGCCCGGGATCCAGCTGTCCGACGACGGATGGTCCGTCAGCCCCTGCACCCGTTCCCACGTGCGGCCTTGGTCGTCGCTGGCCAGAAGGCTGGCTGGCTTGGTCCCGGCGTAAAGCCGGCCGTGCGCATACGCCAGCGACCAGACATCGCCGAACTCGGCCGCGAATGGCGGCGACTGGTCGGTCCAGCCGATCATTCTGGCGAAATTTTCATCCCCACGCGCCATGTCGTCCATCATGCCGGATGTCAGCTTCGCCAGCTGCCATGTCGCGCCATGATCCAGCGAGCGCCAGACGCCCGCGCCATGCCAATCGCCGCCGCCGCCGGCCCAGAGCGCGCCGCTCGCTGGGTCGCCAACCACATGATTGATCGGCCAGCCATCGCAGAACGGGCCCCGCACCTGCCAGTCATTGCGATTCTGATCGCCGTCCAGCAGAAAAGCGCCCTTGGTGGTGCCGACGAGAAGGGAAATGTCGCCGCGAGACATGTGCGAAATCTCCAAAAGCCCGTCGGCGACCGGAACCGGCCCGTCGGCGGCGACACGCTACCGAAGCGTGCGTCGGCGCATTACGTGTGGTCGCCCAGGGCTTTAGTTTAGGCCCGCCCCGGTCACAGCGCCTGCAATAGTGTCGCAAGCGGGAACTGGCGGCGGCTATTTCCGCTCGATCAATTGGTACATCACGCCGTGGCCTTCCTTCGGGTGCAGGAAAACTTGGCGTCCTGCCTCGATGACCCTTGCGCCGCGCGCCTTCATTTCGGCCTTGGCGGCCTCCAGGTTGTGCACCGCCAGCGCCACCAAGTGGACGCCTTCGCCGCGTTTTTCCAAAGAATTGCGGATGTCGCTGGTCTCGCCCAACGGCTCGCACAGTTCGATAAAGGTGCCGGACGTGCCGAGCCCCAGGATCACCCGGCGCAGTCCCAAATCCGGCTGGTCCTCGACCGGCTCGGTAACGGTAAAGCCCAGGCGACTGGTGTAGTGATCGATGGCGTCATCGAGATTTTCGACGCGAACAACCACGTGGTCGATCCATTTGTGCACCACTGTGCTTCCTTCAACCGGTTTCCACCGCCATCATGCTAGGCCCGCTAGTCGGTATCAGACCAGCGAATTTCCGGAGGCAGGCATCTTGCGCCCACTCAGCAGTGTATCGGATCAGTCGAAAGGCATTCTCTGCCTGATTGGCTCGGGCGCGATGTTCGGATCGTCGGATGCCATCTCAAAGGTGTTGAAAGAAACCTATCCGACCGGCGAAATCCTGTTTTTTCACGCCGTTTGCATTGTCAGCGCCGTGCTGTTGGGCATGCGCCTGCGCCATGGCCGGCTGCGGGGGCATTTGCGGGTGAGCGACTGGCGGCGGCAACTGATCCGCGGCGCGATTTTCGTCATCAACTCGTTCATCTTTGTCACGGTGCTCAAATACCTGGCGCTGGCCGATCTGATCGCGATCCTGTTCGTTTCGCCGATCCTGGTGACGCTGCTGGCGCCCTATATGCTGGGCGAGCAAGTCGGCTGGCGGCGTTATACGGCGGTGGCTGTGGGTTTTGGCGGCACGCTGCTGATCGTCAACCCGACCGGCGAAATCGAGACGATCTGGCCGATGCTGCTGGCGCTAGTCGTGCCGACGCTCGGCAGCTTTCGCGATATCATCACCCGCCAGTTATCGCGCACCGATACGCCGGAGGCGATGATGGTCGTGACCACCACCTGCCTGCTGGTCGCCAGCACGGTTAGCCTGCCGTTCGGCTGGGTGACGCCGGACGCGAAAGGACTGGGCATGCTGGCGCTCGCCGGGTTGCTGCTGGGCGCGGGCATGTACCTTCAGGTCTATGCGTTCGTTCTCGGCGAAGCGGCGGTCGTCGCGCCGTTCCGCTATTTTATCCTGCTATGGGCCACGTTTTATGGCTTTGTCATTTTTGGCGATGTGCCGAGCGGCCAGACATTGCTGGGCGCAGCTATTATCGTCGCCGCCGGCCTCTATATCTTTTTCCGGGAAATGCGCGTCAAAAGGCACGCGTGACAGGCCGGGCAGGCGCTTTACCGCGCCCGCCCAGGACAGAGGGTCACTCCGCCGCCACCAGCTTGTCGATGCTGACGCCCTTGCCGACGCCGGCGCGCTCCATGAAGGGTGAGGTGTCGATCTCTTCCAGCTCAATCTCGCCGGCCAGCACCTTGCGCTTCCATTCCTCGTGCTCGGGAATGTCGGCGTGGAATTCCGGCATGACCTCCTTGGCGAACAGTTCCAGGCTTTCGCAGATGTGCTCGTGCGTGTTGCGCCCGGCCTGGTTCAGCAGGATGATACTGTCGACCTTGCTTTCCTTGAACCGCCGCAGCTTTTTGCGGATGGTCTCCGGCGAGCCGATCAGGCCGCCGCGCAGCGCCTTTTCTGCGGCTTCGGGATTGGCTTTCTTCCAGGCCTGATATTCGTCCCACAGGCTGACCGTGCCGGGGTCGGCGCGTTTCCGGCCTTTGGAGCCGCTGTAGTAGGCCAGAGAGAACTGGAAGAAGGTCACGCCTTCGGCCCGACGCCGCGCTTCCTCATCCGTCTCCGCGCACATGAAATAGCTGACCATGGCGATGTTGCAGTTGCTTTGGTAGTCCGCCAGCTTTTCCTGCCGCTTCACGAAGGCGTTGTAGTAGGCGTGCACCCAGGCGTGCGCCATGTCGGCGGACAGGAACTGGAAGCCCAGCGCGCCGATGCCGCGCCGCCCGGCCATCTCGATCGTTTCCAACTGCGAGCAGGCGACCCAGAGCGGCGGGTGCGGCTTCTGCACCGGCTTTGGCAGGACGTTGCGCAGCGGGAATTTGAAGTGTGGGCCATCGTATTCCCAGCCTTCCTTGGTGAACATCGGCATGATGCACCGGACGGCATCTTCCCAGACCTCCCGCTTGGTCTCCAGGTCGCGGTCAAAGGGGCCAAGCTCCGTAATGCTGGCGCCTTCGCCCATGCCGAACTCGACGCGGCCATTGCTCACCAGGTCCAGGCAGGCCACCTTTTCCGCCACCCGCGCCGGGTGATTGGAGGGAAGCTGGATAATGCCGTGGCCGAGGCGGATGTTCTTGGTCCGCTGGCTCGCAGCTGCAAGGAACACTTCGGGCTGCGGCGAATGCGAATATTCCTCCAGGAAGTGGTGCTCCACCTCCCACGCATAGTCATAGCCCAGCTTATCTGCCAGTTCGACCTGGCTGAGCGCGTTTTGGTAGAGGTTCAGTTCGTCGTTGGGCCCCCAGGGGCGGGGCAGTTGCAGTTCGTAGAAAATTCCGAATTTCATGGCGTTTCTCCCTTGGCGTCCCTATCGGAACGGCTGGACCAATAGCTTGGCCGTCTCCGGCCGTCCCAGCAAGGCCAAAGTGCTATGCCCAGGCTGGTGCATAGGGCCGAAATCGGGCTAATCTTGTGGTTTCGGCGGTCTGCCGCAATCCATCCGAGACAGGCTCTTCCCATCCATGCAGAGCGCAACGGGCGCGTCCACCCAACTCAAAGGCATCCTCTGCATGCTTGTCTCGAATGCAGTATTCGGGCTGACGGATGCGCTTTCAAAGGTGCTGACCAGCAGCTATCCGCCCGGCGAGATCATCTTCTTCCGCACGGTGTTCGTCTGCGTGACTATCGCCATTATGGTGCAATGGCAGGGCGGCTGGGGGAAGGTCAGAATCGTCGATTGGCGGCGGCAGCTGGCGCGCGGCTGCATCCTGGCCGGATCGACCTATCTTTTCATCACAGCGCTGAAGTACGTGCCGCTCGCCGATCTGACAGCGATGATGTTTCTCTCTCCCATCGTGCTGACCGCCATGGCGCCTTATTTCCTAGGGGAGAGTGTCGGTTGGCGGCGTTGGACCGCGGTCGCCATTGGCTTCTGCGGCGCGTTGCTGATCGTCCGTCCAAGCGGCGATGTTCCGCTGTGGCCGATGCTGCTGACCGCGACCTTTCCGCTGACCATGAGCATTCGCGACATCCTCACCCGGCATCTGGGCAAGACCGACAGCGCCAATGGCATGATGATCGTCT
Organism: Alphaproteobacteria bacterium; assembly: GCA_038135395.1. Taxonomy (GTDB): domain Bacteria; phylum Pseudomonadota; class Alphaproteobacteria; order Bin95; family Bin95; genus JACKII01. Next base: position 5,489 of record JAYPXD010000072.1, on the reverse strand, counting down.
CGACCCTGTGCGTCATGGCCGGCGGCCTCGCCAGCCTGCCCTTCGGCTGGGAGATGCCGACCTGGCGGGGCATGGGCCTGTTCGCGCTCACCGGCACGCTGCAAGGGGCGGCGCAATTTTTCCTGGTCTATGCTTTTGTCTATGGCGAAGCGGTCGTGATTGCGCCGTTCCGCTATTTCCTGCTGTTATGGGCGACGTTGTACGGCTGGCTGTTTTTCGACGCGCTGCCGCGGCTAGAAACCGTGGCCGGCGCGAGCATCGTCTGCGCCGCCGGCTTGTTCATTTTCTACCGGGAGATGCGCCATGGCCGCCGGTGACGGGGCGGGGCCGCCTGCGACCCAGGTTCGGGCAATCCTGTTCATGTTGGGGTCCGGCGCGATTTTTGCGTTTACCGACGCCCTGGCGAAGGTGCTGACCGGCCTTTACCCGCCGGGCCAGATCATGTGTTTTCGTGCGCTGTTCGTTCTGGTCGCCATCGCCGTGATGGTGTCACTGCGCGGCGGCCTGGCGTCGGTGCGCATCCACAATTGGCGGGGACAGGTGCTGCGCGGCCTGATGGTGGCGGGAACGTCGCTGACGTTCATCATCGCCCTGAAAGACGCGCCGCTGGCGGACTTGACGGCGCTGCTGTTCGTGTCGCCGTTGATCCTGACGGCGCTTGCGCCTTACTTTCTTGGTGAGAAAGTCGGCTGGCGGCGCAGGTCCGCGGTAGCCGTCGGCTTTTGCGGCGTCCTGCTGATCGTGCGGCCTAGCGGCGACGTGCCGTTGTTTGCGCTGTTGCTGGGGCTGGCCGTGCCGGTGCTGTTGAGCTTCAGCGATCTGCTGACCCGGCATCTCGCCAAGACCGATACCGCTAATTCTATGATGTTGTTTTCGAATTTTGTCATGGCGGCGGTCGGCGTCGCCCTGTTGCCGCTCGGGTGGGTGACGCCGGATTGGTATGGATTGGCGGTCTTCGCCGCCGCGGGAACGTTGCAGGGCGTGGCGCAATACATGCTGATCTATGCTTTCATGCTGGGCGAGACCGTTGTGATCGCTCCGTTCCGGTATGTGATGCTGGTTTGGGCCAGCCTGTATGGATTTTTGATGTTCGGCACCGTTCCCCGCACAGAAACCTTCATTGGCGCCGCCATCGTCATCGCGGCCGGCCTCTTCATCTTCCATCGGGAGCGCAAGCATGGCCGGGCGTAAGGGGCAGGGGCTGGCCGGCTCGACCAAGGGCATCCTTTGCATTTTGGGATCGGGTGCGATCTTTTCGTTCACCGATGCCGTCTCCAAAGTGATGATGGACGATTATCCGGTCGGCGAGGTGATCTTCTTTCGGTCGCTGTTCGTGCTGTTGTTCACCATCGGGGCGATCCAGTACCAGGGCGGCTGGCGCGGCGTGCGCGTGCGGGATTGGCGTCGGCAGGCGGCCAGGGGCTTTAACATCGCGCTGACCGGCATTTGCTTCATGTTCGCCCTGAAGCGGGTGCAGCTAGCGGATATGACCGCCATGGTCTTTCTCGGACCGTTAATCCTGACGGCGCTCGCCCCCTATTTCCTGGGTGAGCGGGTCGGCTGGCGGCGTTGGACTGCGGTGGTGATCGGCTTCGGCGGCGTTTTGTTCATCGTCGATCCCAGCGGCGAAGGGCCGTTGTGGCCCTTGTTGCTGGCGGCCTGCGTGCCGTTCCTGACCAGCACCAGGGACATCCTGACCCGCAAGCTAGGCCAGACCGATTCCGCCAATGCCACCGTGCTGATTTCAACATCGTGCACGGTGGCTTCCGGCGCGATGCTGTTGAGTCTCGGTTGGGTGACGCCGGACCTGTACGGCATGGCGCTGTTCGCGCTCACCGGCACATTGCAAGGCGTTGCGCAGTTCCTGACCGTTTATGCCTTTGTCTATGGCGAGGCGGTGGTGGTGACGCCGTTCCGGTATTTCATGCTGCTGTGGGCGACGCTCTATGGTTATCTCTTCTTTGCCCATGCGCCGCGGGTCGAAACCTTCATTGGCGCGGCCGTCGTCAGTGCCTCGGGACTGTATATTTTCTTTCGCGAGCGGCAGATACGGGGGCGCTAGGCCGATCCTGTCAGAAATGGCGATAGCCACTGCGGCCCGGGCGGCGAAGGCTGCCGTCCGGATAGCGGACCCTGACGCCGTCTGCGCGGGCGGTCATGGCGCCGATGCGGTGGACGGGCGTGTTCGTGCGCATGCCAATGGCGACAATGTCGGGCCGGGCGGATGCCGGCGCGGTGAACACCACCTCGTAGTCATCCCCGCCGGACAGCAGCCGGTCCAACCATTCCCCGTCCTGGGCGACGGCCGCCCGGCCGGCATCGGACAACGGCACCAGCGCGGCGTCGATCTGCATGCCCAGCCGGCTGGCGGATGCGATATGGCCCAGATCTGCGATCAGGCCATCGGAGACATCGGCCGATGCGGTCGGGATGCGGGCTTCCGCTAGGGCGATGCCCAATGCGACGCGCGGCGCCGGCAGGCGGAACTTCCGCTCCGCCGCGGCGGCCTGGACCGGATCGAGCGCCGGGCCAATGCCTTGCGCCAATGCCAAGCCCAAAGCGCCGTCGCCAATCCAGCCGCTGACCCAGACGTCGTCATCGACGAGCGCTCCGCCGCGGCGCAGACGGACATTGTCGGTCAGGGTGCCGAACGCGGTGACGCTGATCGTCAGCGGGCCCGGCGTCCGCACCGTGTCTCCCCCCAGCAGAGACCAGCTGAATGCATCCTGGTTGGCGCGCAATCCGCCGGCAAATGCCGCGATCCAGGCCTCATCCTGGGCGGGATTGAGCGCCAATGTCAGTTGATAGCCCAGCGGCTTTGCGCCTTTTGCGGCCAGGTCGGAGAGATTGACCCGCAGCGCGCGCTCGGCGATCAAGGCGGGGGCTTCGTCTGTCAGGAAATGCACGCCGGCGACAACCGCGTCGGTGTTGACGACCAGGTCGCCTGCCAGGCCCGCCAATGCCAGCACCGCAACATCATCCGTCAGCCCGTCTGCACCGGGATGGACAGCCAGCGGCGCCAGATAGCGGGCGATCAGTCCGAATTCGTCAAGAGGCGGCGGGGGGGGCGAAGTCATCCGGGCGCATTCCATGGGCGAGCCGGTCCAACACCGCATTCACGAGAGACCGTTCGCCCTTGTCGAAGAATGCGGCGGCGATGTCGGTATATTCGTCGATGGTGGACCGCGGCGGCACGTCCCGCAGCGCCTGCAACTCATAGGCCCCGGCGATGAGGATCGCCTGCAGCACGTATTCCAGGCGACCGAACTGGCGCTTCTGCAGGGCTTCCTGGACCAGCAGGGTCAGCGCCGCAGCATCCTTGGCGATGCCGCTGGTAAGCCGGCGGAAGAACGCAACATCCACGTCCAAGGCCAGTCCGTCAATGTTTTCGCCGAGGCGGTGGTCCTCAAATTGCTTGGCGACGGCCAGGATTTGCGCCCGCGTCATGGCCGATTGGTACAGCACCTGAATCGCGGCCACGCGCGCCAGCCGCCGGCGGCCTTCGAGCGGACGCGCGTCGGTGGCCTCGCCATCCGGCTCGGCGCCCGGGGCGAAGGATTGGATCAGATCTCGATCGCGCATGGCTGGTGTTTTTCTGCCTATGAATCGAGGAAGCGTCGGGCGAGCTTCAGGTTCATCATACAGGCCTTGGCCGCTTCGCCGCCCTTGTCCTTGCGGTTCGGGTCGGCGCGGACGATGGCTTGGTCTTCGTTCTCGACCGTCAGCAGGCCAAAGCCGATAACCAATCCGCCGTCGGTCGCCAGGGTCTGGCAGGCGCGCGATACTTCGGTGCAGATGTGATCGTAATGGGATGTTTCGCCCCGGATCACGCAGCCAAGCGCGATATAGCCGTCATAGCCGCCAGCTTCATGGGCGGTGGCGATGCCGAAGGGGATTTCGAATGCGCCGGCGACTTCGACCACGTCATGCGTCGCGCCCTCGTTCTCCAGATAGCGCACGGCGCCTTCGATCATCGGGTCGGTAATGTGTTTGTAGTAGGGGGCTACCACCAACAGAATGCGGGGTTTGTCGGTCATGGATTACTTGGCCTCTCTGGGCACGGAGCGAGTTTCGACCACCTTTAGGCCATAACCTTCCAGCCCGACAATGTGGCGTTCCGTGTTGGAGAGCAGAATCATCTCGCTCACCCCCAGGTCCTGGAGGATCTGCGCGCCGATGCCATAGTCGCGCAGGAACCGGCCGCCCTTGTCCTTTTTCTCCGTCAACTCGTCCTTCAGGCGCTCGGACAGGACTGTGGACCGGGTCTCGCGGATCACGACGACCACGCCGCGGCCTTCCTTGCCGATCAGTTCCATGGCCCGTTGCAGCGCGCCGCCGCGGTTGCGGTGCTGATCGCCCAGCAGGTCTTCCAGCAGGTTCATCGAATGCATGCGCACCAGCACCGGCTCGCCGGTCGTGATGTCGCCTTTGACCAGGGCCAGGTGCTCTGCATATTCGACCGTCGTGGTGTAGACGATCATGCGGAAATCGCCGCCATAACGTGAAGAAAGCTCGTTCTCCATCAGGCGCTTGACCGTGCGGTCGTAGCGCTGCCGATAGGCGATCAGATCGGCAATCGCGCCGATCTTCAGGTTGTGGAACTGGGCGAACGGGATCAGGTCGGTCAGGCGGGCCATGGTGCCGTCATCGTTCATGATCTCGCAGATCACGCCGGAGGGATTGAGCCCCGCCAACCGCGAGATATCGACGGCGGCCTCGGTGTGGCCGGCGCGGACCAGAACCCCGCCCTCGCGCGCTTCCAGCGGGAATACGTGGCCGGGGGTGGAGATGTCGTCCTTGCCCTTGCTGGGGTCGATGGCCACCGCGATCGAGCGCGCCCGGTCGCCGGCCGAAATGCCGGTGGTCACACCCTCCGCCGCCTCAATCGAGACGGTGAAAGCCGTTGACTGGCGCTGACGGTTGTCGCGCGGCATCAGCGGCAGGTCGAGTTCCTTTACCCGCTGCTTGGTCAAGGACAGGCAGATCAGGCCGCGGCCGTTCTTGGCCATGAAGTTGATCGCGTCCGGCGTCGCCATCTGGGCGGGAATGACCAGATCGCCTTCGTTCTCCCGGTCTTCATCGTCAACCAGGATAAACATGCGTCCGTTGCGGGCTTCCTCAATGATTTCCGAGATCGGCGAGAGGAACGTCAGGTCGGCCTCTGTGCGCGGCTTTTCTGGGTCGCCAAGCGCCTCGGCCATGGCTTGGGGGGAAGTAGTCTTCATAGGGCTATTACCGTTGCTCACGAGAGACCTCGCGTTTCCGTCAGTCTGGCAACGTAACGCGCCAGCATATCGATTTCCACGTTTACGCGCGTTCCGGGCTCGCCGGCGCCGAATGTGGTGTGGTTCAGGGTGTGTTGGATCAGGTTGCAACCGAAGCGGTTGCCATCGACTTCGTTCACCGTCAACGATACGCCGTTCAGCGCGACCGAGCCTTTTTCCGCGATGAACCGGGCAAGGTTCGCCGGGACTTCGAAGGTGAAGCGC
>JAYPXD010000071.1:6749-14938 GCA_038135395.1 Alphaproteobacteria bacterium | reverse complement strand
GCCTGATTTGGCGTGGCCTCGCATCGCCGGGAATTTTCTGCGATTGTTTCGGTTGGTGGAAATGGGCTTGGTGATGCGGAAACATACTTGCACTAGTAAGCGTTGCCAGAATTTGAAAGGCGCGGCGGGAACCAACCCAGCCGCGGCTTTGCCGTTGGAAGGAACTTTGCCATGAGTGATTGGTCCCAGTATACCGCGTTGGATATTGAATCGCTGCGCATGCATATGGCTGGCAGGCCGGGCAAGATCGAGGTCGTGCCGACCAAGCCGCTAACGACGCAATACCACCTCTCGCTCGCCTATTCCCCCGGCGTCGCAGCACCGTGCCTGGAAATCGAGAAAGACGAGGCTCTGGCGTATGACTATACCTCGAAAGGCAATCTGGTCGCGGTGATTTCCGATGGGTCGGCGGTGCTGGGGCTTGGCGATATCGGCGCACTGGCCTCAAAGCCGGTGATGGAAGGCAAGGCGGTGCTGTTCAAGCGCTTTGCCGATGTCGATGCCGTGGATATCGAAGTCGACACCCGCGATTCGAACGAGTTTATCAATTGCGTGAAGCTGCTGGGCAAAAGCTGGGGCGGCATCAACCTGGAAGATATCAAGGCGCCAGAGTGCTTTATCATCGAACAGCGCCTGCGTGAGTTGATGGATATTCCAGTGTTTCACGATGACCAGCACGGCACGGCGATTATCGCCGCGGCGGGCCTGATCAATGCCGTCCACATGACCAAGCGCAACATTGGCGACATTAAGATGGTCGTGAACGGCGCTGGCGCGGCGGCGATTGCCTGCGTCGAGCTGATCAAGGGCTTCGGCGTCGCCGCTGAGAACATCATCATGTGCGACAGCCGCGGCGTGCTGTACCAGGGACGCACCGAGGGCATGAACCAGTGGAAGTCGGCCCATGCCGTGCCGACGCCGGCTCGGACGCTGGCGGAGGCGGTGCGCGGCGCGGATGTGCTGATGGGCATGTCGGTGAAAGGCGCGTTCACCAAAGAGATGATCAAATCCATGGCGCCGAACCCCATCATCTTTGCCATGGCTAACCCGAATCCCGAGATCACGCCAGAAGATGTGGCGGAAGTTCGTGACGACGCGATTATGGCGACGGGACGCAGCGATTACCCGAACCAGGTCAACAACGTCCTGTGCTTCCCCTTCCTGTTCCGCGGCGCGCTGGATGTGCGGGCGACCCAGATCAACGACGAGATGAAGCGCGCCGCTGCAGAAGGCTTGGCAGCCTTGGCCCGCGAAGACGTGCCTGACGAAGTGGCGGCGGCGTATTCCGGGCGGCAATTGCGCTTTGGCCGGGATTATATCATTCCGACGCCGTTCGACCCGCGCCTGATCACCCGCATTCCGGTTGCCGTGGCGAAGGCCGCGATCGCATCGGGCGTAGCGCGGAAGGAGATTACCGACTGGCCGGCCTACGAGCGTCGGCTGGCGACGCGTCTCGACCCGACCGCTGACCGGCTGGATCGGGTGTTCAGCGCCGTGCGCGGCAAAGGCCGCCGGGTGGTGTTTGCCGAGGGCGAAGACGAGCGCGCAATCCGCGCTGCTCTGGCGTTCCGGGCCGATGGTCTGGGGCACCCGATTCTGATCGGCCGCGAGGAAGTCGTTGCCAATGCCATGCGGGAACTGGGGCACGAATCCACGCTTGGACTCGAGATTCACAATGCCCGGCTGAGCGGCCACAATTCGCGCTACCGCGATTATCTCTTCGGCCGTCTGCAGCGGCAGGGTTATCTGGAGCGCGATTGTCAGCGCATGGTGAACCAGGACCGCAACGTGTTTTCCGCCTGCATGGTTGCGATGGGCGATGCCGACGCCATGGTAACCGGGCTGACTCGGTCATTCCGCGTTTGCCATGACGAAGTCACCGCTGCGATCTCGCCTGCCGCGGGCCAGAAGGTGATGGGCGTCACGGCGATCATGGCGCGCGACCGCAGGGTGGTCATCGCCGATACACTGGTGAATGAGGTGCCGACGGGCGCTGAATTGGCCGACATTGCCGTGCAGGCCGCCGCTGCGGCGCGGTCACTGGGCCTGGAGCCTCGCGTGGCGTTCCTCAGCTATTCCAACTTCGGCAACCCGTCGCTGCCCTCCACAAGCCGGGTCAGTGAGGCGGTTGCGCTCCTGGATGGCCGCAGCGCTGATTTCGAGTATGAGGGAGACATGTCGGCCGATGTGGCTTTGGATCATACGTTGATGAAGCGTTTGTATCCATTTGCCCGCCTGTCCGGCGCCGCCAACGTGCTGGTCATGCCGGCGCTGCATTCGGCCAACATTTCGGCCAAACTGCTGCAGAAAATGGCCGGCGGCACGGTCATCGGCCCAATGCTGCTTGGCTTGGAGAAATCGGTGCAGGTCGTCCAGATGGGCGCGACTGTGTCGGAGGTCGTCAACATGGCGGCGATTGCGGCTCGGGCCACGGTCGATTGAACCACTAGCGCTTTGCCACCCCCCACCGGCTCGGGCAGTACCGAGCCGGTGCGGCAGCCTTTGACCCCATTCCCCAAAACCTCCGAAAGCGTGAGCGAATGCGACGGAAGGGAATAAGTCATCGCGATTTTCTGCCGGTTTTCCTGGCCGCCGCGGCGCCCGGATGCGCTGCGCTGGCAGTATTGTTGGCATTGGGGGCGGTTTCCCTATCCGTCCTGGCGATTGGCGGCGCTGTGGTGGGGATACTCGCTGCCCTGTTCGCGTGGATTTGGGCGAAAGATGCGTCCGCGTTGCGGAATCAGGCGATGGCCATCGCAACCAATGATGGCGTGCAACGCCGGCCGCCGAAGGCCACTGTCATCGCTGGCAACCTGGCGCGGCTGATGGAGGACGGCCGCCGCCGCGCATTCAATGAGCAACGTGCTTTAGAGGCGCGGGCGCTGGAAGCGGAACGCTTGATCGATGCCCTGCCGGAACCGTTGCTGGTGGTCGATGGGAATAGGCGGATCCTGCATGGAAATCTAGCCGCGGAAACATTGCTGGGTATGGAGATTTCCGGTCGCAACCTGGTGGAGGTCTTCCGCAGCCCGAGCATTCGGGAAGGCATCGAGCGCACGCGGATCCTGGGCAAGCCCATAGACATCGACTTTGACCTGAGTGGCACGGTGCAACACCATCTGCGGGCGCGCATGGCGCCACTGGCGCGCAGAGATGGCAATGAGGGCGGGGTTGTGATGCTGTTGCAGGATCTGACCGCCGTCCGACGAGCCGAGCAGATGCGCGTCGACTTCGTCGCCAATGTCAGCCATGAATTGCGGACGCCCTTGGCCAGTTTGTCCGGCTTTATCGAAACAATGCAGGGCCCGGCCCGGGACGACACGGTGGCGCGCGACCGGTTCCTTGTCATCATGGCGGACCAAACGCTCAGGATGGGGCGGCTAGTTAATGATCTGCTATCGCTATCCAGGATTGAACTGGAGGAACACAATCCACCGGCCGAACGAGTGGATATGGCTGACATGATCGCCCATACCATCGACGAATTAGAGCCGGTCGCCGGCGAGCGCGACGTCCATATTGTCGCCAAGGTTCCCGATGGTCTGCCGCCGATCAATGGCGATCCGGACCAGGTCGCCCAGGTTTTGCGCAATCTGATGGAGAACGCCATCAAGTATGGGCGGCATGGCGGCGCCGTGCAGGTCGAGGCGGCGATTGACGGCAACTCGCTGCGGGTCTCGGTTCAGGATGATAGCGAAGGGATTCCCCGCGAACACTTGCATCGTCTGACGGAACGATTTTACCGGGTGGACGCCGCCCGGTCGCGCAAAGCTGGGGGAACCGGGCTTGGGCTTGCCATCGTGAAACACATCGTCAACCGGCATCGTGGCCGATTGCTGATTCAAAGCACCATCGGCGAAGGCAGCCGCTTTACGGTTTTCTGGCCACTCTCGCGGAAGAAGTGACGCAGGCGGCAGGATATGAGCTGCTGTCATAAAATTTTAACAAAACAATAACAAATAGTAGACGCAGCCCGACTAGTGATCGACGGCGAAGCGGTGGTGAACCCCGCTCCGAATGCCGCTGCGGCGGCACATTGATCCATTGATGGAGTAGTCTCCTGTGCTGAAAAATCTTTTCTCTGCGGCGGCGGTCATCGCCGTTGCCAGCGTCGCCGTGGCCGGCGCCGCGCAGGCGCGCGATCAGATCCGCATCGTCGGCTCGTCGACCGTTTTCCCGTTCTCGACCGCGGTTGCCGAGCAGTTCGGCAAGACCAGCGGCTTCAAGACCCCGGTGGTCGAGAGCACCGGCTCTGGTGGCGGCCTGAAGCTGTTCTGCTCCGGCGTGGGCGAACAGCATCCGGACATTACCAACGCCTCGCGTCGGATCAAAAAGTCCGAGGTCGAGACCTGCGGCAAGAACGGCATCACCGTGGTTGAGGTCAAAGTCGGTTTTGACGGCATCGTGCTCGCCAATGTTAAGGGCGGTCCGGCCTTCAACATCACCCGCAAGCAGATCTTCCAGGCGCTGGCCGCCCAGGTGCCGGTGAACGGCAAGCTGGTAGCGAACCCGTACAAGAACTGGTCTGATATCGACCCGAAACTGCCGAACGAGAAAATCGAAGTTCTCGGCCCGCCGCCGACGTCCGGCACCCGTGACGCCTTTGTCGAGCTGGTGATGGAGCATGGCGGCGAAGAGTTCCCGGAGATCGACGCGCTGGATAAAAAGGCGAAGAAGGTCGTTCTCGGCTCCGTGCGCGAAGATGGCGCCTTCATCGAAGCCGGTGAGAACGACAACCTGATCGTGCAAAAGCTGGAAGCCAACCCGCAGGCGCTGGGGATTTTCGGTTTCTCCTATCTCGACCAGAACGCGGACAAGATCAAAGGCGCGGTCGTCGAGGGCAAACAGCCGACGTTCGACAACATCTCCTCGGGCGCCTATCCGGTGTCCCGCTCGCTCTTCTTCTACGTCAAGAAAGAGCATGTCGGCACAGTGCCTGGTATCCAGGAATTCGTAAAGGAATTCACCAGCGAGGCTGCTGCCGGTGGCGAAGGCTACCTGGCTGACAAAGGTCTGATACCGCTGCCGAAGGACGAGCTCAAAAAGAGCCGTGACGCTGGCGCGAAACTGACGCCGATCAACATGTAGTCGTTACCCTGGGGCGGGTGCTGCCAGCGCCCGCCCCCTTTTTGTGAATTGATTAAATTGAAGAATTTTCACTTTTATTTCGCCTCTGCGCAAGGATCGGACCGTTCGCTATGAGTGGCTTTATGTTGGGAGGCGCGGTCGTTCTGTTGGCGCTGATCGCATTTTGGCTCGGGCGAAGCCGGGCTTTGTCGGCCGTTGGCGGCAATATCCGCGATCTCCACTCGTTACCGGGATATTATGGTCACTACGCCGCCATCTGGTGCGGTCTGCCAGCCCTGATCGTTGTGGCGCTTTGGAGCATGGTCGATGGGGCAATTATCGAAACGCTGGTGCTGAATGGTGTCCCCGATAGTGTGTCCAGCCAGTCAGAGGCCAAGATCGCCCTGTTTATGTCCGATGTCCGCAATTCGGTTACCGGCAATATCGTCTCCAGCCCAACGCCAGAAGTGCAGGCGGCGGCAGCGCACTACGTCTTTTTGCAAACGATCAGCCATTGGGCTTTGACCGTGGTCGGATTGGCTTTGGCCATCGGCGGGTTGTTGTATGCCCGCCGGTCGATCGTGCCGATGCTGCGCTCGCGTGAGGTTGTCGAGAAAATCCTAATGGCGGTCATGTTCGCCGCGTCGACCATCGCAATTCTGACGACCGTTGGCATTGTGCTGTCGCTGGTGTTCGAAGCCTATCGGTTCTTTGTGCACATTCCGCCGGGCGATTTTCTGTTCGGCCTGGAATGGTCGCCGCAGATGGCGATCCGGGCAGACCAGGTGGGATCGTCCGGTGCGTTCGGTGCGATTCCGGTATTCGCTGGAACGTTGCTGATCACCTTGATCGCCATGTGCGTCGCGGTGCCAATTGGCTTATTCGCAGCGATTTATATGGCGGAATACGCGACGCCGATGGTTCGGTCATTCGCAAAGCCTATGCTGGAGGTCTTGGCCGGCATTCCGACTGTGGTTTACGGTTTCTTTGCCGCTCTCACAGTGGCGCCTGCGATCCGCGGCTGGGGTGCTTCGGTCGGCCTGGACGTGAGCTCGGAATCAGCGTTGGCGGCGGGCGTCGTCATGGGGATCATGATCATCCCGTTTGTCTCGTCGCTGTCCGATGACGTTATCACTGCGGTGCCGAGCGCGTTGCTCTATGCCTCCAATCGTCTGGGCGCGACCAAGTCGGAGACGATTACCCGGGTCGTGCTTCCGGCCGCTTTGCCCGGCATTGTCGGCGCGGTGTTGCTGGCGGTTAGCCGAGCGATTGGCGAGACCATGATTGTGGTCATGGCGGCCGGCCTGGCGTCGAACCTGACCGCTAATCCATTCGAAGCTGTTACGACTGTGACGGTTCAGATCGTAACCTTGCTGGTCGGCGACCAGGAGTTCGACAGCCCGAAAACGCTGGCGGCGTTTGCCTTGGGGTTGGTGCTGTTCTTTGTGACCCTGGCGCTGAACGTCGTGGCCCTTTCCGTCGTGCGCAAGTATCGAGAAAAATATGACTGATACGTCTGCTTCTCCGGCTCCGCGCCGAGAGCTGAAAAAGCGTTCGACGTCCGAAGCGAATGTCCGCAGGCGCTATGCCAAAGAGCGTCGGTTCCAGATTTATGGAATCGCGGCGATAGCCTCGGCTATCCTGATGCTTGCAGTGCTGATGGTGACCATCGTCGCTAATGGCTATTTCGCTTTTTTCCAGAACGAGGTCGCACTGTCGGTCAAACTGGATAAGGAACGCCTAGGCCTTGGCGACAATCCGACAGAAGAACAGTTGGCCCGCGCGACCTATCGGAACGTAGTTCGGGACGCATTGAGCGAGATATTCCCGGACGTCACCGGCCGTCAACAGCGGCGGGCTCTGTTCGGACTGGTGTCCAGCGGCTCCGATCTCACAGTGCGCGACGCGGTGTTGGCCGACCCCAGCATTCTGGGATCGACTCAGATCATCTGGGTCAAGACCTCGGACGATGTCGATACCTATCTGAAAGGCCAGATGACGGAGATCGCAAAGCGGTCGCCGCCTGGAGTTGCAACGCCGGCCGGGACAACGGGTGACGTGAGGATTTCTGTGGACTCGAACGCTTTTGCCGAAATCGAGGCCGAGGTGAAGCGTAATTTGATCGACTTTGCCAGCGAACGTGATGCCCGACGGGTTGTGTTGGTTGATATTCTGGCGGACGAAGAAAAGCAGCTGGCCAGCCTTCGCGCCGCCAGTGCGGCGCCTGCTGCAATCGCGCGGGTGGAGCGGGCCTTACAAGACACTCGCTCGCAGATCGACAAGCTGGCAAAACAAGTTGTGGACCTTTGTGAACGGGCGAGCAATGCCGGCACTTCGGAAAAAGTAACGTCGGATTTGCCCAGCTACCTGGTCAGGATCAACGGCGGCCTGGTCAAAATCACAGAAATTGCCGGTAGAGAGGTGAAGGGCACTGCGCTATTGCCTTTGGCGAACGAAGCCAGCGCTCAGCCGGGAACATGGGAAATCGTGTCCTATGTCCGACCGGAAGACGACCGGCGGGTGAAAGACCAGGAGATCGCCTGGATCAGCAAGCTTCAGGCGCAGGACAGCGTCGAGCAACGCTTTGACGTCGCGTTCTTCCAGACCGGGGACAGCCGCGAGCCGGAGCAGGCTGGCGTCTGGGGCGCTGTGGTAGGTTCTTTCTTGACGCTGGTGGTGACGCTGTTGATCAGCTTCCCTATCGGGGTGTTGGCAGCGACTTATCTGGAGGAGTTCGCGCCGAAAAACCGCTGGACCGACCTGATCGAGGTCAACATCAACAATCTGGCCGCGGTGCCCTCGATTGTCTTCGGCTTGTTGGGCCTGGCGGTTTTCCTCAACTTTTTTGGGCTGCCACGGTCTGCCCCGGTTGTCGGCGGTATGGTGCTGGCGCTGATGACGCTGCCGACCATTATCATAGCCAGCCGCGCTGCCCTGAAATCGGTGCCGCCGTCAATCCGGCAGGCGGCGCTGGGCATGGGCGCCTCGCGCATCCAGACGGTCACGCACCATGTCCTGCCGCTAGCCATGCCAGGCATCCTGACCGGCACGATCATCGGCATGGCCCAGGCTTTGGGTGAAACCGCGCCTTTGCTGATGATCGGAATGGTGGCCTTTATCGT
>JAYPXD010000071.1:3448-6669 GCA_038135395.1 Alphaproteobacteria bacterium | reverse complement strand
CCGGCGACAGTGATGCCAGTGCAGATTTACTTGTGGGCGGATAGCCCGGAACGCGCGTTCGTGGCCAAGACAAGCGCTGCGATCATGGTGTTGCTGGCCTTCCTGATCCTGATGAACTTCCTGGCGGTGTTGCTGCGGAAGAGATTTGAGCGCCGCTGGTAAACGAATAGACTGCGAGTCAAAGGACTTATGCAAATGGCCGATAGCAACGATACCAAACGCGCCCGCACAAAGGGCAGTATGGAGGTTGCCGTTTCGAAAGCGGAGCCTCTGCATATTCCGAAAGTGATGGCGCGCGACGTGCGGGTGTTCTATGGCGATTTTGAGGCGCTGCATGGCGTGAACCTGGATATTCCCGAGCATCAGGTAACAGCCCTGATTGGCCCGTCTGGTTGCGGCAAATCCACATTCCTGCGCTGCTTCAATCGCATGAACGATGTGATCGACGGGTGCCGGACGGTCGGCGACATCCAGTTCGATGGGCGGAACGTGCTAGACCCTGGCGAAGATGTGGTGCGGCTGCGCCAGAAGGTTGGCATGGTGTTTCAGAAGCCGAACCCGTTTCCCAAGTCGATCTATGAAAACATCGCCTATGGACCGCGCATCCATGGTCTGGTCAATGACAAGTCGGAACTCGATGAGATCGTTGAAGTCAGTCTGGAACGCGCCGGCTTGTGGGGAGAGGTGAAGGACCGCCTCGATCAGCCGGGGACCGGCCTCTCCGGCGGTCAGCAACAACGCCTGTGCATCGCCCGGGCGATTGCCGTCAGCCCCGACGTGGTGTTGATGGATGAGCCTTGCTCCGCCCTGGACCCGATCGCCACGGCCAAGGTCGAGGAATTGATGGACGAGTTGCGCGAAAAATTCACCATCGTGATCGTGACCCACTCGATGCAGCAGGCGGCGCGGGTTTCTCAGCAAACCGCGTTCTTTCACCTGGGTGACCTGGTGGAAGTAGGCGAAACCGAAAAGATATTTACCAACCCGGAAGACCCCCGCACCAACGGCTATATCACCGGCCGTTTCGGCTAAATGCGGCCTATCCAATTCGGGGTCATGATTTGTAACAGCTGAATAGCAGCCAGGGATAATCGACATGCCAACCGACGCACATATCGTAAAATCGTTCACGGTCGAACTCGACCGGCTGGCTACCATGATCGCGGAAATGGGGGGACATGTTGAGGCGGCAATCGCCGACGCAACCTCGGCTCTGCGGCGGCGGGATAGTGATCTGGCTAATCGGGTGATTGAGGGGGATCGAAAGATCGACCAACTCGAGGCACAGGTGTCGGCAAACGTTGTACGCATGCTGGCTCTGCGCCAACCGATGGCAGCAGACCTGCGGACAATCGTAGCGGCGCTAAAGATCGCCGGCGACCTGGAGCGGGCAGGCGACTACGCCAAGAATATCGCCAAGCGCACCCTTAACCTAAATCAGTCGCCGGTTACGGGCCCTATCGCGGGTATCGCTAACCTCAGCCATATGGTCAGTGCGATGTTACGGGAGGTGCTGGATGCTTATCTGGCGGGCGACGCAAAAGCTGCGGAGGCATTGCGGGTGCGGGACGAGGTTGTGGACGCGGCGCATACCGGCCTGTTCCGCGAGTTGCTGACCTATATGATGGAAGATCCCCGCACGATCACCGCATGTACGCACATGGTCTTCATCGCCAAGAACCTGGAGCGCATCGGCGACCATGCGACCAACATTGCGGAAAATCTGGTGTTCCAGGTGCGGGGTGAGCATTTGGAGGACCGTCATGCGCTGTCTGGGCCTGGGGCAGGGTCCTGACCGCTGGGCAAGCGCAATTCCATGAAGCAAGTTTTTTCGAGAGGCCATTGACCGTGAAACCTTTTGTCCTGGTGGTCGAAGACGATACCGCGATAGTCGAGCTGTTGCGGTACAATCTGGAAGCAGCGGGATACGAAGTCCTAGCTTGCCTGGATGGAGATTCTGCTCTTATCGCGACCGCCGAACGCCTGCCGGATCTGATCTTATTGGATTGGATGCTGCCCGGCACTTCCGGGTTGGAAGTCTGTCGGCAGTTGCGGCGCGGAAAAGACACCCATGCGGTGCCGATCATCTTGTTGACTGCCCGGGGCGAGGAAACGGACCGGGTGCGCGGCCTTGAGATCGGCGCTGACGACTATGTGGTCAAGCCGTTCTCGCCTTCCGAATTGCTGGCGCGGGTCAAGGCATTAATGCGGCGTAGCCGCCCGGCGATCGATGCCGACACATTGGTATTCGGCGACATCGAAATGAACCTAGCCTCGCATAGAGTCCAGCGTAGAGGCGACACCATCGCGCTCGGTCCGACCGAATTCCGTCTGTTGAGACATTTTATGGAGCATCCGGGTCGGGTTTATTCCCGCGAGCAATTGTTGGACGCCGTGTGGGGGCACAACGTTTACGTAGAAACCCGAACGGTCGACGTGCATATCCGCCGCCTGCGGAAAGCGCTGAACGGCACTGGAGGCTCAGACGTTATCCGGACTGTACGTTCCGCCGGGTATGCATTGGATGAGGCAGCGCTGTAGCGCACCGTAAGGAATCTGGCTCTGGCCGCAGGCCACTTCCTATTTATTTCCCGATATCCGTTGATTGCGGTGAAGGCCTGTTTGGAAATCCACCGTAACTGTGGATAACCTTGTCAATAACCCCGGATCAAGCACGCGAGTCCCGCGGAAACCCAAGAGTTTGGACGGTCTGATTAAAATTTGAGCAATATTTCCCAACCAATTGAAATAAAGAGAAATATTTATTTCTAGCGTGTAACAGAGATGTGAAGGTGCGCTGATGCGCGCGAATTTTTTTTGTTTACCGTCAAACTAAAGCCCGTGTGCAAAACTTCCGCGGAGCCGTGCTTTAAACCCCCGGCTTTCTGAAGCTTTTACTCCTGGGTGGCGGCGCTTTCGTCTGCGGTATCGTCAGATATAGACAGGCGAAGTGCTATACAGGACTAGAGCGCTAGGAATATGCCGTAGCCTGTAGTGATTGTTGTAAATATACCGCGCTAAACCCTAACGATTTTTTAAGATTCAGGGTGTCGCTTTTCGAAATCCCAGACGGCAGGAAAGCCCATCAACGCGTTCATATCGGAGAATGGCAACAGCGGCGTCGTCGCGCCGAGCGTCGCGCCTGTTTCCTTCAATGTGCCATAAATCCCGGCGCAGGCTTGTGCAAACGCGAGGAACCCGCTGGCCGGATGAATCGAGAT
>JAYPXD010000071.1:1476-3438 GCA_038135395.1 Alphaproteobacteria bacterium | reverse complement strand
TTTTTGCAGGCGAGCTTTTGGCAGCACGGGCGTTCGTCCGCCCTCGACGATATTGGCCAGCAATGGCACGCCGGCAAATCGGGCGCCGATTTTCGCCATTTCCGCTTCGCTTTCCGGTGACTCGATGAACAGGACATCGGCGCCGGCTTCGGCAAAGGCGTCGCCGCGGCGCAGGGCTTCATCGAGGCCAAGGTCGGTGCGGGCGTCGGTGCGGGCGATGATCAGGAAATCCCGCGAATCACGTGCATCGACGGCGACGCGGATCTTGCGGACCATGTCTTCCAGCGGCACGACCCGCCGCCCGGGCGTGTGGCCGCAACGCTTGGGAAATTCCTGGTCTTCGATCTGAATGGCGGTGGCGCCGGCGCGTTCATAGCCCTTGACGGTGTGATCCACATTCAACAGCCCGCCAAAGCCGGTGTCCGCATCAGCAATGAGCGGCGTCTTGGTGCCGCCGGCGATGGTGGCGACGCGGTTAACCATGTCATGATAGCTGGCGAGCCCAGCATCCGGCAGGCCAAGATGGGACGCAACCGTGCCGTAGCCGGTCATGTAGAGGGCGGCAAAGCCCATCCGGTCCGCGCTCAACGCCGAGATCATATCGAACACGCCGGGAGCGACGATGAACTCGCCATTGGCGAGTCGTTGGCGGAGGGTGATGCTCATTTTAATAGCGCTTCCTAAGGTGGGCAGGGCAATTGTCCCTGGTTCTATGCCAATCCGAACGGGAGGATGCAAAGCTGTTTTATCGTCTGTCGGTGTTTTCTGGACGGTGTTGACAGTTACATAACGAGCGTGCCGGTTTCGGCTCTTCTGATCGAACAAGCGAGAATCCGCCTATGAGCATTAACATTTTGGGAATTTCGGGGAGCCTGCGCGCCGCCTCGCACAACACCGCTACGCTGCGCGCTGCACAGGCGCTGGCGCCCGACGGCATAACCGTCACGCTGGCCGACATCAGCGGTATCCCGCTTTACAAGGAAGAGGTGTTCCAGGCGGGCTTTCCCGCTGCGGTTGCGATGCTGCGCGATCAGATCCGAGCTGCCGACGCGGTTTTGATTGCGACGCCGGAGTACAATTTCTCGTTCAGCGGCGTGTTGAAAAATGCGATCGACTGGGTATCGCGCCCGCCATCGCAACCGTTTGACGGAAAAATCATCGGCATTGTCGGCGCTGCCGGCGGTCGACTGGGCACCGCGCGGGCGCAATACCATTTGCGCCAGGTTTTCGTATTCCTGAACGGTCAGGTCTTGAACAAGCCGGAAGTGATGATCGGCGGGGCAAACGCGGCTTTCCAGGATGGCAAGTTAACGGACGCGGCGGCGATTAAGAGCTTGGGTGACATGCTGGCTGCGTTGGCGGCTGCCGTCGAAAAGCAGCGATAGTCTGCGCCGCCTTCCGCCATACCCATGTGGGTCATGGCGGAAAGGCTTCGCCGCCGTCAGGCCGCAGCCGCAATGGCGAGGAAATCGTCCGCCTTGAGGCTGGCGCCGCCGACCAGCGCGCCGTTGACGTTGGCCAGCGCTAGGATCTCTGCCGCGTTGCTGGGCTTGACCGAGCCGCCGTACAGCAGGCGCACGCCGTCGCCATCGGTCATCTTGTCGTTCAAGAGCGCACGCATGGCATCGTGCACTTCGGCGATGTCTGCCAGGGATGGGGTTTTGCCCGTGCCGATGGCCCATACCGGCTCGTAGGCAACCACCACGTTGCCGGCCTTGGCCGCATCGGGCAGGGACCCGGTAATCTGACGCCGGACGACATTTAAAGCCTCGCCGCGGTCCCGCTCCGCCTCGGTTTCACCGACGCAGATGATCGGAACCAAGCCGGCCTGTTGTGCGGCGACAGCCTTCTGCCAGACTTGCGGGTCGTCCTCGCCGTGATTGGTGCGGCGCTCGGAGTGGCCGACGATCACATATTTACAGCCGAGGTCGGCCAGCATCGGCGCCGATACATCGCCTGTGT
>JAYPXD010000071.1:0-1466 GCA_038135395.1 Alphaproteobacteria bacterium | reverse complement strand
GTGTGGGCCCCGGATGCCTCATGGTGGCAATTTTGGCCGCCAATGCTGACCAAGCCCTGGCGCAATACCTCTGCGAGCGTATTGGAGACCAGTCTGATCAATGTGGCTGGCGGGCACATCAGCAATTCCGCCTTCGCCACAACGGCGGGTGCGCTGGCGGCGACCGACTTCGCCAATGTCACGCCGTCGGCGCGCAGGCCGTTCATTTTCCAGTTTCCGGCGATCAGGGTCTTTGGGGCAGCCATGGTACGTATCCTCTGCGGGCGATATCGGTATTTTGTGAAGCCCCTAGCATATCCGCCGCGACCGGGCCAGTTGCTGCCGGGCCGCGGTCTCTA
The DNA here is from genome assembly GCA_038135395.1 of Alphaproteobacteria bacterium. Lineage (GTDB taxonomy): Bacteria > Pseudomonadota > Alphaproteobacteria > Bin95 > Bin95 > JACKII01. The sequence continues at coordinate 1,128 of JAYPXD010000071.1, read as the reverse complement.
TATATACGGGCGCTCCTACAAGGTTTTCTGTTGCTTGTTGAGATTAAGGACGCGCCGATGATCACCGCAATGCGCAAGGGCGCTACTGGCTGGGTCGCCAAAATCCTGTTCGTGCTGCTGATATTGTCGTTCGGCGCGTGGGGGATCGTCGACTATTTGCGGCCGGATCCGGATCCCGTGGTGATTCGTGTTGGCGACACCGAGGTGCGGCAATCGCTGGTGCGAAGCCAGTTTACCTCTGCGGTTGAGCGTTTGCGCCAACGCGTCGGCAGCACGGTAACGAATGAGCTGGCATTGAGCATGGGCTTGGATCAGCAGGTGATTGACGGCATCGTCGACCAACAGGTTATGTCACGCCAAGCGCAGTCGTTGGGGCTGTCGACCACCGAAGGAATGTTGCGGTCCGCCGTCATGCAGGACCCGAATTTTCAGGGGGTAACCGGTACCTTCGACAAAGTGCGCTATGAGCAGATCTTGTTCCGGTCCGGATTGAATGAAGATCAGTTTTTAAAGGATCTGTCGGGGCGTTTGCTGCGCGACCCGTTGATCGGAGCCGTCGTCGCCGCGCCGCCGCCGCCAAAGCCGATCGTGGACGAGCAATACGCCTTCTTTGCGGAAAAGCGCAAAGCGACCGTACTGTCTCAGATGCACGCCGCTTTGCCGGCCCCGTCCGATCCGGGGGAGACGGTGTTGCGGGCCTTCTATGACAAGGCCGAGACGACCTACAATCTGCCGGAGCTGAGGGACATCTCAGCCATTGTGCTGAGCCCAGAGCAAATCGCCAAGACCTTCGCGGTGCCGGAAGAGCGATTGAAAGAGGAATACCAAGGCCGGTTGGGCCAGTATCAGCGGGCGGAGGAGCGGACGGTCGCGCAACTGGTGTTCCAGGATGAGGCCGCGGCCGCCAAAGCCGCAGAGCGGTTGAAGTCGGGCAGCGATTGGGTTTCTGTCGCCAGTGAGAGCGGCGGCGTTGCGACTGAGTTGGGGTCCGTCACTAAGGCCGGCATGATTCCGCCGGAATTGGCTGAGCCGACATTTGCCATGGCGCAGGCCGGGTTCTCCGACCCGGTGAAAACGCCCTTCGGCTATCATGTATTGTGGGTCAAGGCGATTGATCCAACCCAGACC
>JAYPXD010000070.1:9441-14951 GCA_038135395.1 Alphaproteobacteria bacterium | reverse complement strand
CGAACGCCTGCATCCGTTTCGATGCATCGGCCAATGCGGGCTTGACGTCCGCCAACAGCCCCTGGACCGCCGGTTGGAATTTGCGGGTGCGGGCGGAATGCAGAATCCAGGCTTTCAGCAGCTTTGGTTCAACGAAATCGGGATCGGCTTCGATTGCGGCGTTCAGGTGCCCCATTGCGTCCGCCTTCCAGCCGATGAAGGAACGCGCGCCGGCGTCATAGGCCTTGGCGGCTGCGGGATTGGCGGTGGAAAGGCTATAGCCGTAGCTGTCGGTCTGAGCGGGCATGGCGGCGGTTTCCTTTACTTTGCTTGCTATTCTGGGGGCTGTTACATTCAAGGTTAACAGGCGGGAGAGCCGAATGTCTAACGCGCAAATGAGGCGCGGAATGCGGCGATGCGGTCCTTGATGCCCGGTTTGGCGACTGAGCGCGCCAGCGCGGCCATGTCGGCGTCGCGGGTGTCCGGGCGGGTGACTTCCGCCAATGCGCTGGTTACGTCGGCGGCCAGGCCGGTATAGGCAGCGGCGAAGCCGTCGATCTGGCTGTTCCATTCCGCCGGATCGGCCAGCGCATCGATCAAGCCTAGCCGCAGAGCCTCATCGGCCTCGACAGGGCGGTTCTCGATTTGAATTTGCCGCGCCGCCACCGGCCCGATGCGGTAGGCGAGGCGGCGGGTGCCCAGCACAACGCCAAAGCGCGGGCCCGGCATCTGGAAGCGAACGCCCGGCGCCGCCACGACCCGCATCGCCGCGGCGGCAAGGTCCGAGCCGGCGCCGACGGCCCGGCCCTGGACCAACGCCAGCACGGGCATCGGGGCATGAAAAACCGCCTGCAACATTTCCTCGACCTGGAGGAAGCGCAAGGCCAGGTCGCCATCGGTCAGGCTATCGAAATCGCCGAAGTCGAAGCCGGCGCAAAAATGCCGGCCTTCGCCGCGCAGCACGACCGCCCGGACGCCGGCCGCCGTCGCGTCCAGCATGGCCTTGCGGATGCCGTCCGCCATTTCGCCGGACAACGCGTTGGCCTTGTCGGGGCGGTTCAGGCTAATGATTGAGACGGATTCACGGATTTCGACGGAAACAGGTTCGCTCACTGGGTGGTGCTCCAACTTAGGCAGCGGGGTCAGCGGCCTTTCCAGACCGGGGGACGCTTCGCGACAAACGCCTCAATGCCTTCTTTCGCATCGGCATGGGCCATGTTGCGGACGATGACATTGCCTGCATAGTCATAGGCGTCGGCGATGGACATCTGTTGTTGGCGATAGAACGCTTCCTTGCCGATGGCCAGAGTGAAGGTCGACTTCGACGCGATATCCGCCGCCAGTTGGTCGACCGTCTCATCCAACACCTCGGGCGCGACGGCCTGGTTGATCAAGCCGACCTCAACAGCATAGGCGGCATCAAACAGGCGGCCGGTCGCCAGCATCATCATGGCGTGCTTTGGATGGACAGCGCGGCTGAGCGGCACCATCGGCGTCAGGCACCACAGCCCGATATTGACGCCGGGCGTCGCAAACCGAGCGCCGGCTTCGGCGATGGCCAGGTCGGCTGCGGCCACCAGTTGGCAGCCCGCGGCGCTGGCGATGCCTTCGACCTTGGCAATGACGATTTGCGGCTGATCGCGGAACGTCTGCATCATGGCCGAGCATTTTTCCGCCACACGCTTGGAAAATTCGGCCGTGCCGCCGTCTTCCTCGAATTCCTTAAGGTCGTGCCCGGCGCAGAATATGCGCTTGCCGGTTCCGCTGAGGACGATCACCGCGATTCCGCGCTCTGCGCGCAGGTCGTTCAGGGTAAGATGCAGGGCTTCGATAGTTTCCAGCGAGAGGCTGTTGCCCTGTTCCGGGCGATTGAGAGTCACATAGCTGACGGGCCCGGCATCGCGCCTGATGACCAACGCCTTGGTTGCTGCGTTCATGGACCGTATCCTTCCAGATGAAGTGCGCCGCTGGTCTGTGCAGGGTACAATCCGCCCCCGGATCGTCAATGCAGCGGTTCAGGCTGGCATGTGGAATTCAAGCCGCATTCCCTTTTTGCCGAAAAGGGCTCGACCGCGCCGCGCAAACACGCCACTTTATGAGGAGTGCGACTGCGGTTGTCTGCGCACCGCTGGTGGCGCCAAGAAATTCCCTTCCCCCGAGACACTATTGAAGGTGTGACGATGCGACCGAACAAAATCAAACAGATGTGGCGCGACGGCAAATCCACGACGCTTGGCTGGCTTTCGATCTCCCATGGCTTTACTGCCGAGATCATGGCTCGTCAGGGCTTCGATGCGCTTTGCGTCGATCTTCAGCACGGCACGAACGAGATGAGCGACGTCGGCCCGATGTTGCAGGCCATCTCGCAGACCGAGACCGTGCCGATCGTCCGCGTTGCCTGGAATGAGCCGGCGGCGATCATGCGGGCGCTGGACCTGGGCGCCTATGGCATCATCGTGCCGCTGGTGAACAATGCCGAGGAAGCTGCAAAGGCCGTCGCCGCCTGCCGCTATCCGCCTGTGGGCATTCGCTCGTCCGGGCCGGTTCGCGCCGCGCATTATGGCGGTCCTGGCTACCAGGCTCAGGCGAACGACGAAATCCTGATGATGGTGATGATCGAAACCAAGGAAGGCATCGCGAACATGGACGAAATCTGCGCCACGCCCGGCGTCGATGCCGTCTATATCGGCCCGGCCGACCTGTCGTACGCACTGGGTCTGGAGCCGCGTGGCGACAACCCGCACCCGCTGCACCTGGAGACCTGCAACAAGATCCTGGCGACGGCGCACAAGCACGGCATCAAAGCGGTGATGCATTGCGCCACCGGCGCCTTTGCCGCCGACGCGCTGAACCGCGGCTTCGACATGGTGATGCTCACGTCCGATCTCTCCTGCATGATCGCCGGCGCGCAGGCGCAATTGGCGGACCTGAAAGCCAACACCAAGTAACGTTGCTGTTTGCCGGCAGCCTTGCTTTTTGAGTGAATTGCGTTCCCGCAGCATCGCCATCGAAATTGGCGGTACTGCGGATTTTTTGCCTGGCAAGCTGTCCTTTGAAACAGTGAAATCGTCTGAGCCGTTGACTCTTGAGTGCCCTGGCCGATAATTGACTGAACAGTCATTCAATCACAGTCGTTGTCGGAAATCGCCCATGCCGCAAGCGCCATCCCTGCCGCCGCCATCGCCTCGTCCCGCCGGCGCCGCGACGGCGCTGGAGGGCATCCGTGTTGTCGATTTCACCCACTTCATCGCCGGGCCGCTGGCGACCATGTTTCTGGCAGACATGGGGGCGGAGGTCATCAAGATCGAAAAGACCGGCCGGGGCGACAATTTCCGGGGGTTTGGACCCCAGGCCAGCGGCATGGGGCCGCCGTTTGTCTGGTGCAATCGCAACAAGAAAAGCATCGCCCTCGACCTCACCAAGCCGGACGGGCAGCAGATCGCCAGGGAAATGGCGTTGACGGCGGATGTGGTCGTGGAGAATTTCTCGACCGGCGTGATGGAGCGCTTTGGGTTGGGGTACGAGGCGTTGGCAGCCATCAATCCGCGCCTGGTGTATTGCGCCGTTTCGGCCTATGGCCGGTCCGGCCCCTATGCTGGCCGTCTGGGCTTTGACCCAATCGCGCAGGCGGAAAGCGGTTTTATGAGCCTGACCGGCTTTCCCGACCGCGACCCGGTGCGCTCGGGCCCGTCGATCATGGACAACAGCACGGCGATGATGGCGTGCAATACCGTGCTCGGCGCTCTGATGGCGCGGGAACGGTTGGGGAAGGGCCAATTTTGCGAGGTTTCGTTGTTCGATACGGCCGTGCAGATGACCGGCTTTCACGCGATGCACTATCTGATGACCGGCAGCGTGCCGGAGCGCTTTGGCAATTCCAGCAAGGATAGCGCGCCGACGGACGTATTCCAGGCCGCCGACGGGCCGTTCTACATCACCTGCGCCAATGACCGGACGTTCCAGCGCCTGGTCCGCGACGTGCTGGACCGCCCCGACCTTGCGGAGCATCCCGACTTTGCGGAGGGCCGGACCCGGGCAGCCAATAAGGACAAGCTGGCGGATATCGTCCGGCCTCTGGTCGCCGCTATGCCGCGCGCCGCGCTATTGGCCAAGATGCTGAAGGCCGGCGTGCCGGCAGGCGAAGTGCGCTCGCTCGACGAGGTCTATGCCTCCGGCGAAATCCTGGCGCGCAACCGGGCGACCAGTATTGCGGCGCCGGACGGCGGCACGGTGCCGAATATCGCCCCGCCCTTTCAATTCCACGCTACCCCGGTCGCCGATCCGGTGGCGGCGCCGCTGCTGGGGCAGCACACGCACGAGGTGCTGCAGAGCCTCGGCTACAGCCGCGAGCGGATTGCCGAACTGGCGGCCGCGGGCATTATCCAGAAAGCGGAGTGATCGTCATGCTGAGCCACGCAGACAATGAAACCCTGACCCGCGTCGGACCCGGCACACCGATGGGCGAATACATGCGCCTGTTCTGGCTGCCTTTCTATCCGTCCGGCGGGCTGATCGCCGATGGGCAGCCGAAGCGGATCAAGCTGCTGGGCGAGGACCTGGTCGCCTTTCGCGACAGCGACGGCAAGCCTGGGCTGGTCGTCAACGCCTGCCCGCACCGCGGCGCGCCGATGATGTATGGCCGCAACGAGGAATGCGGCCTGCGCTGCGTCTATCATGGCTGGAAATTCGACGTGACCGGCAAGGTCATGGATATGCCGGCGGTCGACGACGCCAGCCTGATGTACAAAAGCGTCCGCCTGAAGGCCTATCCATGCCGCGAGCGCAACGGCGTGCTCTGGACTTATCTTGGCGATGCTGCGGAGCCGCCGGCCCTGCCGGACATCGAGTTCAACCTGGTGCCGGCGGAGAATGTCTTTGTTTCGTTCCGGGTGCAGGAATGCAACTGGCTGCAGGCGCTGGAAGGGGAAATCGACTCGGCGCACGCCCCCATTCTGCACGGGCGGATCGACGGCAAGGGCAGCATCAACAACTGGATCGCGGCCCAGGACCTGCAACCCAAGTTCGATTGCAAGCGCCGGGATTTCGGCGTCAGCATCGCCTCGCGCCGGGTGATCGACGAGGCGACCGACTATTGGCGCGTGAACCAGTTTCTTGCCCCATTCTGGACGCTGGTGCCGCCCCAGGCGAAATTCCCTGAACTTTCCGGGCACGCCTGGGTGCCGATCGACGACGAAAACACGCTCTGCCTGATGTTTTCCTATACGCCGGTGGGGCCGCTCTATCCGAAGATGCGGGATGTGCTGGCCAATGGCCATCGCGGCCGTGAAACCGGACATGCCAGCGTCAACGTCTACGAACCGCAGCCGCCGACCACGCCGTATGGCGATTTCCGCACCAAGTACCGCCCAGACAATGGCTTTGGCTTCGACTATGAGAGCCAGCAGACCAGCTGGTTCTCTGGCCTGCCGGGATTATGGGTGCAGGATGCGGCGTGTCAGGCAGGCGTGATGCCGATTTACGACCGCACGCAGGAAAACCTCTGCGCCACCGACGCCGGGATTATCATGACC
>JAYPXD010000070.1:5057-9431 GCA_038135395.1 Alphaproteobacteria bacterium | reverse complement strand
CTGCTGGACGGCGTCAAGGCCCTGAGCGAGCAGGGGGTGCGCCCTGCGGGCGCCGACCGGCCGGAGACCTTCATGGTGCGCGCCGTTTCCATGCACATGCCGACAGGCAGCGACTGGCAACAGGCGGCGGCTGGGCCGATGACCGCGCGCCTGGGCGCGGACTTCGGCTATGCGTTGTGATGGCAGGGCGGGCTTAGAGCCAGTGCTTTGTTAGCGTGCCGCGCAGGTCCATCTCGAAATCCAGGCCGATAATCGGCGGGCGCGACAGGTGCCAGTGGACTCCGTGCACTGCGTCCGCCCCCATCCGCGCCAGCAGTTGCGGGGCCAGCCAGTCGGCTTTGGTGATGGCGGTGTAGACGTTCACGGTGGTGACGTCCCGCCAATCCCGGCCAAGTCCGGCAAGCCGGGCCTGCATGGTGTCCATAACATGAGCGGTCTTCTCGCGCATGCCGTCCGGCGAGCTGTCGCCTTCGCGAACGATGCCATCGCCAATGGTCTCGCCGCCGCCCGCGCCGCAGAATGTGCGCGACGCGTTCGGATTTTCGATCGTATAGCTGAAGCCATACATCAAGGTGTCGGCCGGCGGGTCGACGACGGGCGAGACGTTGGTGCGGCCGACCGGGTTGACGTCGCCAATGATGATATCCCAATCCTCAAGAATGGCGCGGTAGCCGGTGTTGAACTCGTGGAAGCCCGCCGGCGTCATCGGCGCCGGACAGCGCAGTTCGACGCCGCAGAGCGCCTGTTTCGGGCGGTTGGCGGCCGATAGGGTCTGCTCGATCGCCTCAAAGCCCTTGCGCCAGGGCACCGGGCGGCGAAAGACGGCGTTGACCACTTCAAAGCCGGGCATGGCCGCCGTGCCCGACGAAAAGGGATAGCCGGCCGGCAGGTAGATATAGCCGCCCCGGGGGTTCTCAACCACATTCATTGCTAATGTCCTTTGCTTTCGGCTGGGTCATGCTGCGCGCCTGGCCAGTTCATTTTGGATCGATAGGATGGGATCGCCTTCGATGGCGGTGGATGGGCGTCCGTCGACGCCCACCGGCACCTCTCCGACCAGGGTGATGCGGTAGAGCTGGCGGTCATAGTCGGACTCGAAGATGTCCGTCGGCGCCAGGTGCGATGTCGAGCGGTTGTCCCAGAAGGCGATGTCGCCGGCGTTCCATTTGAAGCGCACGGTGTATTCGGTGCGCACCACGTGCTCCCACAACATCTGCAGCATTTGCTCGCTTTCGCGCGGCGTCAGGCCAACGATGGATTTCAGGAAGGAGGGGCTGACATAGAGCAGCTTTTCCCCCGTCTCTGGGTGAACCGTCACCAGCGGGTGCTCGCTGACGAGGACCCGGCGCTTGACGCTGCCGTCGTATTCGGCCTTGCCGGAGGTTGCCTCAAACCGGTGAATACCGCGCAATGTCTCGACAAACGCGCGCATGGGCTCGGAAAGGCCGGCATAGGCCGCAGCCAGATTGGTCCAGAGCGTGTCGCCGCCATAGGGCGGGATGGTCACGCCCCGCAGGATCGAGGCCATCGGCGGATTGATTGCCGCGGTAATGTCCGTATGCCATCCGGTCCAGGGCGTGACCCGCCGCAATTCGCGGTTCAGGTTCGCCGTGCGGTTCTTGGCGACCGAATACACTTCCGGATATTCATCGACATGGCCGAAGACCGCGTGGCCGATGGTGCATTCGCCGAACTGCCGGGCCATGGCGACATGCTGTGCGTGATCCAAGTTCTGGCCGCGGAAAAAGATCACCTTCCATTCGGCCAGCGCTCGGCGGATTTCCTGTAGCGCTTCCGGCGCAACGGGCCGGCTGAAATCGACGCCGCCGATCTCCGCTCCGATATGCAGGGTCAGCGGGGTAACCTTGATCGCCTGGAACGAGGCTGGGTCGGCAGCGCTGCGCATGGTCATGTTCATGGGCGTATTCCTTCTCGGTCGGCCGGGCCGCAATGCCGGCATCCGCTCGGCTGCGGCCTGCTTATCATGCCGACGCCTTGGGCGATGGCAAGCGTCCATCTTGCCGTTTTACGAGGCACTGAGCGAGGGCTGCGAATCTCCTTGGTCCGTCAGGGATTCTTCATTTAGTGTTTTGTCATGCCAATCGGCGCGATTGCGGACAAGTGTCCCCGCCCCGCCGCAACATTGGAGGATCCCATGACGACAGCCCAAGAAAGTCAGGAATTAACCCGCGTCGGCCCCGGAACGGTAATGGGCGATTTTATGCGCCAATATTGGATTCCCGCCGCCATGGCCTCGGAAGTCCAGTCGGGACAGCCGCCGGTGCGGCTGATGCTGCTGGGGGAACGGCTGATCGCGTTCCGCGATGCGTCCGGCAAAGTCGGCATCATGGATCACCGTTGCCCGCATCGCTGCGCCTCGCTGTTTTTCGGGCGGGCGGAGGCTGATGGCATCCGCTGTGTCTATCACGGTTGGAAATTCGCTGCGGACGGCCAGTGCATCGAGCAGCCGAACCTTACGCCAGAGCAGAATTTTGCCGAGAAGGTGCGGGCCAAGGCCTATCCGGTGGCCGAGCGCAACGGACTGATCTGGGTCTACATGGGCAAAGCCGCTGAACCGCCGGGCCTGCCGGCGTTTGAAGCCAACCTGATGCCGGAGGGCGAAACCACGGTCCGTTTCGTCCAGCGTGAGTGCAATTGGCTGCAGGCGCTGGAAGGCGATATCGATACCTCGCACTTCGGCTTCCTGCATGTCGGCAGCGTCAAGCCGGACAACGTGCCGGAAAACCACCCGATTTATGGCACGGTCTCGGACCGCGCGCCGCAATACCTGGTGCGTGAGCGGGAATACGGCACGCAGTACGCCGCCTACCGCCCGCACGAGGACGGGCGGCGCACCTACTGGCGCTTCAACAACTTTATGTTTCCATTCTGGACGCAGACGCCGCAGGGCCGGTTCGACACCTATATCCTGGCGCGTGCGTGGGTCCCGATGGACGACACCCACACCAAGTTCGTCTCGATCCAGTGGGAGGGGCAGGACGTCAAGGCGCGGCGCACCAATGTCGTGCCGCTGAAGGACGGCGGCACCATTCCGGGCTCCAAGCCGGACCAGTTGCTGCCCAACACGTCCGATTGGTTCGGGCGCTGGCGGATGGTCGCCAACGCGGAGAACGACTACCTGATCGACCGCGACGCCCAGATGCGGGACGAAATCTATACCGGCATCGATGGCATCCACCTGCAGGACCAGGCGATTACCGAGAGCATGGGTGGCATCGTCGACCACACGTTCGAGCGCCTGGCCCCCAGCGACCAGATGATCACCCGATCGCGTCGGGCCGTTTTGCGCGCCGCCCGGGCTTTCCGCGATACCGGCGCGCCGTCGCCCGGCGTCGAAAACCCCGACTTGTTCCGCACTGCGCGCTCTGGCTTTTTTGTCGAGGAGCCTGGGGTGGATTGGGAAGAAGCCTACTACAAACAGGTGGCAAAAGCCGTCCGTGCCGCCGACTACGGGAAACAGGCGGCGGAGTAGTCGCGCCGGCCATCGCTCCTTCGGGCGGGCGGGTTTTCGAACAACCGTAACCAGGTAGCAATCTATGACCTTTGACCCCGCCACCATCACCGCCCGCCGCCGCCCGCACGGCATGCCCTTCCGCATCGGCAAGATCGGCCATGTGGTGCTGCAGGTGGCGGACATGGCCCGCTCGGTGGATTTTTACGTCAATGTGCTGGGGCTGGAGGTCTCGGACGTCTATGGCGATGACATGATGCCGGGCGGCATGGTGTTTCTGCGCTTCAACCCGGATCACCACGGCATCGCCCTTGTCGGCGGATTGGATGGGCCGTCGCAGAATATCGACCTGAACCACGTCGCCTTTGAGGTCGCAACCCTGGACGAGGTGTTCCGCGCCCGCGAGCACCTGCAGGCCGCCGGCGCGCAGATCGACTTTGATGGCCGCCGCCGCGCGGGGTGCCAGTTCGCGGTGGAGTTCCGCGACCCGGACAACCACCGCCTGGAAATCTATTACGGCATCGACCAAATCGGCACCGAAGGCGTCGCCCGCCCCGGCGCGCAATGGAAAGGCGCGCGTTCGCTGGAGGCGGCGGTTGCGGACCCGGTAGAGGGTCAGGATGCAACGGTCCTCGATCAAAGCCTGCTGCGCGACGGGCAAGGAGCCAAATCATGACGCCGTCCAAACTAGAGCACCTGGTAGCGATCGAATCGATCCGCCAACTCAAGGCTGCTTATTGCCGGCTGGTCGATACCAAGCAGTGGGGTCGCCTGCAGGCCTTGTTTACCGCCGATGCGACCGTCGCCGGGTTCGGTTCGGTGCCGGATGGGTCCGGGCCGGCCGAATTCGTCGCCGGGGTGGCCGCGCGCATAAGCAAGTCTGTGTCGGTGCACCATGTGCA
>JAYPXD010000070.1:0-5047 GCA_038135395.1 Alphaproteobacteria bacterium | reverse complement strand
GGCCGATGATGGACTATGTGGAATTCCCGAACGCCGCGACAGTCGCCGAACGCGGCTGGATCGGCTGGGGCTTTTATGAGGAAGAATACCGGCGTGTCGGGGACGAATGGCGCATTTCCTTCATGCGCCTCGCCCGCCAGCGCATGGACGACTTCGAGCCGGATCATCCGGCCCTGAAGCCCGGCCGGATTGCGCCGGACCCGGGCTGGCTGTGAACGAGGCTTGAGCGGAACAATATCCTCTTTGAAGAGGCGACGCTTTAGCCGGTGATGCGGATGCCGGCTGTTATCTTGTAGCGGCGGTTGATCTGGATGATGACGCTGGTCAACGCCTCCGCCGCGGCGGAGTTCGCCAGAGGGCCGGCATGCCAGCCGCGCAGGCCGGCATCCTCGACCAGACCGACCACGACTTCGCGCGCCGCCAGCTTGTCACCGGAAACCAGGATATCGCAGTCCAATTCCTCACCGGATTGCAGCTTGTCCGCCGCCACATTCTGGAAGGCGGAGACTACCTGCACGCCATCGCCAAGCATTTTCTGCGCGTTCACCGCAGCGCATCCGCCCTCCGGCAGCTGCACGGTGCCAACCTTCGGCGGCATCAGCGGTACGGTGGCATCGACCAGGATTTTGCCCTGCAATGCCTCTTTCACGGCATCCAGCGTGCGCAATTGATTCTCGTACGGCACGGTAATGGCGACGATATCGGCGGCGGTGGCGGCGGCCAGGTTATCCATGCCTTCCGCACCTTCGACCTTGGCGGCGGCTTCCTGGGCGCGTTCGGCGCTGCGCGAGCCGATGATGACGCGGTGGCCGGCCTTGGCCCAGCGACGCGCCAATCCGGTGCCGAGATCGCCGGTGCCGCCGAGGATTGCGATGGTCTTGCTCATAATGATGTCCAGTCCGAAATACCTGTGGTGCGCGGCTCAGACGCCAACGCGGTCAGCAGAGGGTTTAGCGCAGCCAACCCGCCGGCGTCGATAGACGAAAGCTCTTGGCTTGCCTGCCAAAGTGCAGCAATGGCGTCGGCGTTGAGGTGCGGCGCCGCCAAGCGCTGCAACTTGGCCTGATAGCCGGCGGCAGTCCATGGCGCCGATCCATTCGTGTGCGCGTCGGCGACGGCCTTTTCGGCCTCGACGACGGAGCCGTCTTGCAGCGTCACCTCGACCCGGCCGCCGAAGGCGCGTTCGCGCGGGTCGGCGGCGTGATAGCGCTGGGTCCAGTGCGGGTCTTCTTCGGTCGTGATCGCACTCCAGAGCCGATGCGTCTCTAGGCGGCCTGCGCGCTCCGGCGTGTACGAGGCGATATGGTCCCAGTCGCCGTCTTCCAGCGCCACGGCAAAGATGTAGGGCAGCGAATGGTCCAGCGTCTCGCGGCTGGCCTTCGGATCGTATTTCTGCGGATCGTTTGCGCCGGACCCGATGACCCGGTGCGTATGGTCGCTGGTGAATATGACGATGTTGGCGATCGCGGCGACGTCCACCCTCTGCCGCAGGTCGATAGCGAGATCGATCATCGCCTGCGCCTGGTATTCGGCGGAATGGGCCTTTGGATAGGTTTCCAGCATGCCCAATGGCGGCTGGCCCGCATCCGGCAGCGTGATGCGGTATTCCGCCCGGGGGCCGGCCAGCATCCAGGCAATGACGGAATCTTCGCCCTCATAGATCGGATTGGGGCCGCCTTCGCCGCGCATGGCCCGGTCGGTGGCCTCGACCGCGGTCTTGCCGGCCCAGGCAGGGGCATAGGCCTTCCAGGACGAGATATCGCCCTTGCGCGACTGCCGCGTTGCGAACGAAAGGTGGATGGCCTGATTCAGCGCATTGTAGACCGTTGCAGTCGGCAGGTTCAGCAATGCGCCCAGGCCGGCAGTGACGGCGGCGGCCAGGTGGGCGACATGGTCGATTTTGTGGCTGTGCAGGTCGATGGCCTTGACCAGCGCCACATGCACCTCATAGGCGACGGCGATGGCGCGGACCAAATCGGCGCCGCTGCGCTCGCACTGCTGCGCCGTGGCGAGCAGGGGCGCAATGCAATCGGACGGATGGGCGAAGTCCGCTGCCAAAAACGTGTCGTTCCAGTCCAATTCGCGCACAGCGACGCCGTTGGCGAAGCCGGCCCATTCAGCGTGGACGCCGACGTCAAAGCCGAACACCTTGGCCCCACGCAGGCGCGGGTGCGCCAGGGCCATTTGCCGGGCGGCGCGCACCGGCGCGCGGTCGATGGCGGCCAGAGCGACCGACAACGCATCGGCGACGCGAAAGCCTACGGTCTCGGCCACCTGGGGCAGGATCGGCGGCGTTCCGGTAGCGAACTGGGCAATAGCCCAGGCCAATTGCCGTTCGCGCGGCAACAGGGCGCTGGATGGGTGAACGCGGAGGTCTATGGTCGGCATAGCGCTGCTTCGGCTAAGAAACGGAGAGTCCGCTATGCTACTCCGAACTTGCCGTTGCTCCTACCCTGTCTGAAAGGTCCCCGTTGTTGACGTTACGCACTTCCGAAGCCCTGATCGCCGCCGGACTTGCGCCAGAATCCGCGCGCGCAGAGATAGATGAGGTCGCGGCGGCCTATGCCGTTGCGGTGACGCCGGCGATTGCGGAACTGATCGACCGCCAGGATCCGGCAGACCCTATTGCCCGGCAATTTCTGCCTTCATCTGCGGAATTGCATGTTTTGGCGGAAGAACTGGCGGACCCGATCGGCGATGACGCTTTCAGCCCGGTCAAGGGGATCGTGCACCGCTATCCGGACCGGGTATTGTTGAAGCCGACGCATACCTGCCCGGTCTATTGCCGGTTCTGCTTTCGCCGCGAGGTGGTTGGACCCGACGGGGCCGGGAATCTTTCGGAGGCTCAACTGGAAGCGGCGCTGGCTTATATCCGCGACCATCCGGCAATCTGGGAGGTCATTATCACGGGCGGCGATCCGTTCGTGCTGTCGTCGCGGCGGCTGGCGCAAATGGTGCAGGCATTGGATGCGATCCCACATGTTCAGGTCATCCGCTTTCACACGCGCGTGCCGGTGGTCGACCCACAACGGGTGAATGCCGAGTTGTTGCGAGCGCTGGCGGTACCGACAGCGGTTTATGTCGCGCTGCATGCCAATCACCCGCGCGAGTTGACGGCGACGGCGCGGGCCGCCTGCGCCCGGTTAATCGACGCCGGCATTCCCATGTTGAGCCAGAGCGTGCTGCTGCGGGGCGTCAACGACGATGTGGAGACGCTGACAGAATTGATGCGCGCCTTCGTCGCAATCCGCATCCGGCCCTATTACCTGCACCATCCGGACCTGGCGCGCGGCACCTCGCATTTCCGGGTCAGCATCGCCGAGGGGCAGGCGTTGGTGCGAGCGTTAAGGGGGCGAATTTCCGGGCTCTGCCAACCCACCTATGTGCTTGATATTCCTGGCGGCCATGGCAAATCGCCGATTGCCGCCGGCTATGTCGAGCATGGCGCAGGCCCGCAAGAGAAAGCCCTGGTAGAGGACTACCAGGGCCGCAAGCATCGGTACTGAACCGGTCGCCTCAGTTGGCGACTTCGCCATCCGGGTTTTCGCCCGGGTCGCCGACCGGCCGTGCTTCACGGCGGCTGCCGCGGTCGTCGTCCGGCAGTGTGCCAAGTTCCTCGAAGTTGATGTCCGGGTCGAAGGTAAAGCCGGTTTCGTCCTGCTCCACCGTGCCGCCGGCGGCCTGAATTTCGGCTTCTTCCGTCGTGCGGGCCACGTTGGCCGTAACCGTGATCGAGACTTCTGGATGCAGCGCCACGCGCACTTCATGCATGCCGAGTTCCTTGATCGCGCGTTCCAGAAGCACCTGACGAGCGTTCACGGTATAGCCGGCCTCGCGCATGCTTTCGGCGATGTCGCGGCTGGTGACCGAACCATACAGCTGGTTCGTGCCGCCGGCCTGGCGGATCAGCGTCACGACCAGGCCTGCCATGCGGGTGCCGACTTCCTCGGCTTCGACCTTGCGCTGCAGGTTTTCCGCTTCCAATTGCGCGCGGCGGCTTTCGAACACGCGCATGTTCTCTTTGGTGGCGCGCAGCGCTTTGCCCTGCGGCAGCAGGAAGTTGCGGGCGAACCCAGGCTTCACGCGAACCACGTCACCCATCTGGCCCAGGCGCTCAACGCGCTCCAACAATACGATCTCGATCATCTCACCAAACCTCCATCAGGTATTTTTCCGGTCCGCCAGGCGGACGCGTAGACGAACCAGCGGCTCTGCGAGCCCCAGGGCAATAACGGCCAGCGCCGTCCAACTCAACAACACCATCACGCCATAGAACAGCCCGATGACCAGCGGTCCCAGGCCCCAATGGGCGAACAACGCATGTGCCACGCTCAGGCCTTGGAAAAACAGCGGGTAGGCCAGAACAATGGCCATATTCACCGCACCAAAGCCCAAATCGCCGGGCAGTGCTGCCCCGGCAAGCGCACAAACGCCGAAACCGGCCACCCAAGCCGGTCCGACTTCTACCTCTGACAACCGCGGCGTTGGCCGCAGGTTCTTGCCGACGCGCCGCAACACGCTTTGGCCGATCAAGCCATTGACGGTCGACATCACCATCCAAGACCAGGCGATAATGCCGGGCAATAGCACAGCAACGCCTGTCGCAGCATCAGCATTCAGAATCGGCTGACCTTGCCTGTGAAGAGCCTCAGCCATCGACCGAATGAAGCCGACAACGCTGGTTTCAAACCCCGAGCCGAATACGCTAAGTCCCAGCCCTGCCAATACGATGCTGCCTGCGCACCAAAGCGAGACCATCTGTACCAGCCTGCCGGCGGGGTACCAATATGTCTTTCCATCGCTCCAGGTCCGGCTCTGCAGCGCCAGGACTACCAGCAAGGTCACTGGCAAAGCGTTGGTCAGCCCGAACAGGATGCCCGGCCATAGTCCGCCAAACACCGCTATGCCGGCCGCGGCGCTGACCGCCGCAACGACTAGCGGTTGAATGCCCAATGCCAGCCCGACGGCGAACAGCGGCAGCATTGCCAAATAGGCCAGGACGATACCGAAAAAGCTGCCGCTCAGCGCCGCTGCATAGAGCACGGCG
>JAYPXD010000069.1:0-14985 GCA_038135395.1 Alphaproteobacteria bacterium | reverse complement strand
GGGCGGAGCCAACCCTTGGCTCCGCCCTTTTTTTTGCCGGCGATGGGCGCGGCGGCATGCCCCGGCCGACAACCTTGCCGAATGCGGCGAGACGACTAGTGTTGGACGGCTGATCGGAACAGATCGCTGTTGGCTCCAGAAAATCTAGGATATAGCGCAATGCACGCGATGATCATTGGCGGAGGAATTGGCGGCTTGACCGCGGCGCTGAGCCTGCATGCAGCCGGCATCCCTTGCCAAGTCTATGAGGCCGCGCCGAATATCCAACCCCTGGGAGTCGGCATCAACGTTCTGCCGCACGCGGTGCGCGAACTCACCGAACTCGGCCTTGCCGACCGTCTTGCGGCAACGGCGATTCCGACCGCCGAATTGGTCTACGCCAACCGGCATGGCCAACAAATTTGGCAGGAACCGCGCGGCAAGGCCGCCGGCTATCACTGGCCGCAATTCTCGATCCATCGGGGCGAACTGCAAATGGCCCTGCTAGACGCGGCAGTAGAGCGGCTTGGCCGCGACAATATCCTGGCCGGGCATCGCGTCACCTCCCTGCGCCAGCCTGATAGCGGGGTGACGGCGGTTCTGACGCGCGCCGATGGGTCTACGGTCGAAGCGGAAGGCGACGTTCTGATCGCGTGCGACGGCATCCATTCCACCGTGCGCCGGCACTTCTATCCAAACGAAGGCGACCCGATCTGGAACGGCAACGTTTTGTGGCGGGCGACAACGCTGTCCACCCCCTACCTGACCGGCCGCAGCATGGTGATGGCGGGGCATCAGGCACAGAAATTCGTCTGTTACCCGATTTCCAAGCACGCAGAGGACGAAGGCCGAGCCCTGATCAATTGGATCGCGGAAATCAAATACACCGACCTGCAATCATGGCGGCGCGAGGACTGGAATCGCCGCGCCAATCTCGATGACTTTCTACCAGCATTCGAGGACTGGGATTTCGGCTGGCTCAAAGTGCCGGATATTATCAGGGGCGCCAAGGAAGTGTTCGAATACCCAATGGTTGACCGGGATCCGGTGGACGCCTGGAGTTTCGGTCGCGTAACGTTGTTGGGCGATGCAGCGCACCCGATGTATCCCATCGGCTCGAACGGCGCCAGCCAGGCGATCTTGGATGCGCGGCGGCTAGCCTGGCATCTCTGCACCGCCCCCAGCATCGAAGCCGCCCTGATAGCCTACGATCAAGAGCGCCGACCAGCAACGGCGCAGATCGTGCTGGCCAATCGCCGCAACGGACCCGAACAAGCGATGGAAATGGTGCACGAGCGAGCGCCCGACGGCTTCGACGACCTGCACGCCATCGTATCCGCCGAGGAGCTTGCCGCTACCGCCGACCACTACAAGTCATTGGCGGGGTTCGATAAAGACACCCTCAACAACCGCTCAAGCTGGTCGGTCTCCGCCTGAAAGGCCACCAATCCGGCGGACTATCTGGCAAAGGCAGCCATGTCCGCCCGCAACGGGTCGGCAATCGGGTTCTGCGCCTCTCCATCCAGCACGATTTTGCGCGGATTGACGATCCCGCCATATACGGCGCCGTTGTAATCTTCGCGCCGGGCGATCACCGCTCCTTCGAACGAAGCGCCGATGAACAGGCCGGATGTATTAGAGTACGTATAAATGTCCGTCCCGACATCGGTGCTTGACGATGCGCCGACGCCAGTGCCCGTCGGTCCGGCGGCGGCGCTGACATCCGCGCCAAGTTTGGCCTGATCGGCCATGACCGCCCGCAAAGCCCCTGGCGTCATGATCAACATCAAGGCCTCCGATGACTGCCCACCCAATTGGAGCCCGAAGCTGACCGACGCTAGGCTGTAAAATGCCGGATAGGACCAGGTGCCATCGGGCTGCCTAGCCAGCAATACGCCAGTGCCGCCCTCGCCACCGACAAAGAATGCGCCTTTCAACAGAGACGGGAAGATCATAATGCCCTGGGCGCTACGCGCCAAAGCCCTGGCGTCCGCCATTTTTGGAGAATTTGCGAAGCGTTCCAGCGTGAATTGGGCCTTCGCCAGCAATTCCCGTTCGGTCGTCAACTCCGCCGCCCGCGCGGGCAGAACGGCGACAACCGCCAACAGGATCGCCGCACCGATCCTTGCTATCCATGCGGTCATTCTCAATCTCCTTGAATTGCCGATCAAAGCGTTTTTCTCAAACCTGTACCTATCGGAGGCTGGCCGTGACGGCAGACCTCCTAGCTATGTAGGTAGGCAAGCTGCAGCCTGCCCACAATGAAAACAGGAGATTCGGCTTTTCCACGCGCAGAAAATAGCCGGCGTGCCAAGTCGGCGCATCGGCCTGCCAAGCCAGTTCGGTCCCACCCTCGGGTGTTCGTGCATGTTTCTGGCTAATTGTCTGGAAGATTGCTTGCGAAACCGGTCGAATGCCAAGTAGATAGAGGACACTGAACCATTGCTAGGCGCATAACAGCGCCGCCGTTTCGTTTTCGTCAGGAACCATCGTTTGCCCCGTCGTTTGCCCCATATCCGTGTTCGCTCCCAAACATTGGTGGCGATCCGCTGGGTTGGCGTCACCGGCCAGGGCGTAACCCTGCTGATCGTATACTACGGCTTGGGCTTCACCTTCCCAATCGTCCCGGCGATTGCCGCAGTGATGGCCTCGGCGGCGCTGAACATGTTCGTGCTGATCCGCCACTGGGCGCGCCCTCATATCGGCGATCGGGACGCAGCGCTATATTTAGGCTTTGATATCATACAATTAGGCGCGTTACTGTATTTAACTGGCGGGTTGCTCAACCCGTTTTTGATCCTGATCCTGGCGCCGATTGTGGTGTCAGCGACGGTTCTCTCTTCGACCAGCACCATCATTCTGTCGCTGCTTGCGATGGCGACGGTGACGTTGCTGGCGTTCCGGCACCTGCCAATGCCGGCGCCAAGACCGATCGCCCCGCCGGACGCCGTCTATGTGTTTGCGCTATGGACCGCAATGATATTGGCGATCGGATTTACGGCCGGATATGTCTATCGCGTCGCCCGCGAGCAACGCCGCATGCAGGATGCCCTGGCGGAGGCGCAAGCGGCGCTGGCGCGCGAACACCAGGTATCCGCGGTCGGCGCAATCGCAGCCGCTGCGGCGCACGAGCTCGGCACCCCCCTGGCCACCATCTCGGTCATCACCAAAGAGTTGGTTCGGGACCTGCCGCCCGACAGCGAACTGGGAGAGGATGCAGCGCTGCTGTTGTCTCAGGCCGAGCGCTGCCGCGATATTCTGGCCGAGCTGTCGGCGCGCCCAAAAGGCGATACCGGCGAAAGCTTTTATAAGGGACCGCTCAGCACCTTGGTCGAGGCGGTAGCAGAAAGCCGAGGCCGGAATGACATACCTGTCCGAATCGCTCGCGAACCCGATACCGATAATGGCAGCTTGGAGCCACGTGTATTCCGCAGGCCAGAGATCGTGCATGGGGTCGGCAACTTCATATCGAACGCCCGGCAATTCGCGCAAACCGAAGTCATGGTGACGATTGCCTGGGATCCAAAGACCTGCCGCCTGACCGTTCACGATGACGGCCCAGGCTTTCCCCCTAGTATTTTGAGCCGATTGGGTGAACCTTATGTATCTTCCCGTCGCGAATCGGGCGAGCATATGGGATTAGGTGTTTTTATCGCGCAAACGCTGCTGGAACGGACTGGCGCGCGCGTAGAGTTTGACAATCGCGCCGAAGGTGGCGCTGAAGTGGTGGTGACCTGGCCGCGCCACCGACTGGAACAGGAGGACCAGCTATGAACGATATTTCACCGGCCGTGGCCGAACTGGCTGAGCGCACGCTTTTGATCGTGGACGATGATCCACCATTTCTGCGCCGGCTTGCGCGCGCAATGGAGCGGCGCGGCTTTGAAGTCCAGGTGGCGGAAAGCGCCGCCGGCGGCGTGGCCGCTGCGCGCAGCAAACCGGCTTTCGCCGTGGTCGATTTGCGGCTTGGCGACGGCAGCGGCCTGGATGTGGTTGCAACCCTTCGCGAGCATCGCCCAGATATTCGTGCGATTATTCTGACCGGCTATGGCAACATCGCGACCGCTGTCGCCGCGGTAAAGGCTGGCGCGCTGGACTACATGCCAAAGCCCGCTGACGCGGACGCTATCGAAGCCGCCCTGTTGCAAACAGGCGAAGGCCCGCCGCCGCCGCCGGAAAATCCGATGTCAGCCGACCGGGTCCGTTGGGAGCATATTCAGCGCGTCTATGAACAGTGCGAGCGCAATGTTTCCGAGACCGCGCGCCGCCTGCGCATGCACCGCCGCACCTTGCAGCGCATTCTCGCCAAGCATGCGCCGCGGGAATAGCACAACAGCAACGGCTAGCTGGCGCTGATGGTCCTTGGCCTGTTCAGACGCGGCGATAATCCGGACGCGCCGCATGCGCCGGACGACACGGTCGTCTATGCCGTTGGCGATATTCATGGCCAACTGGATCTTTTGCACCGCCTGGAAGTAGAAATTCAGGCGGATGTAGCCAAACGTGCGGCCCGCCGCCGGGTGATCGTCTATCTCGGCGACTACATCGACCGCGGACCGGCGTCGAAGGGTGTGGTCGATTATCTGTTGACCCGTCCATTGGAGGGGTTCGAGCCAGTGCACCTGATCGGCAATCATGATCGCTGGCTGCTGGATTTCCTGGAAAACCCGGCTGGCGGCCACGGCTGGTTGACCAATGGCGGGCGGGCGACGCTGGCCAGCTATGGCGTTAACAATGTCACCAGCGGCAGTCAAAGCGAACAGATGCAGACGCTTGCGTCAGCGTTGGCTGACGCTCTGCCGCGACGCCACCTAGAGTTCTTCCAAAGCCTGAAATACAGCCATACCGAGGGCGACTATTTCTTCGCCCATGCCGGCGTTCGCCCGGGCATTCCCCTCGATGACCAAGCCCCTGACGATCTGATTTGGATCCGCGAAGAGTTCCTGTTTTCCGAGGAGGATTTCGGCAAGGTGGTCGTGCACGGACACACGCCCGGACACACGCCCGAAGAACACAAGAACCGCATCGCCATCGATACAGGCGCCTTTATGACCGGCCGCCTGACCGCGGTAGCATTGGAAGGCAGACGCCGGCGGTTTCTTTATGGGCAGAAGAGTCTCGGCTGAAATAAGACAGAGATTGCCCGGAGGTAATGCCCGCCCCGCCGCACGACACGCATTGCGCGCAAAGCCAATGGTCGTACAATACCGGTCAATACGCGATCTTCGCAATAAGGAGCCCCTCCCATGAAGCTCATGTGGTTCCATCTGATGCCCTATACGGAACTGCCCGACGATTTCCGCGACAATCATCCGTCCGTCTGGGTCGACATCCATTCCTCGCTGTTCGATCCCCAGCGCGCGCATCACATGTACAACGATTTCATGGATGAGCTGGAGTTCGCGGCGGACTGCGGCTTTGACGCCATCTGCGTGAACGAGCATCACTCCAACGGCTATGGCCTGATGCCCTCGCCCAACCTGATCGCCAGCAGCCTCGCCCGTCGTACGAAAGACACGGCGCTGTGCGTCATGGGCAACTCCATCGCCCTCTACAACCCGCCGACCCGCGTGGCGGAAGAGTTTGCCATGCTGGACTGCATCTCCGGCGGGCGGCTGATTGCCGGCTTCCCGGTGGGCTCGCCGATGGATACCTGCTTCGCCCTCGGCCAGAATCCCTCCATGCTGCGCCAGCGCTATCTGGAGGCGCACGACCTGATCATGAAGGCGTGGACGGAGAAGGACACTTTCGCCTTCAACGGCCGCTTTAACCAGCAGCGCTATGTCAATATCTGGCCCCGGCCGGTGCAGCGGCCGCACCCGCCGGTATGGGTGCCGGGCGGCGGCTCGGTGGAGACCTGGCGCTGGTGCGCGGAGATGGAATACGTCTACTGCTACCTCTCCTACTACGGCTATAAGGCCGGCATGCAGACCATGATGGGCTTCTGGGATGAGATGAAGCGCATCGGCAAAGATATGAACCCCTACCGCGCCGGCTTCCTGCAATTCGTTGGCGTGGCCGAGACCGAGCAAGAGGCCTACGACCTTTACCGCGAACCGGCAGAATATTTCTACGGGCGGTGTCTACACGTCGACCCGCGCTTCGCCATGCCGCCGGGGTATACCACCGAGGCGACGCAACGCGCCGGGATCGAGAGCCAGGTCGGGCGGGCCGCCAAGGAACAGCGCACCAATATCGCCGTCTCCAAAAGCGCGCGCGAGTACGACGCCATCCTCGACAACGGCTATGTCATCACCGGCACGCCGGACCAGGTGGCGGAGCGCCTGCGCGCCATCGCCAAGGAGATGAACGTCGGCCACCTGATGTTGTTGCTGCAATTCGGCAACATGTCGAAACAGCTGACCCAATACAACACGAAGCTGTTCGCCGAGAAGGTCATGCCGCAATTGCGCGACCTGTTCGATGACGAGTGGGAGGACCATTGGTGGCCAACCCCGATGGCCGATGAAAACCGGGCAAAAGTCTCGGCTCCGCGGATGATGGCAGCAGAATAATGGATCATTCCGAGACGATTATCAGCGCCCACGGCATCGAATCGCGGGTATGGCGCAAAGGCTCCGGCCCCAAATTGGCCTACCTGGCCGGCTTCGCCGGTCTGCCGAAATGGATCCCCATGCTGGATGCACTGGCCACGCATTGCGAGGTGAACGCCATTTCCCTGCCGGGCTTCCCGGGGGGAGGCCGCGGCCACCTGCAGTTGGATTCGCTGTTCGAGTTCGCGCTGGCCACGCACGATCTGGTCGCCGCTGCCGGCTGCCGCGGCGCCACGCTCATGGGCGCATCGGTCGGCGGTGCGCTGGCCATGGAGGTTGCCGCGATCTGGCCCGACAGCGTCGGCAAGCTGGTGCTGCAATCGCCGTTCGGTCTCTATGACGACGCCAACCCGCCAACGGATCCCTGGGCGCAGCGGGGCGACAAGGTCGATGCGCTGATGTGCGAAACAGAAGGCGCCTACAACGCGCTGATCGCGGCCCCCGGCAATGCCGATGCCGTCGAATGGCCGATTGAAACGGTGCGGGCGCGCGAGGCCTCTGCCCGCTACCTTTGGCCGAATTCCGCGACGCATGTGGAAAAGCGCCTCGGTCGGATCGTCTGCCCGACGCTGGTGCTTTGGGGCGATGCCGACAAGGTGCAGCCACCCGGCTATGCCGGCGCCCTAAGAGACGGCATCGCCGGCCCCGTCACGGTCGAGACCATCGCCGGCGCCGGCCATATGGCGGAACTGGACCGACCGGACGCAGTCGCCGACGCAGTCGCCCGGTTTCTGCGCGCCTGACGGCCGGATCGACGTAACCGATCGCTGCGGAACGGAAGGCACTGATGACAGCATTCGAAATTCGACCGATCGCCAACTCCTTCGCGCGCGAGGTCGTGGACGTCGATTGCGCCCAGCCGCTGGCCGAGGCCGACCGCCAGGCGCTGCGAGAGGCCTGGTCGCGGCATGGCGTCCTGGTGTTCCGCCGGCAGTTGCTGGACGAGGATGCGCTGGTCGCCTTCTCCGAAGCCTTGGGCGAGCCGGACCGGATCGTGCGCGAGGATTGGGCATCGAAGCAGCGGTCGGAGGTGATCTACATCTCCAATCTGCTGGATCGCAACGGCACCGCCATCGGCGGCCTTGGCGCGGGCGAGATCACCTGGCATTCGGACCAGTCCTACCAAAAGAACCCTGCGACAGGCTCATTCCTCTATGGCGTCGAAATCCCGAAGGGGCACGGCCATACCGAATTCGCCAACCTGCGACTTGCCTACGAGACCCTGCCGCCGATGCTGAAATCGCTGGCGGACCGCGCCTGGGGCGTTTTCAGCTATGCGCACCGCTCCGCGGCCTATGACGAAAGTCCCGAGGCATCGGCCAAGGCCCGTGCCAAATCGCCAGACGTCCTGCACCCGCTAGTGCACCAGCATCCAAAGGAAGGCTGGGGCGCGCTGTACCTCGATCCCGGCACCATGCCCGGCATCGAGGGCCTGCCACAAGCCGAAGGCCGCGCCCTGATCCAGGAGTTGCAGGAACACGCCACCCAGCCGCCGTTCGTCTATCGGCATGAATGGCGCATGGGCGACCTGGTCATGTGGGACAACGGCTTTACCCTGCACCGCCGCGGACACCTGGACCCGACCCGGCCGCGGCTCTTGAAACGGACGACCGTCAGGCTATCTCCAGACCTGCACATCGTGCCGCAAACCCGTATGCCGGAGGAGGCATTGCCCGCATGAGCGATAAAGTGATTAAGTCCGACGCCGAGTGGCGCAAAATCCTGGACCCGGACGTCTATGCCGTCACTCGCCAGCATGGCACCGAACGCGCCTGGACCGGCGTCTATAACGACGAAAAGCGCCCGGGAATTTACGCCTGCATCTGCTGCGGCCAGGAGTTGTTCGACTCCAAGACCAAGTATGAAAGCGGCTCCGGCTGGCCGTCCTACTGGCAGCCGATCAGCCCGGACCGCGTGACCGAATACACCGACACCAGCTATGGCATGGTGCGGACCGAGGTGCGCTGCTCCAAGTGCGATGCCCATTTGGGCCACAAATTCCCGGACGGGCCGCAACCGACCGGCGACCGGTATTGCATGAACTCGCTGTCGCTGAACCTGAAGCCTAAGGGCTAGAGACGGCACAGAGTTTCGCATTGCGACTAGGGCATCTGGCCCGATCAATTGGGTCCATTTGATCGGGCGTGCTCTAATCCAGGATTTCAATCACCTGCTGGTGCATCGCCCTGATCGCCGGCCCGCCACGCTGAAATACCAGGCCCCTGACCCGGACATGGCGGCCTTGCAGCGCCCGAACCGCTCGCAAGCCGCCCGCAAAGCCTTCGCGGTCGCTGCGTTGCACGACAACGGTAAAATCTTTGCGGTAGTCGGGGCCGAAGTTGACGAACAAGCTGTGCCGGCTTTCGCCAACGCCCTGCACGACGCCTTCGACAACGCGGAACCCTGGCTGAATCGTCGCCGGCGTGCGGGCGTCCTGCACCCGGTTCGCAGCGTCCGCCCACAGCCCACGCGCTTCGCGCCTGGCATCGCTTTCTAGCGCCAGCATCGCCCGCGCCGGCGCATCGGCCATAGGATCGGCAGGGTAAAAAAACGCCTGCCCCGCCCACAACAATTCCCCCTGAAGCCAAAGCGACGGCTGTCCAACCGGCCCGACCACGACGATCTGAGCCGACACCCGACCATGGCGATCCGGCACTGTCCCTGGATTGTATAGCCGGACCGATCGGCCGCCCGCAGCGGAAACAATGGCCGAAACGGCGGCCTCTGCCGGAGCATAGAGCCCGGATATCCGGACCAGCCTCCCATCGCCCAATCGCAGGGTTTCCGCATCGACGATCGTCTCAAGCCTGACCGCATGCGGTTCAGGTAGGGACAGAACCGCACGCCAGGGCTCGTCGACGACAGCAGCGCTTCCCGAAAAACACAGGAAAGGCAAAGCCAGCGCGATGAGGACAGTTGGCCATTTCATGGAATCAGTATACGTTTATGACAGTGCCGCTACAAATCACGTCTGCCATTAACACCCCTGGAATATGTTTTGAGCCCCGACCTTGCACCTGTTGGCACAACCCGGCGTGAACTCTATCCTCCGGTTGACCCCTATACAGACGGATGGCTTGATGTTGGTGACGGCCACACCCTCTATTGGAGCGAATGCGGCAACCCGGCCGGGATACCGGTGGTGTTTTTGCATGGCGGCCCCGGCGCCGGCTGTGTGGCCGCCTATCGCCGCTTTTTCAACCCTCGGGTCTGGCGGGTCGTCCTGGTCGACCAACGCGGCTCCGGCCGGTCGCGGCCATCGGCATGTATCGAGGCGAACACGACCCAGCACCTGATTGCCGACCTGGAAATATTGCGGCGGGCGCGAGGCGTCGAGCGGTGGGTATTGTTCGGCGGCTCGTGGGGCAGCACGTTGGCGCTTGCCTATGGCGAGGCGCATCCGGACCGATGCCTGGGCTTCATTTTGCGCGGCATATTTGCCGGCACAAGGCCGGAAATCGACTGGTTCATGACCGGGATGGAGCAGTTTTTCCCCGAAGCTGGCGCTGCATTTCGCGCGCTGATTCCGGAGGAGGAACAGACCGACATTCTTTCTGCCTATTGGCGACGCCTCAACGATCCTGACCCGACGGTGCATCAACCCGCCGGACACGCCTGGGCGTCCTATGAGAGCAGTTGCGCCTCGCTACGCGCCCGCGGCGTCGATTCCCGGCTGGGGTCGAACCGCTTTGCCGTGGCGGTCGCCCGATTGGAGGCGCACTATTTCCGGCACGAATGCTTTTTGCAGCCGGATCAACTGATTACCAACGTCGATCGCATTGCGCATTTGCCCTGCCATGTTGTACAGGGGCGGTACGATGTCATCTGTCCGCCATCAACCGCACAAAGGTTGGTCAAAGCGTGGCCTGGTGCAACATTGGAAATGATTGAAGATGCTGGGCATTCGGCATTGGAGCCGGGTGTGCGCGCTGCCCTGGTGCGGGCGGCGGATTATTTTGGACAATTCGTTTTGCCAGAGAGGCTGCTATGGTCCTGAGATCACTCCCCATCGCTGCGGCAGCAATCGCCCTAACGCACACCGCCTTGACGGCTGCTCCGGCCGCGGCTGCGGATGATTACGTCGCCATTAATGCCGGCGTCGCAGGCGTCGTCACTGGCAAGCGCAGCGCGGAATTCGGCCTGGAATACCGGGGCGCGCCGTTGGTCTGGAAGCTCTATCCGCATGTCGGCGGCTATGTCACCCATCGCGGCGCCGCCTATGGCTATGCCGGGTTTGGGCTGGAATTCCGCCTGCTGCCGCAAGTGCTGTTCCGCGCCAATACCGCGGTCGGCGCCTACGGCCAGGGCGACGATATCGACCTGGGCCACGTCATCGAGTTCCGCTCCGGTTTGGAACTGGCCTACGAATTTCCGAACAAGTCGCAAGTCGGCCTGACGTTCCACCATCTATCGAACGCCGGCCTCGACGACCGGAACCCAGGAACCGAGATCGCCACGATCACCTATTCGGTACCGCTCGACAAACTGTTCTAGAGCATCGCCCGATCAAATGACTCCAATTGATCGGGCGTTGCTCTAGCGCCCGGCGACCGCATCGAAAAACGCGCGATACTGCGACACCACGACAGGCTCGCTATAGCGCGCGAGGAACGTGTCCCGGCCTGCATCGGCCATAGCTGCCGCCCGCTGCGGGTCCGCGATCAGTGTTTTGATGGCGTCCGCCAGCGCTCCAGGGTCGTCCTTCGGCACCAGCAAGCCGTCGGCGCCATTGCGGATCGTCCCCGCCGGCCCGACCACGTCGGTCGATACGATCGGCTTGTGATGCGCCCACGCTTCGGCAATGACATGGCCGAAGGATTCAAAGCGGGATGAGCTGACGCACAGGTCCGCCGCCCGATACAAAGCGCCGACATCCTGCCGCCACCCCAGCCAGCGCACCCGGGCTGAGACTTTAAGGTCCTCGGCCAGGCGGCCAAGCCTCGCTGCCTCCGCGCCCTCGCCGGCAATCCATAGGTAGGCATCCGGCACGTTGGCCAGCGCCCGCAATAACACGTCATAGCCCTTGACCGGATGCAACCGCCCCAGCGCCAACAGCAACGGCGCGCCCTCTGGCGTATCCAGGTCCCCACGCGGTTGCGGTGTCGCCTGCAGATCGCCCGCGACGAAATTCGGGATCAGATGCACCCGTTCCCGCGGCCAGCCGGCATTGACCGCGTAGTCGCAAATCCCCGGCGTTATGCCGATCAGGTGCTGGCAGCGCCGGAAATTCTTCAGCTTGTAATAGCCGTCGAGCCGCCCCGCCAGCACGCCAGGCCGATCCGGCGCCATGCGGGAGCCCCGGTTCATCCAGGAAATCGTGACGTCCGGCCGGAACTTCGCCGCCACATTCCGCAATTGCCAGGGCGTCAGCAGGTCCAAGGCCCCGCCGAAGGCGTGCTCCGAAATCGCCAGGCCCGCCTGCCGCAGGCGGGCGGCCCGGCCTGGCTCACGCCGGAATGCCAGCATTTGTTCGATATCCGGTTCGCGCAACGCGATGGCGAGCCGCTCATAGAAACCCTCGGCGCCGCCCTGGGGTCCGCCTGCCATCACCTGCATCAAGCGCATCAGCAAGCGACCTGACGCTGGCGAAACCCGGAAACATCCCTATATTGCGGGCAATGCTCCTGAAGGAGGACGGTATGGCTGAGTGGACCTGGGCGGAAGGCCGCGGAATTGTGCGCGTCGCCGGCGCGGATGCGGAAGACTTCCTGCAAGGCTTGATTTCCAATGACGTCACGAAGGCAAAGCCGGAGGCGGCAATCTATGCTGCACTCCTAACGCCTCAAGGCAAGTTTCTCCACGATTTCTTTGTGCTGAGGCTGGCCGATGGCTTCCTCCTCGACTGCGATGGCAATAGCCGCGGCGACCTGTTGCTGCGGCTGAAACGCTATAAGCTGCGCGCCAAGGTCGATCTGGCCGACGAAACCGACCTTTGGCGCACGGCCCTGATTTGGGGCGAAGGCGCGGCGGAGGTCGTGCTGCCTGCGACCGCGCTCGCATATCCGGACCCGCGGCTGGCCACACTGGGGATTCGGGTGCTGGTGCCGGCCGGCGAACCGTTTGCGCCGGCCGCTGCTGTCACACCCCACGCCACCTATGAGCGGTTGCGTCGGTCGCTGGGCGTCGGCGCCAGCCCGGACGACCTGCTGTCCGACAAGTCTTTCTTGCTGGAAAGCGGCTTTGACGAACTGTCCGGCATCGACTGGCGCAAGGGCTGCTATGTCGGCCAGGAGGTCACCGCCCGCACCAAATACCGTGGCCTGGTGCGCCGGCGGCTGACGCCAGTGTCGGTGAGCGGCAAGCCCGGCTCCGATGAACGCAAGATCATGCAGGATGGCCGGGACGTCGGCGACCTGCGCTCTGCCGGCGACGGCGTCGGCCTGGCGATGCTCAAGCTTGAAGCATTGGACGGAGCCGCTCCGCTGTTGTGCGGCGATGCCGTGCTGACGCCGACCCGGCCCGGCTGGTGGAACAGCGCCCTGTCCGCCGGCCCGGCGGATGCGGCGGCGGAATAGCCGGGACGATGGCGTTAACCGATCTTTGGTACATGGCGATGCCGGCCCGCGACCTGGCGCGGGGCCGGATGATTCACAAGCGGCTGGCCGGGCAACCGCTGGTGTTCGGCCGGGATGCCGCGACCGGAGCCGTGTTCGCGCTCCGCGATCTTTGCCCGCACCGCGGCGTGCCGCTGTCGAAGGGGAGGATGGTCGATGGCGCGATCGAATGTCCCTACCACGGCTGGCGTTTTGCAGCGGATGGCCGCTGCACCGCCATTCCCAGCCTGGTGCCGGAGCAAGGCTTCGAGACCGAGCGCATTCGCGTCCGCGCCTATCCGGTGCGCGAACAGCACGGCCTGATCTGGGTCTATATGGCAGAGCCTGCGGCCGCCCAGACCGCTCCCAATGCCGACGCGCCGGAGCCGCCGGCACTGCCGGCCCTGCCCGCCAGCGCCCGTCCCCGGCATGTGGAGAGCATGCTGTTTCCCTGCGGCATCGACCATGCCGTCATTGGCCTGATGGACCCGGCCCACGGGCCATTCGTACACCGCGCTTGGTGGTGGCGCGCGCCGAAGTCGATCCATGCCAAGCAAAAGGCGTTCGCGCCGTCGCCCCTGGGCTTCACCATGGTCCGGCACAAACCGTCTTCGAACTCGGCCGCCTATAAAATCCTGCGCGGTGAAGTTACGACGGAAATCGCCTTCAGCCTGCCCGGCGTGCGGATCGAGCACGTTCAAATGGACCGCGCCGGCAAGGCCGCGCAGCACTATGTCGGCATTACCGCGGTTACCCCGGTGGATGAGCACCAAACCATGGTGCACCACGCCATCTATTGGACCTGGCCCTGGCTCAATCTGATGCGGCCGGTGCTGCCGTATTTCGCCAGGACCTTCCTGGGCCAGGATCGCGATGTGGTTGCGATGCAGGCGGAGGGCCTGGCCGATATGCCCGACCTGATGCTGATCAACGATGCCGACGTTCAGGCGAAATGGTATTACCGCCTGAAACGCGAATGGCAGCAGGCCAGGGCCGAAGGCCGCGCCTTCAAAAACCCGGTCGACGCCCGCGTGTTGCGGTGGCAAAGCTAGGGGAACGAATTACTGCTGACGCGTGAAGAGGGAAGTCGTCGATGAGCATCAATCTCGATCTGATGATGGAGGTCGCCGGACGCGAGCGGCTGGAACTGCCGGTCGACCTGTTCTACTTCGTCCGCCATGGCGAAACAGCAGGCAATGCCGGCGGTATTATCCAGTTCCCAACCGCGCCGCTGAACACCGCCGGCATGGCGCAGGCGTGGCGCGCCGGCCAGTTGATGCAGAACGAGCCGGTAAACCGCACCGTCGCCAGTGTTTTTATGCGCGCTTTCCAAACCGGTCAGGCGGTCGCCCGCGCTACGCACACACACTTGTCCGTCAATCTGAATATCGTAGAGCGCCGGTTCGGCGAATGGATGGGCAACTCCAACCATGACCTCGATTGGGCCAAGCATCCCGCAGGCGGCGAGAGCATGCAGACTTTCATCGACCGCACGCGCGCAGGCTTGCAGGAAATCTGCGCCGCCGGCGGTGTTCCGGCAGTGGTCGCCCACGGCGGCAACCTGCGGGTGATCGCCGCCGGCCTCGACACCGACCTGCCGGAAGGCGCCGTCGGCAACGCAACGCCGCTGAAGTTCGAGCGCGCCGGCGGCCGCTGGACCCTGTCCTTCGTCGGGGGGTAATGCCGGGCGTGGCCTACCCCGGCAAGAACGTATTCAACCCGTCCTTGCTGGTCACCCGGCCCTTTGCGCCCAGGTGGTCTTTCTTCTCCATCTCCGCCAGCAACGCTGGATCTGCCGGCGTGTTGGCGATGAAGCGGCTGCCGTCGTCCAGGCGGCCATAGAGGATTGAGTAGCTCGGGCCCTTGCGGTCGTGGATCACCGTGTAGGTCTCGATCTCGGCTGAGCCTTCTGCGAACTC
>JAYPXD010000068.1:0-15087 GCA_038135395.1 Alphaproteobacteria bacterium | reverse complement strand
GCGCTGGACCAGGCCCTGCTGGACCAGGTAGGGCTCGATGACGTCCTCCAGCGCATCCCGCGCCTCGGACATGGCGGCGGCGATGGTGTCGACGCCGACAGGCCCGCCGCCATAGTGCTCGGCGATAATCCTAAGGTAGCGCCGGTCCAGCGCATCCAGTCCCGCCGCATCCACCTCCAGCCGCTGCAAGGCGGCATCGGCAACCTTGGCGTCGATCGGCAACTGTTCGGTCACGGTCGCGATATCCCGCACCCGCCGCAGCATGCGCCCGGCAATCCGCGGCGTCCCGCGCGAACGGCGGGCGATTTCCAGCGCGCCGTCCTCGGTCATGTCCACCGCCAGCAGATTGGCGCCGCGGCGGACGATCTGCACCAGTTCCGCGACCTCATAGAAATTCAGCCGCAACGGGATGCCAAAGCGATCCCGCAATGGCGACGCCAGCAAACCCGAGCGCGTGGTTGCTCCGACCAGGGTAAACGGCTGCAAATCGATCTTGACGGTTCGCGCCGCCGGCCCCTGGCCAATAATCAGGTCAAGCTGGAAATCCTCCATCGCGGGATAAAGGATTTCCTCGACCGCCGGATTGAGGCGATGAATTTCGTCGATGAACAGGACGTCGTTTTCTGCCAGATTGGTCAGGATAGCGGCAAGGTCGCCGGCCTTCGCCAGCACTGGCCCGGACGTCGAGCGGAAATTCACCCCCATTTCCCGCGCCACGATCTGCGCCAACGTCGTCTTGCCCAACCCTGGCGGACCGAACAGCAACACATGGTCGAGCGCATCGTTGCGCGCCCGCGCCGCCTCGATGAAGATCGACAGGTTCTCGCGCATCTGTTGCTGGCCGATAAACTCCGCCAGCGAGGTCGGGCGCAGGGCGGCATCTGACAATTCTTCGCCCAAAGTCTGCGGCGACAGGAAACGCTCTTCTTCCATCTAAGCGCCTCCCTGGACGCTCAAAACCGGCTGCGGTGTTGCGGTCATTTCATCAACTCGCTAAGACCCAGCCGGATCAATGCCTCGACTGGCGCGCCGTCGCCGGATTTCTGCGCCGCCGCCTGAACCGCCCGGCTGGCATCGCTGAGCCCATACCCGAGGTTGACCAAGGCCGAAACGGCATCGCCGGCATGGTCCGGGGCCGCCGCCTGCTTGCCCTTTCCGGATAATGCCGGCGCCGGCGGACGGAGACCGGCTGCGCCGAAAGCCGGCGCCTTGTCCTTCAATTCGTTGACGATCCGCTCCGCCAACTTTTTGCCGACGCCGTTCGCGCGCGTCACCGCCGCCACATCCGCCAGCATGACAGCGCGGGCGATATCTTCGGCACTCAACACCGACTGAACCGCCAGCGCGGCCTTCGCACCGACACCCTGCACCGATGTCAGCAATTTGAACCACAACTTGTCGGCGGGATCGGCAAAGCCGTAGAGGGTAATGGCGTCCTCGCGCACCGCCGTTTCGATCCAGAACGTCACCCGCTCTCCCGGCGACGGCAGGTGCGCCAGCACTTGGGCGGAGGCGTGAACGATATAGCCGACCCCCTGCACATCGACGATTGCTGAGTCGGCTGCAACGGAATCCAGCACCCCTGTCAGTTTGCCGATCATCGCTGCGCCGCCGCCAATACCGCGTGCGCCCGCCCGCTGGTCTGATGTGCGTGGCAGATCGCGATCGCCAGGGCATCCGCCGCATCCGCATTGGCGGCGATAGCGCCGGGCAACAGCAATTGGATCATATGGTTAACCTGCTCCTTGGCGGCATGGCCCACGCCGACAACGGTTTTCTTGACCATATTCGGCGCATATTCGAATACCGGCACGCCCGCCTGGGCCGGCACCAGCAACGCAATCGCCCGCGCCTGGCCCAATTTGAGCGTGCCGACCGGGTCTTTGTTGACGAAGGTCTGCTCGACCGCGACTTCCGCCGGCTGAAAATCCGCCAGCACGTCCGTCAACCCTACATGCAACTGGTGCAGACGGGTCGCCAGATCGGCCTTTCCATCGGACTCGACCAGCCCATTGGCGACATGGCGCAACCGCCCGGCTCCATAGTCAACCACCCCCCAGCCAGTGCGGCGGAGGCCCGGGTCGATACCGAGGATGCGCAGAAGGGACATTGCGAGACCGAACTTTCAAACCGAAGCCGCGATACGCTAGCACGGGATTCGAGATGGCATACGGATTATCGGCCCGCCCCTGCCCGCCCGGTTCCGACCGCACCAGCCGACGCGACCGCAGGTATGCCAAAATAAAAGCGCCGGGCCACATCAGCCGGGCCCGGCGCCTTGCAATAAATGTCACGGACAGGCGGATTGGCCTGCCCGAGGCAGCGGCGTCATCCGCAGGTGACGCAGTAGATATCCTTCACGTCGACCGGAATCGACATGTCGGACCAGGTCTTGCCGCCGTCCTGCGTGCCGAAGACTTCACCCTTGTACCGGGCGCCGATATAGACTTGGTTCGGGTCCTGCCGGTGCAGGCCGATGGACATGATCGTGCCATGCACCTGCACCTTGTCGAAGCGGCTCCAGGTCTTGCCGGCATCGGTCGAGCGGTAGAGGCCGCCGTCATGGCTGGCTGCGGCGACGCTAAGTGCGGCGTAGATGGTTTTCGGATCGCTCGGCGCAGTCCGGACGTCCCGGCCATAGGTCGTCGGCGAGAAGTTCTTGGCCTCCAGGTCGCGCCAGGAATCGCCGCTGTCGCGCGACTCGAACAGGCCCATGCGCACCGCGACCAGCACAGAGTCCGGGTCGGCGGCCGTAACCGTCAGCGCATGGCCGTCCAACATGCCTTCGGCCGTCGTTTCCGACACAATCTTGCTGGAGAGGTGGGGCAGTTTCGAAAGCTCGACCAACGGGTCGCCGTGGTCCACCCAGCTCTGGCCGCCATCGTGCGAGGCCATCATGCCGCCGAACTCCAGCGCGGCATAGATCGTTTCCGGCTTTTTCGGATGTTGCGCCAGGCGCATCACCCGGCTCTCGAACGGCGCGTTCAGGCGCTTCGGCAGGCCGGGATTCGGCAGTTCCTTCCAGTTAGCGCCCATGTCTTCCGAAACAAAGACGCTGACCGGCGAGCCGCCGGCATAAATCCGGTTGGGGTCGCGCGCATCGACCATGAACGACCAGACCTGGCGCGACGGCTGCGGGAAGCCTGCACGACTCCAGGTTGTGCCGCGGTCGGTGGAGCGATAGACACCGTCAATCGTGCCAGCCAGCACAACATCCGGCTTGGTCGGATGCACCATGACGTAGTGGGTTTCTTTCTCGCCGAACACATTCGTCCACTCGCCGCCGGCTGCAGCGGGGCGGCGGAACACGCCATAGGCGCCGGTGGCGTCCGGACGTCCGACATAGCCGGCAAGCGCGGCAAAGATATAAGTCTGATCTAGCATAGGACACTTCCTCTTCGGGGCTGACCGCCCTTATCTATGACGACGCGGATTGTAGACGGTTTACAGGATGATGGAAGCGCCATCGCGCTGCCGCCCATCAATCCTGCGTGGCCTCGTATACGCGGCGCAGGAATCGCGCGGCGTGCAGAATACCCGTCTCGTCGATGCCGTGGCCCAAGCCTTCTATGATATGGCTCTCCACCTCTACTCCAGCGGCACGCAAAGCATCGTTGGCGTGCTCCAGGCTTTCCGGCGTGACCACATCGTCGTTAGCGCCATGCGCCAGCATGACCGGCGGTCGGCACGTCATTTCCTCCGACAACAGATGCGCCGCCATAAGCCGACCGGCAAACCCGACAATGGCGCGGGGCGGCGTCTCGCGCCGCAAGCCGGAGTGCAGCGCCATCATCGTGCCCTGGCTGAACCCGACGATGTACAATTCTTCCGGCGGCACGTTGTGGGCTTCGAGTTGAACGTCATAGAACGGCTGCAGGATCTTGTTGGCCAGCCGCGCACCTTCCAGCCGGCGGGCGCTATCGG
Organism: Alphaproteobacteria bacterium; assembly: GCA_038135395.1. GTDB lineage: Bacteria > Pseudomonadota > Alphaproteobacteria > Bin95 > Bin95 > JACKII01. The sequence goes on along the minus strand of JAYPXD010000068.1, from coordinate 11,163 downwards.
CGTCCCAGACATCGAACCATTGAAAGCCAAATGCCGACATCGCGCAGGGAAACGGCGCATTCGGCGCAACGAAGGCGGCATCGGGCAGCACCTGGCCCAGCATCGGCGCCAGGCCGATCAAGTCTTCGCCATCTGCGCCATAGCCGTGCAGCAACACCACCAACTGCTTGGCCAAACCGCCGCCGACAGGGTGATGGTGGTGACTCATCAGACTCATGCCTTTGGCTTCAGGTTCGACGGCCATGGCTTGGCTCCCGGTGGTTCGCGTGCGAGGGTAAGGCCTCGGCAACCCTAGCGCCAAGAGCCCATGCGCGTCACCCGTTTTGCTCCAAGCCCGACCGGGCATCTTCACCTCGGCAGCGTCTACAGCGCACTGTTTGCCTGGCAGCGCGCACGAGAAGCCGGCGGGCGGTTTCTCGTGCGGCTGGAAGATATTGACCGCGTCCGTTGCAAGCCAGAGTTCGCAGCGCGCATGCTGGATGACTTGGCCTGGCTCGGCCTGGCCTGGGATGGCCCGGTCCGGGTCCAATCCGACCATTTCGGCGACTACCGCACGGCTCTGGCGAGGCTGGATGGTATGGGCCTGCTCTATCCATGCTTTTGCACCCGCGCCCAGATAGCGGCGGAGATCGCCGCAGCTGGCGGCGCACCGCATGGGCCGGATGGACCGATCTACCCCGGCATCTGCAGGGGAATGGCCAAGGCGGAACGGCAGGCGCGCATCGCCGCCGGAGAGCAACCGACCTGGCGCCTGGACGTGGCCGCAGCGTTACGCCAGGCCGGGCCTCTGGCGTTCCGGGATATGGCGAAAGGGCAAATCGCCTGCGATCCCTGCCGCTTTGGCGATGTCGTGCTGGCCCGCAAGGATTCGCCGACCAGCTATCATCTGGCCGTAACCATCGACGATGCACTCCAGGGCGTCACCCTGGTCACGCGCGGCGAGGACCTGCTGGCGGCCACCGATATCCACCGACTGTTACAGGCATTGCTGGACCTGCCGCAGCCGGACTACTGGCATCACGCTTTGCTGGTCGGACCAGACGGCCGGCGGTTCGCCAAACGCGACAGGAGCGTCAGCGTTCCTGACCTCCGTATGGCCGGCCACTCACCGACAGAGGTGCTGGCGATGGCGGAAGCGCTGGCTCCCCTCGCCCGAACCTGACACACTTGCCACCACATCAAGCCTGCCTGAGGAAATTCCATGCCCCTCGACTACGAAAAGCGCGACGGCGTCGCCTACATCACCATGAACAACCCGTCCAAGGCCAACATCCTGGACAAAAAGATGTCGGATGACATCTCCGCCGCCTGGATCGACTTGTGGGAAGACCGGGATATTCGCTGCGCTATCGTCACCGGGGCCGGCGACCGGCATTTTTGCGCCGGTCACAACCTTGCCGCCCGCCCGGACCTGACAGCCGAAGACAAGGAATATCTGCGAACGCAGCGCATCTATTGGCCGCTGGCAGGCACCGTCCATGGCCAGAGCACCGGCGTTGACGGGCGGATGGGCGACCACTACCCGCGCGTATGGAAGCCCGTAATCGCCGCTGTCAACGGCTGGGCCGCCGGTGCGGGCATGTACATGGTGCTGGCGTCGACCGATATCCGCATCGCCAGCGCTGAGAACGCCAAGTTCAAGTTCGGGCTGACCTCGCAAGGGTGGCTCGGCCACGGCCCGGGGGCCAGCCTGTTGATCAAGCAACTCCGCTATATCGATGCGATGAAAACCCTGCTGACCGACGAGCCGATCATGGCGGATGAGGCGCTGCGCATCGGACTGATCAACGAAGTGGTGCCACACGGCAAATTGATGGAACGGGCCGAGGAAATGGCCGCCAAGATTAAGAAAATGCCACCGGTCGCCGTCCGCATGATGAAGGAATTTGTCGTCCGCTTCGGCGATCTGCCAACCGATCAGGCCTGGCACGTGCAAAACCTGATTAACAACCTGTTGATCCAGACTACTATGGATGGTGAGGAAGGCCGCGCGGCCTTCAACGCCAAGCGCGAGCCCAACTTTACCGGCACGCTGCGCCGCCGCGGCGACCCCTGGCCGGAATTGTCGGAAGACGAAGCGAAGCGCCTGGACGAAGCCTATCGCAGCGGCGAATTCTGACGGACTGCCTCGCCTGCAACCGCGCCAACCAACCACTTGATCCAAACAGGCTGGCGCGCAATCTTGCGCGTCTCCTATCGTTCGCGACTGTTTAAGGACCCTGCCGCCATGGCCTCTCAGCCCCCCATCCGCTCATTCCTGTTCGTGCCCGCCGACAGTGAGCGCAAATACCAGAAAGCCGCCGGAACCAAGGCTGACGCCCTGATCCTGGACCTGGAGGATTCCGTCGCCCAGGAGAACCTGCCGAAGGCGCGCGACATGGCGCGGGAATACCTGGCTAGCCATCGCGGTGACCGCGCCCGCCAGCAGCTCTGGGTGCGCTGCAACCCGCTCGAGACGCCGCTGGCCCTGCCCGACCTCGCCGCCATCATGGCCGGCGCGCCGGATGGCATCATCCTGCCCAAGACCTATTCGGCCAAAGAGGCGGTGCAGTGCGACCACTACCTGAGCGCCCTTGAAGCGCGCGAGGGGCTGGAAATCGGCTCGACCCGCATTCTGGTGGTGGCGACCGAGACCGCGCGCAGCGTCTTCACCATGGAAAGCTTCATCGGCGCCTCCCCCCGCATCTATGGCATGACCTGGGGCGCGGAAGACCTCTCCGCCGCGCTGCGCGCCACCACCAACCGCGCGCCGAACGGCCTGTATGAGGATGTCTATCGCTTGGTCCGTTCGCTTTGCCTCGCGGCTTGTCATGCCGGCGAGATGGAGCCGGTGGACGTGGTTTACCCGAATTTCCGCGACCTCGACGGCATGAAGGCGGAGGCGATCCAGGGCCGCAAGACCGGCTTCACCGGCAAGATCGCCATCCACCCGGACCAGGTCGATATCATCAACGAGGCGTTCACGCCGACGGCTGAGGAAATTGCTTACGCCAAGCGCGTCATCGCCGCGTTCGGCGATCTCGGTTCCGGCACTGTCGGCCTCGACGGCAAGATGCTGGACATGCCGCACCTGAAGCAGGCGCGCCATGTGCTGGGCATCGCCGAAATGCTGGCGGCCCGAGGGTGAATCCGGCGGAGCTAGAGGCGCTGCTGGCCGGCCTGCTGCGCCTCTGGCAGATTGAGGCGCGGCTGACGGTGACGCGCATCGGCGACGGCCTAATGGCGCGTATCGAAAGCGCTGCGCCGTCGATCACCGTCGAGCAAACCGTGCAGCCGTTCGGCATCGCTTGGCATGTCCAGGCTAAAGGCGGGCGACGGCTGGCCTATCCGTCCACCATCGGCATGATCCGACGCCTGCGCGAGGAACTGGCGCCGGATCGCGGCGCGGCGCGCGTGGTATTTGCGGCTGGGGCGGGATGATGCCGGCCGCCCCGTCTCCCTTGTCCCTGACCGTGCTGACCGGCTTTCTCGGCAGCGGCAAAACAACGATCCTGAAGCACGCGCTGGCCGACCCGGCGCTGGCCGGCACCGCCGTGATCGTCAATGAATTCGGGGCCGTTGGCCTGGACCACGAACTGTTGGAATCCGCCGAGGAAGACCTGGTCGCGCTATCGACCGGCTGCCTCTGCTGCGCGGTCCGAGGCGACCTTGCCCGCACCATCGGCGATCTGCTTGACCGGCGGGCCGCCGGAGCCATTGCGTTCGAGCGGCTGATCGTCGAGACTTCCGGCCTGGCCGATCCGGCGCCGATCTTTCAGGGGCTGGCGCTGGACAGCGCAATGCAAGGCAAAGTGCGGCTCGCCAGGATCGTCACGACGATCGATGCAGCGCTAGGCCGGACGACCCTTGCTGCTCACCCGGAAGCGCGCAAGCAGGCAGCCTTCGCCGATATCCTGGTGGTCACCAAATCCGACCTGGCCCCGCCCCAAACGGCAGAGACCGCAGCAAGGCAATTCAACCCGACGGCCATTGTCGCCTTAGCCGATCATGGCCGCCTGGATCCGGCCTTGCTGTTGCCGCCGACCGAACCATCGCAAGTCCTGGCCGATCAACTCACTAAGGCCCGGGACGCCGAGGCGGAGCATTCCGAGGGGCTTACGACCGTCACCCTCGTCCGTACCAAGCCGGTGGCCGCCATCGCTCTGACCTTGTTCCTGGAAGCCCTGGCCGAAGCCTGCGGTCCCGACCTGCTGAGGCTCAAGGGACTGGTCCAGATCGCCGAGTCGCCGGATACGCCGGCCGTGGTGCATGGCGTGCAACACGTATTTCACGCGATCGAATGGCTGGACCGCTGGCCGACCGACGAGCGGACCACCCGCCTGGTGTTCATCGGCCGTCGCCTTATGCCGGGGTGGCCCCGCCTTCTCCTCGCCCAGATCGAGCGGGAGGTTGCCGCGGCGGCTTGAGGTTCATGCCGGCTCGCGGATCGTTTCAAAGCCGCCCAGCAACACGTCGCGCACCAGTTCCAACCGATCCTGGCCCCAAAACGGCTCGCCATCGATGACATAGAAGGGCGAGCCGAACACCGAAACCGCCTTAGCCTCCTCGGTCAGGGCCTGGTAACGAGCAGCAGTTGCATCGCTGGCGGCGGCAGCCAGCATGGCGTCGCCATCGATGCCTACGGCTGCCGCAGCCGCGCGCAGGTAGGCTGGGTCCGCCGCATTGCCTTCCTCGCACCAGACGCCACGCATGATCCGCCCAGCCAACGCCATTGCGTCCAATCCGGAGTCTGCGGTTGCCAGCACCATCTTGTTGCCCAGCGTCGGGTCTGCGGGGAAGTATTTGGGATGCAGGTTCAGCGGCTCACCCCGCTTGCGGGCCCAGCGTTGCAGATCGAACAGGCGATAGCGCTGGCGTTGCTTTGGCCGCTGCGGCAGCGGCAGGCCGCCGGAGACCTGAAACACAGCCCCCATGTCGACCGGCTTTACGTTCACCGTTACGCCCGCTGCTCGTGTGATTTGGCTGAACTCGTCATGGCCAAGGAACGTCCATGGCGACGTAATGGTCAGGTAATAGTCGACTACGCGCTGGCTCATTGCGAAAGGCTCCTGGTTCCGGGCGTGCGGCGCTGTGCGATCAAAGCCGCAAAGAGCCGCAAACGCAAGGCGGACCTGGCCGGCGAGGCCTTGGAACAGCCGAGCCTACGGGACGATCCGGACGCTACGTGTTGGGCCTGTCCGTCGATTCCAAAAGGTCGCCACCAGCCATTAACGCACAATTAACGATTGGCCGACTACCGTCCTGCCTACCGACAACCCATTCTGAGAAGGGGACAGGCGCGGTGTTAGTTTTGGTGACGGGCGGGGCGGGATTTATCGGGAATGCGCTGGTCCGGCGCCTTTTGCAGCAAAGCCATAGCGTTGTCGTCCTGGATAGATTGACCTATGCGGCGGCGCCCGAAGCGCTGGACGAAATGGCCGGTTCTGACCGTTATGCCTTTGTCCATGGCGATGTTTGCGACCCCCGCGCAGTCAGCCGGGTCTTTGCCGAATACCAGCCTGACGCCGTAGCCCATTTGGCAGCTGAAAGCCATGTCGACCGGTCGATCGCCAACCCGCATGATTTCGTGCAGACCAACGTCGCAGGCACGGCCCGGATGCTGGAAGCAAGCCAGGTTTTCTTCCAGGCCCTGCCCCCGGCCCAACGCCACCGCTTCCGCTTTCTGCAGGTCTCCACGGATGAGGTTTTCGGTAGTCTCGGACCGGACGCTCCCCCATTCACGGAGGCCAGTCCATATGCACCCCGGTCTCCCTACGCAGCGTCGAAAGCCGCGGCCGATCACTTGGCGCGAGCGTGGAGCCATACTTACGGTCTGCCGGTCGTCCTTTCGCATGGCTGCAACACGTATGGCCCCTGGCAATACACGGAAAAGCTGATACCCCTGATGCTGGCGAGGGCATGGGCGGGTGAGCCTATGCCGCTTTATGGCGATGGCGAGCAAGTGCGGGACTGGCTGCACGTGGATGACCATGCCGCCGCTTTGGTTGCGCTTCTTCTCCAGGGGACGCCAGGCAAATCCTATTTGGTTGGAGGACGGTCAGAGCGGACCAATCGGACGGTTGTACAGGCCATTTGCCGGCGCTTAGACCAATGTCGACCTATCAACGCACCACACGGTCGCTTTATCGTGTCCGTTAACGACCGTCCAGGCCACGACCGCCGGTATGCGCTCGACCCGTCACAGATAGAGCGACAGATAGGGTGGAAGCCAACCTGGCGGTTCGAACAAGGATTGGCTGCGACAGTTGATTGGTACCTGTCACATGCCGATTGGTGGCGCAAGAAAATCGATAAGCGCGCGCATGCTCGGAATTTGGCAGCAGAGTGAGGAGGAGCACAATGACAAAAGTCCTGATATTTGGAGCGCAGGGCCAGTTGGGACGGGCGTTGAAGGCGAACGCTTGGCCACGGGGGTGGGTCCCGACATTCGTACACCGCGGCCATTGCGACCTCAACGATTTCGCAGCAATTCGCGCTGTCATCTGGGGCCATAAGCCGGACCTGATCATCAACGCCGCCGCTTATACCGCGGTCGATAAAGCAGAATCCGAGCCGGATGTCGCCTGGGCTGTCAACACACTGGCGCCGGCCGCCATGGCTGAAGCAGCGGCCGCGATCGGGACGGCTCTGGTGCAGGTTTCCAGCGACTATGTTTTTAGCGGCAGTCTGGGGCCTGCATGGACCGAAGATGATATAACCCGACCACTCAATATCTACGGGAAGACCAAAGTTGCGTGCGAGCTGGCTATTCGGGCGGCGCTGCCGCGCCTTCTCATTGTGCGAACCGCCTGGCTGTATGACCCAAGCGCGGAAAATTTCGTCGTCGCGATGTTGCGTCAAGGGCTGAGCAGCGCCCGGGTGTCCGTTGTGAACGATCAATTTGGCCGCCCGACCGCAGCATCAAACCTGGCCTGGGGTATCATACGGGCCGCAAAAGTCGCCCTCGCGGCAGACGACCATTGGGGCACGTATCATTTGACCAACGATGGCCCCGCGGTGATGCGCACGGGATTTGCCGAGGCAATCTTCAAGGCCGCCGCCGGATGGTATGGCAGGATCCCTGCGATCGAGCCGATTTCGTCAAGCGACTACCCCAGCGCTGCGCTCCGCCCGGCAAATTCTGTTTTGGATACGACCAAAGCGAAAGCCGCGCTCGGTGTCTCGCTACCATCCTGGGAAGACACGTTGCGCCTGAGCCTCGCCCAACCGGCTCCCGGCCTCAACGCCCGGCCGATCCCGGCGCTACCGCCATTTGCGCGGATATTTTCCTCGCGTTGGCCTGTCTACGCAGCCTGATGCGGCACGGCATCAAAGGCATCATTTTGGCCGGCGGCAGCGGAAGCCGGCTCTATCTCGCGACAAAAGCTGTTTCAAAACAATTGCTTCCGGTATTTGACAAACCGATGATATACTACCCGATTAGTGTTTTAATGCAGGCGGGAATTCAGGACATCCTCATCATATCGACCCCGCATGACCTGCCGTTGTTCCAACGGCTGCTTGGCAGCGGCGACCATTGGGGCATCTCTCTGCAATACGCCGAACAATCCGAGCCGAATGGCCTTGCCGAGGCCTTTATCATCGGCCGGCAGTTCGTCGGCACCGGCCGTGTAGCCCTGATCCTGGGCGACAACCTCTTCTTCGGCCACGGCCTGCCGGATACGATCGCTCGGGGCATGGCGCGTTCAGAGGGCGCGACCATATTCGGCTATCAGGTGCAGGATCCCTGCCGCTATGGAGTGTTAGCGCTCGATGCCTCCGGCCAGGTGACGGATATCCAAGAAAAGCCAGCATGGCCGCCCAGTAACTATGCCGTGACCGGCCTTTATATCTATGACAACCAGGTTCTCGATATCGCCCAGGCCCTCACCCCCTCAGCGCGGGGTGAGTTGGAAATTACCGACGTGAACCGCTCCTACCTGACGATGGGCCAATTGCATGTCGAACTCCTAGGCCGCGGATTTGCATGGCTTGATGCAGGCACGCACGAAAGTCTGTTGGACGCCGCTATGTACGTCCGCACTCTGGAGCAACGGCAAGGCCTGCGCATTGCCTGCCCGGAGGAGATCGCCTGGCGCCAGGGGTGGATCGATGACGACGCTCTGAACCGACTAGCGGAGCCGCTGGCGGCCAGCGGCTATGGCCCCTATTTGCGCGGCCTCTTGGTCGAACGCAAATCCGCTAGCGGCTGGTGCCAAACAGAAAGCGGTAGTGCAACGCAGTCGCACCGTCCAAATCCTCTGCCAGCGCGTTCGCGACCGCTTTGACAGTGCCGGGTTCGCCGCCTTCCAGCGCGATCAGCCATTCCACCGACTGGCCGCTCGGTACCGGCTGTCCCTGAGCCACCGCCGGCGCGTTGGCGACCGCCAGGTCGTTTTCCAGCAGGCAACCGCCGACCATCCCGGACTTGTCGATGGCGCCGGGCAGCAACTCGCCCTCAATGTGCGCGCGCAACGCCGCCTGGGCGTCGTCGCCCTCCGGCGCCGTAAAGCGAACCAGCGACAAGGCGCCGGCAAAGCCGAAGCACTGGTCTACCGTTACCCGCAACGTCAGCCGCTGAAACAGGGAAAACCGGCCCATCACCCGCTTGGACCAAGGCGTCTGGTCGGCCAGCAGCGCCAGGTATCCGGGCGCAGCCAGGTCCGCTACGGTCTTTGTCTCGTACCACGCGACGTATTTCGGCGAAACAGTCCCCTCGCATGCGATATAGCGGCGGGAGCGCAGAAAGCCCGGCAGCTGTGTGCGCTCGTCAGTATGCTCGCGGTTATACCAACAACGGCATCGGCACTCTCCCTGGCGTGTCTTAAAAGCGGAATTATTTTGGCACAACTCCATCCCGATTGTGGGGCTGCGAAATGGACGCGGGTTAGAGTAGGATGAGCGGACCGCCCTGCAGGCCAGCGATCAGATACCCGCAATGCCCCTGGAACACAGCCATTCCCACAAGGCGATCCACGACCGGATCAACAGCAAAAACAAGAACAGCTATATCAGCGACTGGATTTTGGGCGGCATCGACGGCGCGGTGACGACCTTCGCTATCGTCGCTGGCGTGGTGGGCGCGGCATTGGAGTGGCAGGTCATCATCATCCTGGGCCTTGCGAACTTGTTGGCCGATGGCTTCTCCATGGCTGCCAGCAACTACAGCGCGGTAAAGTCCGATGCCGACGACGTCAAGCGGTTGCGGGCGATGGAACAAGAGCATATCCGGCGAGTGCCGGATGGCGAGCGCGAGGAAGTCCGCCAAATTCTCTGTGCAAAGGGCCTGACAGGCGAAACACTAGAAGGCGCTGTCGACGCGATTTGCGCTAACGAAGAAATCTGGATCAAGACCATGCTGGTCGAGGAATTCGGCGTCCTGCCCGAAAGCCGTGACCCGATCAAAGCCGGCCTCGCCACGTTTTGTGCGTTTTCGATTTGCGGCGCGGTACCCTTAGCGCCCTATGTCATCGACCTTGGCAACCCGTTCCAATGGGCCACCGGAGCGACCGGTGTGGTCTTTTTCGTGATCGGCGCCGCAAAATCGCAATGGACGCTGAGCCCTTGGTGGAAATCAGGGTTTGAAACCTTGGTGATCGGTATGGCCGCCGCTGGTGTCTCCTTTGCAGTAGGGCATTGGCTCAAGGCGCTAATTGGCTAAGCTGACAAACATCGCGAACGAGGACGCACATCATGATGGATTCACACACCGGCCCGCTGTTGCTGTTGGTCCAGGCCAATATCGACCCTGCCCACGAGGAGGCCTTCAACGCCTGGTACTATCACCATGTGCCGCGCCTGCTGGAGATTCCGGGCTGGCTCTGGGGACGGCGCTATCTGAACGTGAAGGGCACGACCAAGTATCTGGCGCTCTATGGCATTCAGGATATGGAGAGCATGGTCCGCGTCATGGCCTCCGACCCGGCGCTGAAGGACCCGCGCGCCGTCGAGGAACGCGCCCGCTTCGACGCTATTCCGGGCAAGACCGACGTCGTTTCCAACGTCTACGAGCAGGTGAGCGGCACGCACCTCGGCCATCCGCTGCTGACGCAGGACCACTACGTCAGCGTCGTCATGGCCGACTGCAACGACCCGGCGGAGGAGGCGGACTGGAATGCCTGGTACGACCATTCCCACGTGCCGAACCTGACCCGCGTGCCCGGTTATCTCTCCGGCGCGCGGTTCCGGGTAAAGCAGGACCCGCGCTTCGGCTCGAAGCCGATGGGACCGAAATACCTGGCACTTTACGAATGGGCCGGCGCGCACTGCCTGCCCCCCCTTGCGGAGCCGGAGACCATGTGCGCGGAAGCCAAGGCGGAACTGGCGGAATGGAACGCCTATGGCGTGAAATACGCCAGCAACATGACCTGGAACGTCTTCCGCCCGATCGCCAACCACACGCGGTTCGTCTGGTAGCGCCGCTGTATCGAAGGACCTTGCCCATGTTGCCTCAAGCCCAAGACCTGCGCGCCGAAGGCGCCGACTTCGATGCCTTTCTCGACACGCTGAAGCCGGAGGATTGGGACAGACCGACGCCCTTCAAGGGCTGGACTCCGAACGACGTTGTGCAGCACCTGCACAAAGGCGACTGGATGGCCGTGCTCTCCATGTCGGACGAGGCCGCCTTTCTGGAAACCCTTGAAAAGCGCAAGGCGCTGCGCGAGGCCGGCCAACCCGAGGACAGCATCGGCCCGCAGATGCAGACCGGCGCGGCCTTGCGCGACCAATGGTACGGCTATTTCCATACGCTCTGCGACCTGCTGAATTCGCGCGACCCCAAAGACCGGGTGCTGTGGGTCGGTCCGTCGATGAGCGTGCGCATGTGCGCCACTGCCCGGCAGATGGAGACATGGGCGCATGCGCAGGACATTTACGACTTGCTGCGCGCGCCGCGCACCCACCATGACCGTATTCGCAACATCGCCGAGATCGGCGTGCGCACCTATGGCTGGACCTTCGCCAACCGCGGCGAGCAACCGCCGGCGCCGGAGCCCCCCTATGTCCGCCTCAACGCACCCAGCGGCGCCGTCTGGGAATGGGGCGAGGCGAACCAAGAAAGCAAGGTCGAGGGCTCGGCGCTGGAGTTCTGCCAGGTGGTGACGCAGGGCCGCAATATCGGCGACGTCAACCTGACCGTGGTGGGAGAGCCGGCCCGGAAGTGGATGGCCGTCGCCCAATGCTTCG
>JAYPXD010000067.1:13804-15227 GCA_038135395.1 Alphaproteobacteria bacterium | reverse complement strand
TGGCCTGGGACGAGCGCAGCATCAGCTATCGCAACCGCCGCAACGGCGAAATCGCAATGGAATGGGCCAAGGACCGCTACCGGTACGTATTACAGCAAGCGGTGGTCGAGCCGCCGGGCGCCGTGTGGCGCTATAGCGGCGGCGCCAGCACGCTGATTGGCCGATTGATCGAAAAGGGCACGGGAATGCGGCTGGACGCCTATGCCGAGGCAAAGCTGTTCGCTCCCTTGGGAATCTCTGCGTTCCAATGGACCGGCCGCGGCAACAAGGAGCCTTCCGCCGCCTCCGGCCTGCGGATCAGCGCCCACGGCCTGGCCCGCATTGGCGAGATGATTGTCGCGGGCGGCCGATGGCACGGTCAGCAGATCGTTCCCGTCACCTGGCTGGAAGAGTTGCAGACCCCTAAGGCTGACCTGGCCGGCGGTTTGCGCTATAGTTATCATTGGTACCTGCCCGGCAGGGCTGACCCCGCGCGGTGGATGGCGGGGTTCGGCAATGGTGGCCAACGCCTGACGGTGAAACCGAAACAGGGATTGGTCTACGTGATCTTCACCGGTAACTATGACAAGCCAGACGCCTGGAAGGTTCCCAATTCCGTGATCCTCGACTTCATCGTGCCGGCGTTGCGGCAGAAACTGGGGCGATGATGGCGTTCGGCCAGTCCGGCTGGCGGGGTCCGCCACCGGCGCTTGCATCGCGCGCAGCCTTGCGCTTCTCTTTTCCGCCCGCTCGTGCTGTAAGGGACGTACATACGGCCAAAGAGGACAGCAACCTCCTGGCTGTTTCATCCGGTGCCATTTGGAGTTCGTTTATCCATGACTGCCCCCCGCCCGCGCCCCGTTTGGCGCTCCATGCTGTTCGTGCCCACCACGTCCGAGAAATTCATCGAGAAAGCCCCAGGCTCTGGGGCTGACGCCATCATCCTCGATCTGGAGGACGCGGTCGCGCCGAACGCGAAGGATGCAGCCCGCGCCGCCCTGCCCGGCGTCGCCAAGCGGCTGGCCGACCAGGGGCTGGACGTCACCGTCCGCATCAACCGCCCCTGGCGTCTGGCCGTGAAAGATATCGAGGCCGCGGTCTCGGAGAGCGTTATAGCCCTGCTGCTGCCGATGGTGGATACCGCTGCCCACGTGAAGGAGATCGACAAGGTGGTCTCCGAAGTGGAGGCCGAGAAGGGCCTGCCGCAAGGCCACACGTTCCTCTGTCCGTTGATCGAAACGGCGGAAGGCTATCTGAACGCCCGCGAAATCGCGTTCGCCAGTCCTCGCATGATCTCGCTCTCGCTCGGCTCCGAAGATTTTGCGCTGTCCATGGGCATGGAAGCGTCGCCGGAAACATTGTACGCGCCCAAGCAGCAGATCATCGCCTGCGCCCGCGCCGCCGGCCTCTCCGAATGGACGGTGCTGCGCCGGCATGTGCTGCG
>JAYPXD010000067.1:0-13794 GCA_038135395.1 Alphaproteobacteria bacterium | reverse complement strand
TCGATTGCCGAGTTCCGCGATATCGAAGAGCTTTATGAGGTGTTCCGCACGTCCAAGCGCGCCGGCTTCCGCATGGCAAGCTGCATCCACCCGAACCAGGTCAAAGTCTGCAACGAGGTCTATGGCCCGTCCGAGGCGGAAATCGCCCAGGCCCGCAAGATCGTCGATGCCTACGACGCGGCCCTGGCGGCCGGCCAAGGCGCAATTACCGTGGACGGCATTATGGTGGACGTCCCGGTCGCGGACCGCTCCCGCGCCGTGTTGGCCTTCGCCGACGCCCTGGCAAAGCGCTAGAGCAGATCCCGACCCGATTCGAGTGGGTTTTGCTCTAAGAGTTACGGGATGCCAGCACCTGCTGAGCCTGCGCGCCGAACTTCTCGCGCGGCGTCTTGCCGTCGGCAATCGCCGCGTCGATCATCTCGGAATCAGCATCCACTCGGACCAGCCACTTGCTGCCATCGCCGCGCGTTTCCACGATACAGGCCAGCGCATAGCCGCTCATAACGCTGTCGATGCGCGCCTGGATATCGGCGTCGCTGGCGCCATCCGGCAATCTGGTTTCGGTAACATGCATGTCCATGGCCGTAAAACTCCTTCACCTATTGCCGGACCGCCGCTTCCCAAGCTTTGACCTCATCTTCTGAACGCAGGGCATCAATCGCCCGATCCAGAGCAATTCTGGCCTTCAGTTGATTGGTGAAGGTAGCATCCGACCCGCGCGCTATCGCCAACCTGGCGGAGAATTCTGCGTTGATGGCCGGCGGCCGGTTGGCAAGCGCCAGCGCTCTGGCGTCCGGCAGATTGGCCGGTTCGCGGACGATGGCCTTAATGTCATCAAGACGCTTGGTCAGGTTGAGGGCGACCTGACCGGTTTCGACGGTGCGGAGCACGTTGAACTCCCGCTCCGCCGCATTCGCCTTTGCCTTCGCATCGGTGGTGGCGGCATTGGCGGTCTGCGAAATGCCCAGCATCGCGCCGGGCAAGTTACCCGCCTGGCGGTAAAGCTCCAGATCGCTGAGCGCCGCGACCAAGGGATAATCCGCGATAGACTTGTTCAACTTGCGGAAAATTTGCTCCTTGGTCGTGTCCCGATTGGCCCGCATCGTCGACGTCAACGCCTGAACGGTCTGATCCACCAGGAATTTCTCGTTAAATGCCGTATGGGTCCCGGCTACAGCCGTCGAGACCGCAGAAAAGACCCGTGACGCCTGCTCCGTCGTCGTCAGGGTGCCCGCAATTCCAGCCCCTAGAGCGACCAGTTCGGTAAACAGGTCCGAGCGGCGCAATTCGCTGCTGAGGTCTAGCTCATAGTCTTAATACAAGCGGTCTATTTCCGCGATCCGGGCAAACACGATCGAATTTCGGTTGGTCTTGTCCGGGGCGGAAAGGGCCGCCGCGACATTCTCCTTTTTCAGCGCATCTTCGACGGCAATCTGCAACAAGTCCCGCTTGGGGTCCAGCGAGATGGGCGGGGCGCCGCGAAAGCTGGACTGGCAACCGGCCAGGACGATGGCCGCACCGATGATGGAGGCGAAACGAACGATGATCCGGGAATTCTGGGCCGGTTTTGGCGTCATATCTGCAACCCCACTGTCAGGCGCCCTTAGGCTTCACTTCCGCAATCGTACCCTAACATCGACGTCGAAACAATCTTCGCCAGGCCAAATCGCCATGCGGAGGCGGCCGTCAGAACCCCAGCACCCGCAGATTAGGCCATGTTTCAGCCCAGCCTTTGGCGCGGACGCGCTGGCGGTAGATCGGCAACCGCTCGCGGTGGAAATGCGGGCCAGGCTGCAGACGAAGGCCCAGCAGGTCGCCGACGCCCAGGGGGGCATTGATCTGCAACCGGCCCAGCCGGTCGAGCGAGACGCCGATGGCGGTCGGCGTTTCCACCCAATGACACATCGCATCGGCTGACGAGAGGAAAGGCCGGAAGCCATTCACGTGATGCATCCGCGCCTGATTACGCACCTGCCAGGTGTGTTGCGGTAGCACAGCGCGAAGCTGACCCTCCAACTCCTGCTCGTCATAGGCGTAGTCGGGCGCATCCAGATAGAACAGCACGTCGATATCGGCGAGCGGCGTCGGCTTGGTATAATTGTGCAGCAGGTCCCAGACCGCATTGCGGACAAAGCCGGCGGCAATCCAACAATCAGGCAGACTCAGGCCCCGCACCGCGCACAGCACATCGCGTTGCCAGGGCCTGCCTAGAGCCTTGGTGATCACATATGGAACAGGTTTTTCAGTCCACTCCAACCGCTATCCCCGCAATACACCGCCCGTCGCCTTGGCGACGGCGGCAACGACCTTGGCGCCCAACGCCTCGATCTGCTCGTCGGTCAGCGTTGCGCCGCGTGGCTGATAGGTGACGGAGACCGCCAAGGACTTTTGGCCCTCCGGCACGCCCTTGCCAGTGTAGACATCGAACACGCTAACCTCCGTGATCATTGTCTTATCCGCCTGCCGCGCCGCACGCGCCAAAGCATCGGCGCTGACGTCCGCTGCCACCAGGAATGCAAAGTCACGTTCGACCGGCAGCAAAGGCTCCACTTTGAGCAAAGACCTTGACTTGCCGCCCTTGGCGCGGGGCACTGGAATATTATCCAGGAAACATTCAAAGCCGACCGCCGCCGCGTCAATGTCATAGTCGCGCAGGATCGCCGGATGCAGCGCCCCGAACGTGGCCAGCACCACCTTGCCCAGCCGGATCGAACCGCTTTGCCCCGGATGGTACCAGCCGGGAGCTTCCGCTGCGACCTGGGCATTGGCGACCGGCGCGCCAGCGGCCTCCAGCGCCGCGAGCGCATCCGCTTTAGCGTCAAAGGCATCGACCGTGCGCGGTGCCTCCGCCCAATGCCGGGGACCGGTCTGGCCCCAGCGGATGCCGCTGGCCATCAGGTCCTGACCGCCGGCGGACGGATCGCGGTACTGCGGCCCGACTTCGAACAGGCCACCGGACCGCTGACCGAAATTGCGGTTGCGCACCGCTGCGTCCAAGAGGTTCGGCAGAATGGACGGCCGCATCTGGTTCAAGTCTTCCGAGATCGGATTCGCCACCGTCAACTTGTTCTCGCCGCCGCCGAATTTCGCCGCCTGCGCCTTCGGCAGGAAAGAGAATGTCACGGCCTCCAGCAAACCCCGGCTGGCCAAAGCCCGGCGCGCACGCGGGCGGCGGGCCTGCTGTTCCGTCATCGCGGGCTGCGGCAGGCTGGAGAGGCGCGGCAACGGCGTGACCGGAATGGCGTCATAGCCGTGGACGCGGATGACCTCCTCCACCAGATCGGCCTCGCCATGCACATCCGGTCGCCAGGATGGTGGAGCGACTGCGATGCCGTGGCCGCCCTCGCTCCAGGTGAAGCCCAGAGCCTCCAGCGTCTGGCGCACTTCCGCCTTGCCGACCGAGACGCCAGTCAGCTGCGCGACACGCTCCGGCCGGAATCCGAACGACCGCTTCCAGTTGGGCTCTGCGCCGGCGATAACGGGCTCGCTCGCCTCGCCGCCGCAGAGTTCCACGATCATCTGCGCCGCCGCTTCCGCGCCGCTCATCAGCGATTGCGGATCGACGCCGCGCTCGAAGCGGTAGCGCGCATCGGAGTGGATGCCGAGCTTGCGGCCCGTCGCCGCCGTACGGACGGGATCGAACCACGCGCTCTCGACGAAGACATTGACCGTCTCGTCCGAACAACCGGAGGGCTCGCCGCCCATGATGCCGCCGAAGGCCTCGCCCAGTTTCTCGTCGGCGATCATGCACATGGTGTCGTCGGCGGCATAGGTGCGGCCATCGAGGGCTTCCAGCGTCTCGCCAGGTTTGCTGAAGCGGACGTGAATGTCGCCATGCACCTTGTCGGCGTCGAAGACGTGCAGGGGCCGGGCGCGGTCCATGGTGAAATAGTTGGTGATGTCCACCAGCGCCGAAATCGGACGCAGGCCGATGGCCTTCAACCGCCGTTGCAGCCAAGCAGGCGAGGGTCCGTTTTTCACACCGCGAATATAGCGCCCGACAAACATCGGGCAGGCGTCGCCCGCCTCCAGGCGCACGCCGATCGGCGAGACAAAGCTGCCGGGCACGGACTGGCTATAGGGTGCAGGCTTCAACACGCCAAGGCCCGCCGCCGCCAGGTCACGGGCGATGCCGCGGATGCCGGCGCAGTCGCCGCGGTTCGGGGTCAGGCCGATCTCGATAATCGGATCGTCCAGCCCCATCACCTTGGCAAACGGCGTGCCAACAGCCGGATCCGATGCCGACAGGTCGATAATGCCGTCATGGTCATCGGACAATTCCAGCTCGCGCTCCGACACCAGCATGCCGCTGGATGCCTCGCCACGGATTTCCGTCGCCTTGAGGGTAATGCCGGTGCCAGGGACGTACGACCCCTCAGGCGCGAACACAGCCTTCATGCCGGTGCGTGCGTTGGGCGCGCCGCAAACCACCTGGATCTCACCGTCTGCCGTCTGCACGCGGCACACCCGCAGCCGGTCGGCATTCGGATGCTGCTTCGCCTCGATCACATAGGCGACCCGGAATGGCGCCAGCGCCTCTGCCGGGTTGTGCACGCTGTCGACCTCAAGGCCCAGCATGGTCAGTTTCTCGGTAATCTGCTCCAAAGACGCCTCGGTCTCCAGATGCTCTTTCAGCCAGCCGAGCGTGAACTTCATCGGGCAAGCCCTCCCAGCATGCTCGGCACGTCGAGCGGCATAAATCCATAGTGGCGCAGCCAACGCAGGTCGCTGTCATACATGGTGCGCAGGTCCGGAATGCCGTATTTCAGCATGGCGATGCGCTCGATCCCCATACCGAAGGCCCAGCCCTGGTATTTGGTCGAGTCGATGCCGCAGTATTCCAACACCTTCGGGTGCACCATGCCGGAGCCCAATATCTCCAGCCAGTCGTCCCCGGCGCCGATGGTTAGGCCGCCGCCCTTGCGGGAACAGCCGATATCGACCTCCGCGCTCGGCTCGGTGAAGGGGAAGTGCGAGTTGCGGAACCGCACCGGCAGGTCGTCGATACCGAAAAAGGCGCGGCAGAATTCAATTAGCGTGCCCTTGAGGTGGCCCATGTGCGTGGCCTCGTCGATCACCAGCCCCTCCACCTGATGGAACATCGGCGAGTGGGTGGCGTCATGATCGCTGCGGAAGGTGCGGCCCGGCACGATGATGCGGATCGGCGGCTTCTGGCTCAGCATGGTGCGGATCTGCACCGGGCTGGTATGGGTGCGCAGCACCGGGCGGTGGCCGTCGTGCTCCTGAAGATAGAAGGTATCCATCTCCTGGCGGGCCGGGTGCTCCTCCGGAATGTTCAGGGCGGTAAAGTTGTGCCAGTCGTCCTCGATATCTGGCCCCTCGGCGATGACGAAGCCCATCTCGCCGAAAATCGAGACCAGTTCGTCCCAAGTCTGCATCAGCGGATGCAGGCGCCCTTCCGGCTGCGGTCGCGCCGGCAGGGTCACGTCGATTCGCTCCTGCGCCAGACGCGCCTCCAGCTCGGCGCTTTCCAGGCCGGCCTTGCGGGTTTCCAGCGCCGCAGCGACTTCGTCTTTCAACGCATTGAACGCCTGACCGGCAGCGCGGCGCTCATCCGGCGGCAACTGGCCTAACGTTTTCATCTGCTCGGTAATCGCGCCCTTGCGGCCCAGAGCCGAGACGCGCACCTCCTCCAGCGCCGCCGTCGAGACGGCGGCATGCACCTGCGCCAACAGGTCGGCGCGCAATTGATCAATGGCTGTAGCCATGGACGATAACTCTCCAATCAAACCGATTGGGCAGGTTTGTCCCGCCTCCTGTGCGATAGAGCAAGGGACGAAATGCAGCGGCCCGCACAGGACGCATTTGCAACGCTTGCCGCGCAAGCCCGACGCGGCTAGCTTGGGGCCGCCTTAGGCCCCCTAAAGACTGCCGAAGCGAGCATGCTGTATGGATGTGATTTTGATCCCCTTGCTGAATATCATCTCGAGCGTAATCCAGCTGTACATCTGGGTCATTATCGTCGGCGCTATTCTGACATGGCTGGTCAGCTTCAATGTTGTGAACACCCGCAACAAGGCCGTCTATATGGTCGGCGACATCTGTTATCGGCTGACGGAGCCGGCATTGCGACCGATCCGCAATTTCATGCCCAATCTAGGCGGTATCGACCTGTCGCCGATCGTCCTGATCCTGGTGCTGATCTTTATTCGCGACGTGCTCAGCCGCATCGTCTATGGCGGCTAACGGTCCACTGCCATATTCCGTGGACCCCAATGGGGTGCGCCTTGCGGTGCGCCTGACGCCAGGGGCGAAGGGTGACAGCGTCGATGGCGCGGAGACGGACGCTGCAGGTAAAACCTGGCTTCGGATTCGCATTGCCGCCCCACCGGTTGATGGCAAAGCGAACGCCGCCCTGATCAAACTGCTGGCCAAGCGCTGGCGTCTGCCGAAGTCAGCGTTCGCCATCGCCAGCGGCGCAACCGCCCGCAGCAAAATTCTGAGCCTTCAAGGCGATCCCAAGCAACTCCGCAGCCTGATTGAGGCCGATCTATGACCGCTATCCGCATCGACGGCAAAGCCGTCGCCGAATCGCTCCGCGCCACCGTCGCCGCCGCTGTATCCTCGCTAGAGGTGAGACCTGGGCTTGCGGTGGTCCTGGTTGGCGAAGACCCTGCCAGCCAGGTCTATGTGCGCAACAAGATCAAGGCCTGCGCCGAAGTCGGCATCGTCAGCACCCACCACACCCTGCCGGCCGAGACCAGCCAGGCGGACCTGTTGGCCTTGCTCGACCGCCTGAACGCCGACGCCAGCGTGCATGGCATCCTGGTGCAGTTGCCGCTGCCCGCCGGCATCGACGAACAGACCGTGATTGACCGGATCGCCCCGGAAAAGGATGTCGATGGCTTCCACCCGGTCAATGTCGGCCGGTTGTCGCTGGGCCTGTCGGCGCTGGAGCCCTGTACGCCGCGCGGCTGCGTAATTCTGACGCAAAGCATCCGCAAGGACCTGTCGGGCCTGCACGCGGTGATTCTGGGGCGGTCCAACATCGTCGGCAAGCCAATGGCCCAGATGCTGCTGGCCGAGAACTGCACCGTCACCATCGCCCATTCCCGTACCCGCGACCTGCCGGCGGTCTGCCGCAGCGCCGATATCATCGTCGCGGCCGTCGGACGGCCCGAAATGGTGCGCGGCGACTGGATCAAGCCGGGCGCCATCGTGATCGACGTCGGCATCAACCGCGTGCCGCGCGAAGACGGCAGCGGCAAAAGCCGGCTGGTCGGCGACGTGGCCTATGCGGAGGCGGCAGAGGTCGCCAGCGCGATCACGCCGGTGCCAGGCGGGGTCGGTCCGATGACCATCGCCGGCCTGTTGCGCAATACCGTCATTGCAGCGGCCCGCCTGGCGGGCGAACCGGCGCCCCCGGCCCTAGAGCAGATCTCGATCCGATAGGATCGGGTGAATCTGCTCTAACTCTATGAATGGCGAGCAACTTCCCCCGATCAAACGACTCCATTTGATTGGGCGTTGCTCTAGGACGGTAACTTGCCGATGGCATAGGCGTTGATGCCCTCGGGAACGCCTTTGAGCCGAATGCCCTGCAACAGCACCGATCCCGCCTCCAGCAGCATGCCGGCGATGTCGTCGGCGGATTTCTCGCGGGCGTTGATAACCGTGGCCTCGCTGATCAATATCCGATAGCCGGCATTCCTGGTTTCGGATTCGAGCCTCGCCGCGATGTTGACCGTGTCGCCCAGCACGGCGAACTCGAACCGATCCGCTGCGCCGATATTGCCGACCATCACCGTGCCGAAGTGCACGCCGATCATCAGTTCCAGGTCTATGTCGGGTGATCCCTTCGCCATCGCGTGACCGAGTCTTCGTCGGTCACATCCGGCGTGCCAAAGCTGGCCATCACCCCATCGCCGGCATATTTGTCCAGCGTGCCGCGGTTCGCAAAAACATCCCTGGTCAGCATCGCCATCAGTTCGCTGAGCGTGCCGAACACCTCGGGCGGCTCGTGCGCGGCCGCCCAACTGGTGAAGCCGCGCAGGTCTGCAAACAAAATCGCCGCCGGTTGTTCGTCCGGCTCGGCCAATGGATTGTCCCGGTCTTCCAGTCGCTCGGCGATCAAAGGCGAGAGGTAGCGGGCCAGGTTTTGCCGCTTGCGGTCATTGTCAACCTGCCACTGCACCAATCGCCGGGCGCGCGTAACGGCAACAATCAGAAATGCTGTGACCAAGATGATGATAATCAACTGTTCCAACACAACGCCCAAGTCGACAAACATCGGGTCCGCACGCATTTGCACCCACTCGCTCCCGGAGGACATCGGATGGTCGAACATCGTCTTGACGCCGGGCCGTTGCAGCACCCAGCACACAGCAGCGGACCAACATGCCGCCGCCATCAAGCCTGCCCAAAACACCCGTAGCGCCGAATACGTGAGGCCAATGCTGACCAGCAAGACAAAGTAAAAATCAAACGTGCCGATCTCCAGCCGCATTCGCGCCGGCAGTTCCCAGTCCGCCAAAGGATTCGAGAAAAGAATCGCGATGGTGAGAAGTGCGAAATCCAACGTGATCAGGAGCGCCCGCAGCGGCACCCGCCGCTTGTGCAAAGCCGTAACGCGGATGTGGCCGTAACCGATCAGAACCAGTGTCACGACGAACGCGGTGTAGTACACAGCGGCCGGCCAATCGAAAATCGAAAACAGCCAACCGGTCACGGCCACGCCCGTAAGCAGCCGTGCGCCAAATCCTATCAGTTCCCAGGCGCGCTCGTCGTCGGCGAATGCCTCGCGCACTCTTTCGGTTTCCCGAACAGGCGGACCAAAAATGCTTACCATGCCGAATTCCCCCGAAATCACATGCTTGGGGCTCAGCTTAGACCTCCTGCGGCGCAGCGCAATTTCCTAATTCAGGCCATAGGCCTTGACGGCAGCATGCCCTTTCACCGGAACCCCTTCGAACACAGCGGCAGCATCCCGCCAGAACCGGATTTGGCTCCGACCGGCCGCCAGCGCCGCCTCCATCGCTGGGGCCCCGATCAATACGCTGCACCCAAGCTCGCGGGTCGCCGCCTCCAGCCGGCTAGCGATGTTGACGGTATCGCCCAACACCGTGAACTCCATGCGGCGGGCGCTGCCGATGTCGCCGATCACGACCTCGCCATACTGAATGCCCACCGAGAGCCGGACCGGCTCGCGCCCTGGCTCAGCGGCATTCCAGGTATCGATGGCCGTAACCATCGCTTTCGCACATTCGATAGCATTCGCAGCGTCGCCGTCGCTGACATCCGGCGTTCCAAAGGTCGCCATCAGGCCATCCCCGAGGAATTTATCGAGCGTACAGCCGTAATCGAACACACAGGTTTCCAATCGGCCATGCACCTGTCGCAGCCGCGCAATGATTTCGGTAGCGGGCCTCCGCTCCGCCCAAGCGGTGAATCCGACCAGGTCGGCAAACAGCACCGCCACGCGTTGTGTCCGCACAGCCCCTAAGGGCTCATCCTGGCCCGCCAGACGGTCGACCATATTCGGTGGAAAGTAGCGGGCAAGGTTGCCGCGCTCGCGCGCAACCTTCGCCTGTTCCCGAACCAACCGCCGCGACCGGACCACTGTCATCGTCAAAATCGCGGCGACAATGCCGAAGACGATTAAATCCTGGTAGAGGATCGCCATATCCACGAAATTGAACTGCTTATGCGCCTCGATCCAGTCCAAGACACTGGCATCGACCTTGATAGGGCCGGAAAAGCTGCCCGGTTGCGCCGCGACCCACCAATATCCAGCGGACCAGGCCGCCGCCCCGAGGATCGCAGAGGCCGCCATCCGAAACGCCGAATAATTGAGGCTCGCACCGGCAAGTATCACAAAGAAGAACGCAAACCCGCCATTCTCCAGGCGCAGCGGCGGGGGCATCTGCCAATCGTTCGGCGGATTGTCCGCAATCAGGGTGAAAGTCAGCAAGGCATAGTCGGCAGCGATCAGCGCGAGCCGCGGAACCGCTCGGTTCGACTTTTGTACGGTAACAAAATAATGGCCGTATCCTATGGTACAGAACACCAATATCAGGCCGTGGTAGAACAGGGCTTCTCGGAACGGCATCAGCAACGCGATCCAGACGCCAATTACCACCAGAGAGGCGATGCGAGCCAGGACGGCAAGGCGCTCCCGTTCGATTTCCTCCCGCAAGAAAGCAAGCTCAAGCCGCGCTTCTGCATCGACTGGCTCAATCTCAGCTCGGACGTTCTCCGTTGTCATCATGCGCGTCGTCTCCATACCAAACTGGCGCAGACCAGTCATGCCGCCGTCGGATATCCCGCAAGGAGTGTCAGCATCGCAACTTCCGGCGGACAATTGTGCCGGCGCGGAATACCGGAAACACCGGCGCCACGGGTGGTGTAGCCCCACATACCGCCCTCGCGCCAAAGCCCGCACGCCAAATCAGGCCGGCTGGTGTTGACGATCAGCGGCCGGCCATTCGGCAAACAAATCTGCCCACCGTGGGTATGCCCGCAGAGATAAAGATCATGCCCCGCCGCCGCAGCGGCGGCTGCCAGATCGGGCGTGTGACTGAGAACGATGCGAAAGCCGTCGGTCTTTGCGGCCAGCGCGGCCACCATCGGCTCGTGCGCCTGTTCGAATGGATCGTCCAAGCCCAAAAGCGAGACATTCGCGCCATTATGATCGAGAGTTACTGACTCGTTGACCAGCAATCGCCAGCCCGGCTCCGCTCTGATATCCGTGGCAAGCCGGGCCGAATCATAATTGCCCAGCGACAAATAGATCCCATGCCGCGCCTGAACGCCGGCAAGGATTTCTTGCATTCCCTGCACCACAGCCACAGCGTTACGCCGATAATGGGCGGCGTAATCTCCCGTCAACAGGCATAAGTCCGGTTTCAGTCCGTTCGCCGCCGATGCGATTGCCGCCCGAATGCCGGCCAGGCTATCCAAATGCAAATCGCTGAGATGCAGGATCGTCAGTCCGTCCAGCCGGGAATCCAGGCCCGGCACCGGGAGGAATAGCGACGTGCGTCGAACGTCGAGCGCTTGTTCGATCCCCGAACGGTACTGGCCTATGCTCCACATCGCCGTCTCGAACAACCATCGGCGCAGCGGCCGCCAGTACCGCCGTTTCCATCTAGCCTTTAATGTGTGCCGTCCGGACCGCAACCCGGGCGGCAACCGGCGCGACGCGGACCAAGTCGAGAAGGCGTCATTGTCCAATGGTCATGTCCGGAGTCCGTCGCGCCCTACTCTGCGATTCCGTCCCAAAACTCTTTGACTTTTTTGAAAAAGCCCTCGGAGTGCGGGTGAGAACCGGCTTCGCCGGCCGCCTCGAACTCACGCAACAATTCCTGTTGCTTTTTCGTCAGCTTAACCGGCGTCTCCACCCTGGCCTCGATAAACATATCGCCATAGCCGCGGTTGTGGAGGCGCGACATGCCTTTGCCACGCAGCCGGAATTGGTGGCCGCTCTGCGTGCCGGGCGGGATGGTGACCTTGGCCCGTTTGCCATCGATCGTCGGCACTTCCACCGAACCGCCAAGCGTAGCGGTCACCATCGGAATAGGCACCTCGCAATGAATGTCAGCTTCCTCGCGATGGAAGACGGCATGCGGACGTACCGACAGGAAGATATAGAGATCGCCGGCGGGCGCGCCGCGCATTCCCATTTCGCCCTCACCGTTCAGCCGGATGCGCGTGCCGTCGTCAACGCCGGCGGGAATATTGACGTTCAGGGTCTTTTCCCGCCGCACTCGGCCCTGACCACTACAAGCAGTACAGGGATCCGAAATCATCTGGCCGGCGCCATGGCAGGTCGGGCAGGTCCGCTCGACCCGGAAGAAGCCCTGCTGCGCATGCACGCGCCCGGCGCCATGGCACATCGGGCATTGCTTCGGCGCGGCATTGCCTTCGGAACCGGACCCATGGCAGGTCTCACAGGCGATTTGCGTTGGGATATCGACCGTCGCCTGTTTGCCCGAATAGGCATCCTCCAGCGTGATTTCCATGTTGTAGCGCAGGTCGCTGCCGCGCTGCGGACCGCCGCCGCGACGCCGCCCGCCCAAATCGCCGAACATTTCCTCGAAAATGTCGGCAAAGCCGCCGCCGGCATTAAAGTCGAAGCCGCCACGTCCGCCGCCGCCGCCATGCTGAGCGCCGCGGGTATAGGCGTCGTGCCCCATGCGGTCATAGGCAGCGCGGTTATTGGCATCCTTCAAAACGTCGTAGGCCTCGTTCACTTCTTTGAACTTGGCCTCCGCATCAGGGTTATCCGGATTGCGGTCCGGGTGGTATTGCATCGCCAATTTGCGGTAGGCGGATTTCAACGTCTTTTCATCCGCGCCGCGTTCCACTCCCAGAACGCTGTAATAGTCGCTCATCGATTACTCCCCAACCGGCGCGCCGCACAACGCACGAACACCCCGGACCAAGGCCGGGGTGCTGTGCGAGTGGAAGCGGCAGGCCGCATGGTCACTACCTGGCCACCGAACTAGGCGGATTTCTTGTCGTCTTTGACTTCTTCGAAATCGGCATCGACGACACCGTCATCCGCCTTGCCGTGCGTGCCGGCATGGCCGCCCATATCCGGGCCGCCGTCGCCGCCTTCGGCCTGCTGCGCCTTGTACATGGCCTCACCCAGCTTCATGGACGCCTCGGTCAGAGCCTGCGTCTTGGCCTCGATCTCGGCGGTATCTTCGCCGTCCTTCACATCCTTCAACGCCTGAAGGGCAGCCTCGATCGCAGACTTTTCGTCGGCGCCGACATGCTCGCCATATTCGGCCAGGTTTTTCTCGACCGAGTGGACCAGGCTTTCGGCCTGGTTGCGGGCCTCAACCAGGGCGCGGCGATTTTTGTCCGCCTCGGCATTCGCCTCGGCGTCACGGACCATCTGGTCGACCTCGTCATCCGAGAGGCCGCCGGAGGCCTGAATGCGGATGTTCTGCTCTTTGTTCGTCGCCTTGTCCTTGGCGGACACGTTGACGATGCCGTTGGCGTCGATGTCGAACGTCACCTCGATCTGCGGCACGCCGCGCGGCGCCGGCGGAATCCCCATCAGGTCGAACTGGCCGAGCAGCTTGTTGTCGGCCATCATCTCGCGCTCGCCCTGACCGACGCGGATGGTCACCGCGTTCTGGTTATCGTCCGCGGTCGAGAACACCTGGCTCTTGCGGGTCGGGATCGTGGTGTTGCGGTCGATCAGACGGGTGAACACGCCGCCCAGCGTCTCGATCCCCAGCGACAGCGGGGTGACGTCCAGCAGCAGCACATCCTTGACGTCGCCCTTCAGCACGCCGCCCTGGATCGCGGCGCCGATGGCGACGACTTCGTCCGGGTTGACGCCGCGGTGCGGTTCGCGACCGAAGAACTTCTTCACGGTCTCCAGGATCTTCGGCATACGGGTCATGCCGCCGACCATGACCACCTCGTCGATTTCCCCGGCGGTGACGCCCGCATCTTTCAGCGCGGCGCGGCACGGACCGACGGTGCGCTGCACCAGGTCTTCCACCAGCGCTTCAAGCTTGGCGCGGCTGAGCGCCACGTTCAGGTGCTTGGGACCGGACTGGTCTGCCGTAATGAACGGCAGATTGACATCGGTCTGGGTCGATGACGACAGCTCGATCTTGGCCTTTTCCGCCGCTTCTTTCAGGCGCTGCAAGGCCATCTGGTCGTTGCGCAGGTCGATGCCCTGCTCTTTTTTGAATTCGTCCGCCAGATAGTCGATAATGCGCTGGTCGAAATCTTCGCCGCCCAGATGGGTATCGCCATTGGTCGACTTCACCTCGAACACGCCGTCGCCGATCTCGAGGATCGAGATGTCGA
>JAYPXD010000066.1:9239-15245 GCA_038135395.1 Alphaproteobacteria bacterium | reverse complement strand
CGCCGTCCGCTTCTGTGCGGTCGATTTTCATCAAGTCGATCATGAGGTCGGTCTTCCATCTGAGGTTAAAACATCCGCGCAACCGCCCCACCGGTTCGTAGAGCGCCGCGAACGGTATTTCCAGTGGCCGCACAATGCCGAGCCAAGAGCCCAAGGTAAAGATGCAACCGCCGGGACTGAGCAACTTTGCCGCCGAACTCGCAGCATCGGTGGCAAGATTATTGCGTCAGCGAATGGGCTGTGATCCCTGCCGCCCTATTGCCTGCCCTTAGCGGTTTGCCAGCGGGCTTCCAGGAGTTGCATATCTTCGTCGTTCAAGCGGGAGCCAGCAGCCTTTGCCGCTGCTTCCATCGCGTGAAACCTGCGTGTGAATTTCAGGTTCGAGAGGCGCAGCGATTCTTCCGCATCGGCTCCGGTTTTTCTCGCCAATTGGGCGACAGCAAATAAGAGGTCGCCGATTTCTTCCTGCACATGGCCCGGATCGCCGCCGGCAAGAGCGTCTTCCACCTCTGCAAGTTCCTCGCGGATTTTGGCGATGACTCCGGCGGTGTCCGGCCAGTCGAACCCGGTGCGGGCGGCGCGCTTGCCCAGCTTCTCCGCCCGCATCAGCGCCGGCAGCGCCAGCGGCACGTCATCCAGAACGCTGGGCTCACGCTGCCGAGCGGCGGCCTTCTCAGCCCGTTCCCGCGCCTTTTGCTTCTCCCACGCGTCAGTCTGCGCCGCAGCGGTCCGCACCTCGGCGTCGCCAAAGACGTGCGGGTGGCGGGCGATCATTTTGTCGTTAATGGCGCGCGCCACGTCCTCAAACGCAAATGCGCGGCCCTCTGCAGCCAGTTGCGCATGATAGACCACTTGAAGCAACAGATCGCCCAACTCGCCCCGCAGGTCGTCCAGGTCGCCGCGGTCGATGGCGTCGGCAACCTCGTAAGCCTCTTCGATGGTGTACGGCTTAATTGTGGCGAAGTCCTGCTCCAGGTCCCAGGGGCAACCGCCCTTCGGGTCGCGCAGCTTGGCCATGGTTGCGAGCAGGTCGTCGATTGCGGCCATGAGTCGGTCTCTCTCGGCTGGGCAGTGATGGTCGGTACCGCTAAGATAGCCGGAACGAGGAGCCCTTGCCCATGTTACAAAGCAACTTCGCCGGCCTGATCGACGACCGGCCGGAAGACAATGTCTTCCGGGTGCATCGCCGCATCTATACCGACCAGGACGTGTTCTCCGCAGAGATGGAGAGGATATTCGAGCAATCCTGGACCTATGTCTGCCACGAATCGCAAATCCCAAAGGCCGGCGACTATTACGCCGCCAAGCTGGGGCGCGAGCCGGTGCTGATCAACCGCCGCGACGATGGCTCGGTCGGCGGCCTGTTGAACGCCTGTGCGCATCGTGGCGCGCTGCTGAACCCGACGCAGCGCGGCAATGCCCGCATCCTGGTCTGCCGCTATCATGGTTGGAGCTTTTCCGGCAACGATGGCCGGTGCGTCAAGATCAAGGAGCCCTCCGGCGAAGACCCGGCCTGCTATGCGCTGCGCAAGGTGCCGCGGGTCGAGAGCTATAAAGGGTTTGTCTTCGCCACCCTGAACGAGCAGGCCCCTCCCCTGGCCGAGCATCTGGCAGCCTCTACGACCATCATCGACATGCTGGCAGATCAATCCAGCCAGGGCATGGAGGTGCTGCCGGGTGTCTCGTCCTACATCGTCGACGGCAACTGGAAGCTTCAGGCGGAAAACGGCGTCGACGCCTACCACGTCACGACGGTGCACCGGAACTTCGCCAACACGGTGAAGCGACGCGACCAGCTGCTGGGCAACAAGGGCATGAAGTCCACCGATGTCGGGCGTTTCTCGGGCGAGTTGAAGAACGGCACCTATGACCTCGGCCAGGGCCATAATCTGATCTGGACCATGCGCGGCGATCCCTCCGCCGCGCCGCTCTGGGAGGCGAAGGACGAGATCGAGCCCAAGGTCGGGCCGGTGAAGTGGGACTGGATGTGCGGGCGCGGGCGCAACCTGTTTCTGTTCCCGAACCTGTTCCTGATGGACCAGTCGTCCACGCAAATCCGCGTGCTGATCCCCCTCTCGCCCAGCCGGACCGAGGTCAAGGTCTACTGCATCGCCCGCAAGGGCGAAAGCCGAGCAGCCCGTGTTGCCCGCTTGAACAAGTTCCGCGACTTCTTTCTCGGCGCTGGCCTAGCGACCACGGACGATTCGGCGGCGCTGGAGGATACCCAGTACGGTGCCCATGCCTCCGCCGAACCCTGGAACGTATTTCAGCGCGGCTGGGATGGCTTTAGCGAAGGGCCGGACGAGGAGGCCAAAGCCCTTGGCCTGAACCCGGTTGCCTCGAACAGCCGCTGGGACCCTGAAACCCACTATGTCGGCCAATACCGCCGCTGGCGGGAGTTGATGAGCGATGGATAGCCTGTTCATTTTCCAACGGCGTCATTGCGAGCCGCAGGCGAAGCAATCCAGGGGTCTTGGCTCTCTAACCCCTGGTTTGCTTCGCCCCGCTCGAAAGGACGGCGGGAGGGGCGTGCGGTGACGGCGACCTTCCCCACCCCCACCGACCAGCTCGAAGTCGAGCGCCTGCTCTGCCGCGAGGCCCACGCGCTCGATACGCGCGACTGGCAGGGCTGGCTTGCCTGCTATTGGGACGACGCCACCTTCTGGATGCCGGCCTGGGCCAACGAGACCGAGTTAACCAAAGACCCGGAAACCGAACTCGCCCTGATGTACATGCCGGACAAGACCGGCCTGGATGACCGCGTCTATCGGATCTTGTCTCGGGATTCCTATGCGTCTTCACCAATGCCGCGTACCTGCCACGTCGTCGGCAACGTGCTGATCCTGGATGGTTCGGCGGATGAAATGTCCGTGGCGGCCAGTTGGACCGTCCACCTCTATCACATGCACAAGGGCGGGCGCGTGCACGGTGGCCGCTACGAATACCGGCTGGAGCGGCGCGATGGCGAGCTGAAGATCGCGGCCAAGAAGATCATCTTCCTGAACGACAAGGTCGACGTGCCGCTGGATATCTACAATGTTTGAGATGACGCCATGCTAGCCCTCGCCAAAATCGCCCAGGCCGAAGCCTCCGTTGCTGTCGGTGAGTATCCGATGCCATCCCCCGGCCCCGGTGAAGTCCTCATCAGGATGGTCGCCGCCGGCATCTGCGGCACTGACATGCAGATCTACAAATGGGCGCCGCGTATGCGCGCCCGCGTGCAGACGCCGCGCATCCTGGGGCACGAAATGGCCGGGCATATCGTCGAGGTTGGCGAGGGCGTCTCCAGGCTGAAGCCCGGCGACTTCGTCAGCCTCGAAAGCCACATTTTCTGTGGCCATTGCCGCCAGTGCCGCGCCGGCCAGGCGCATGTCTGCCGGAACCTGGGATATCCCGGCATCTCCATCGACGGCGGCTTTGCCGAATACGCCGTCGTTCCGGAGCAGATCTGCTGGGTGAACCCGCCGGACATGGACCCCTACCTCGCCGCCATGCTGGAGCCCTACGGCATCAGCGTCTACGCCAGCGCCGTCGGCGCGGGCGTCGCGGGGCAGAGCGTGCTGGTGAACGGCTGCGGCCCCATCGGCATGATGAACGTGGCGACCGCCCGAGCCCTGGGCGCTGCGCAGGTGCTGGCCGTCGATCCCAATCCGAAGCGCCGGGCCATGGCGGCCCAGATGGGCGCTGACCGCACCCTCGACCCGTTCGAGGAGGATGTCGCCAAGGCCTGCCAGGATATGACGCGCGGCTATGGCATCGACGTCGCCATTGAGTATTCCGGGACCCCCAGCGGCTTTGAGGCCTGCACGGCGGCCTTGCGCAAAGGCGGCGAATTCCGCCTCGTCGGCGGCCCGCCGGGCGAGCATCCCGTTACCTTCGCCAACTGGATCTACAAGGCCATCACCGTGCACGCTGTCCACGGGCGGCGGCTTTGGGGCGACTGGGTGTTGGGCCAAAGCTTGCTGGACGCCAAAAAAGTCGATCTCTCTCCCCTGGTCAGCCATGTTTTGCCGCTTTCCGACAGCGCCCGAGGCTTCGACCTGATCCTGGCTGGCGAAGCGCTGAAGCCGATCCTGGTGCCCGATTGACTCGGGATGGCGGCGCGGGCGAAAAGGCCGTGTTCCGTCTGGATAAGGATCGCAAAATGCGCCTGTCAAAGCCTTTGATGCGTATGGTCGGCATAGCGTTTTTGGTTGCCGGCGGCTTGTTGACCGGCCCTGTGTCGGCCAAGGACGTACCTGTTCTGACCTACGCTGGGTACAGCATCGCGCCCGATCAGGTCGTGGGCGATGCTGATCGCTTCGGTGGCATTTCCGGCCTGGACTACGACCCTGGCGCCGGCCTGTTCTGGGCGATCTCCGACGCCCGCAACGCCGGCGGTCAAGGCGCTGTTCGTGGTTACAAACTGCGGATCGTGCCGGGCGGCCCGGGCGGCTATTCCGTCACCGACGTCCAGCGGTTCGACCTGCCGGGCGCGGTTGCCGGCGCTGGCTTCGCTCCCAATGCCGCCAGCCCAGAGGCGATCCGGGTCCTGGCCGGCGGCTATTATTGGGCCAGCGAGGGCGAATGCGGCGTGTCCCAGCCGACGCTCTGGCATGTCGCCGCCAATGCCAAAGTCTCCGAAGCGGTGCCCATTCGCCCGGAATACCACTATGCGGCTGGCTGCAAGCGCAAGCCGGAGGCCGGCCTTGCCGGAGCCGCTGACAACGGCGCACTGGAATCGCTGGCGCTTTCCAGCGATGGCGCTGCACTGCTTTATGCCAACGAATTCCCGTTGTTGCAGGACCCTGACGACGGCCCGGAGCGGGCGGTGCGGATCACGTCGCGATCGCTGAACGACGTCGGCGCGCCGGTTCGGCAATACGCCTATCGCATCGCCGCGCCGTATGCCCTGACCGAGTTGTTGGCGATAGGAGACAGGCGATTCCTGACCTTGCAGCGGTATTTTGTGCGTGAGAGCAATGCCACCGTCGCCCGAGTGGCCTTGATCGATCTTGCCGGCGCAACCGATATCGCCGCGTCTGGCGAAGCGCCGATTCCGGCTGGAGCCGGTCCGGTGCAGGAGGAGGCGGAACTGGTGTCGCTAAACGCCGGTCATGCCAGCAATCCGGACGCGAACCTGTTTGGCTCCGGCGCGCCG
Organism: Alphaproteobacteria bacterium; assembly: GCA_038135395.1. Taxonomy (GTDB): domain Bacteria; phylum Pseudomonadota; class Alphaproteobacteria; order Bin95; family Bin95; genus JACKII01. Next base: position 10,105 of record JAYPXD010000066.1, on the reverse strand, counting down.
ATGGACAATCTGGAGGGCATGGCGCTCGGCTGCGTCGGCGGTGCGCCCATGCTGGTGCTGGCGGCAGACGACAATTTCGCCAAATTCGGCCCGCAAAAGAATTTGTTCCTTTTGTTCAAAATATCCGGAACCGCCCTGCGGTGCGATCGATAGCCCTTAGCCCGCGCCGTCAAACGCCTGGCCAATGGCGATCGCGCAAGCGGCATCCGGCGCGGCCGTAGGCGCAACTGGCGCAACCTGAAACAGAAAGCGCCGGCCTTTCAGGGTCACTTGGGCCTGTCGTGCTGCGCCATCCGCCAACACACCCACGATGGCATCCCGCAGCGGGATCGCCGCATCGCCGATATCGAGCATCAGTTCGACCGCGGCCATGTTTGCATCCACCACCCGCCCATCCGCCGAAACCCAGAGCACCGGACCGGGCAGCAAGGCCAGCTCGCCTCCCGCAGGCGGCAACACCACCGGGTCCGTGTCGATGCAATTGCGGTCGTGCACCAATTTCAACATGGTCATGCCACTATGGTTAGGGGCCTGATGGGTAGCAGCCGCAGGCTTAAAAGCGCCTAAACACCGCCGTGCCGCTTGACAGCGAACGCGATGCCGCGACACTTGCCCGCCGCAAGACCTACCCCAGAGAGGAATCATCGCCATGAACGGCGCCGAAGCCCTGATGTCCGTCGCCAAGCAGGCCGGAACCGAAATCTGTTTCGCCAATCCCGGCACCACGGAAATGCCGATGGTCATGGCGATGGACTCCGCCCCCGGCATCCGGCCGGTGCTGTCTCTGCACGAGAACGTGTGCAGCGCGGCCGCCGATGCTTATGGCCGACTGGCCGGCAAGCCAGCAATGACGATCACCCACCTTG
>JAYPXD010000066.1:8337-9229 GCA_038135395.1 Alphaproteobacteria bacterium | reverse complement strand
ATGATGCCGACGCGCCGCTGCATATGGATATCATCGGCCTTGCCAAGACCGTTTCTGGCTGGGTCCGCGAAACCAAGGGGCCGGAAACCGTTGCCCAAGATATCGTCGATGGCATTACCTTTGCGCTGGGCCAGCGCGGGCGCATCGCGACATTGAGCTTCCCGCACGATCACCAGATGGCGGAGGTCCAGGCTAACCCGGTGCTGGGCAAGCCGGAGCCGTTGGGCGCGATCGACGGCAGGCTGGTGGACCAAGCGGCCGCAGCGGTTAAAAATGGCCGCAAGACAGCTCTCCTCCTGGGCGGCACTGCCCTGAAAGAGGCCGGCCTGATGCTGGCCGCCAAGTTGAAGGCCGCGCACGGTTGCGACCTGGTCACGGAGGGGCAGATTTCTCTGCTGGAGGCCGGCGCCGGATTGCCTGACATGATCCGCCTGCCCTACCCGCCCGAGCCGGCGAAGGCGCTGATGGATTCTTATGAGCAGGTGATCGTTATCGGCACCAAGCTGCCGGTCAGCTTCTTCGGCTGGCCAGGTGCACAGGGCGAGTATCTGAAGGACCGGGACGGCGTCATCCACGTCGCCGGCCAGACCGACGACGCCGTGGCAGCACTCGATGGCATCGTCCAGAATTCCGGCGCGGCTGGAGCGGCTCCATCGGTGACCAGCCTCTCCATTCCCGGCATGCCGACCGGCCAGTTGACGCCGGACCTGCTCTGCCAGGTGTTCACGGCATTGCAGCCAGAGGGCGCTGTCGTCGTACCGACTGCCGTCACCACCGGCCGCCTCTATGGCCCAATGAGCCACAAGTTGCCGCGTCATACCCAAATCACCCTTTGCGGTGGCGCCATCGGCGAAGGGCCCGGCTTGGCCCTGGGCGCGGCGCTCGCCTGCCC
>JAYPXD010000066.1:7746-8327 GCA_038135395.1 Alphaproteobacteria bacterium | reverse complement strand
GCCCCGACCGGCCGGTGCTGAACCTTCAGGCGGACGGCTCCGGCGCCTACCTGCCCCAAGCCCTTTGGAGCCAGGCACGGGAGGGAGCGAACGTGACGACGGTGATCTGCTCCAATCGCAAGTACCAGATCCTGATCGGCGAGATGACCCGCGCCGGCCTGAACCAGCCGGGTCCGCACTCCATGGCCCTGACGGAGCTGAACAACCCGCCGCTCGACTGGGTCGCCATCGCCAAAGGCTTCGGCGTGCCGGGCGTCTGCGTCGATACCTGTGAGGGGCTGGCAGATGCTATGCAGCGGGCAATGGCGACGCCGGGCCCGAACCTGATTGAGGCGCGGATTTAGGGGGAAACGCGCAAGGGCATGTTCCCCGGAAGTGCCGGAGCCGCTATCCGGGGTCGCCCTATCTCGCGAACACAGGCGCCGGCGGTGTTCGAATGATGACGCCTGCCCCAGAGGCGCGCTCCGCACGCTCCGGGGATCGGATCGCCCGCGGGTTTGATCAAGGAACGAGAGTATGACCACCGACTGGCCCGCCCGCGCCAAAGCTTTCGCCGAGAAGCACCTCGCCCTCCTCTCGGA
>JAYPXD010000066.1:3992-7736 GCA_038135395.1 Alphaproteobacteria bacterium | reverse complement strand
GGCCATGGCCGATGAAGGGCTCCTCGCGCTCTCCACGCCAGAGAAGTTCGGCGGCACGCCCATCGACCCGGCGACGCAAATTGCTGCGGTCGATGGGTTTGTGCGCACCGCACGGAATGTCGGCGTTGGCTCAATCTGGCAAGGGCACCTTCACAATGCCGGCTTTGTCATCAACAGGCTCGGCAATGACGAGCAACGGCAGCGCTATCTACCGGCGCTGGCCCGGGGCGAGGTGCGGATGGCGGTCTCGATCTCCGAACCAAAGGTCGGCGCGCATCCCAAGCTCCTGACCACGCGCGCGGAGCGGGATGGCGACGGCTGGCGGCTCTATGGCGAGAAAAGCTACCTGACCCAGGGGCCGCAGGCGACGGTAATTGCCGTGCTGGCGATCACCTCGGTCGAGAACGGGGTGAAGCGCTACAGCATCTTTCTCGTGCCGAAGGGCGCTGAAGGGCTGGGGTATGTGCCGGGCGGCAATGTCGACTACCTGAAGCCGTCCTCGCATTGCGGGCTCAGGCTGAATGGCGTCAGGGTGGAGGCGGACGCAATGCTGGGGCCGGAGGGCGAAGGCTATGACCTGCTGGGCAAGCCGATGCGGGACCATGAGGACCTGGTCAATCTCGGCAGCCGGTTCGGCGGCATGGCGGCAGAATTGGATGCGCTGAAGGAGGCCAGCGGCGGCGACCTCGGCGAGCATGGCGCTGCCTTCGGTGCGCTGGTTGCGGCGCGGGACGGGCTGAAGGCGTTGGCGGGGCTGGCGGTGGCGGCCGGGCCGGGCTCGGCACGGGCGGAGCAATTGCTGCTCGATATCCGCAACCGCTCCCGCGCCTGGCAGATGGACTATGGCGCGCTGGTGGAAGCGTCGGGCGTCGCGCTCCCGCCGCGCGAGGCGAGCCTGAAGCGCGACCTGGACAAACTCGGCGACCTGGCGGCCTACGTGCAGAAGATCAGGCTGGAGCGGCTGGCGAGCGGTTGGTAGATGCTTGCAGAGCTTGCGTATGTATGGCAAATTTCTCCTAAGCTCGTAAACAATATCATCGGAGAGACTGTCAATGACTATGCGCAATACTGTGTTATGTTATTTTTCCGCGTTTGCGTTTCTTGTCGGGCTTTCGGCAACGGCGGGCGCTGTCACCATCAACATCGGCGGGGACGACGGGTTTGGCGGTGTGCGTTGTGGTGGAGACTGCAATGTCGGTGACGTATATACGCCCGACCTTGGCACCTACATTGCGCCTGGCGCCTATGTCGACGCCGCGGGCACAGACGCATCGACCCAAACGCCATTCAATGGCTTCAAGTTCACATTTAACTTCGCCTGGGACGCGACCGGCCTTTCGTCCATCGACGCCGCCACGGTGATCGTACAGTCCGGCTCGGTCGGACGCCGTAGCGGCGACGGCAACGGATTCGGCTTTGCGGCGGTGACCGCGAATTCTGTGGCACTGGGTGACTTCCTCGCCTTAGCGACGGGCGTCTCCAGCGGCGGCGCGGTCGAAGAAACCGTAAAGCATCACACCTTCGACGTCGCCTCATTCCTAACGGCGGGATCGTCGGGCGTTTTGAGCTTTATGATCGATGGCTCTGGGCTAACGAATACCGTCGACCTTTTTGCACTGGATTATGCAGAATTGACGTTCACCGGAACCGAAGCATCGGTGACCGAACCCGGCGTACTTGGTCTCGCCGGCCTGGCGGTCGCTGGGCTGATGGCAGTAGGGCGGCGTCGCTGATAGCCAGAAGATCAGGCTTGGCCGCAGCGGAATAGACTTCGCGTCAGCGATTGTTTGGCCTAGGCTGGTCCCGACAGGAGGACCCGCCATGGCCATTACAATACAGCCCGTAAATGACGACTTCGTCGCCGAAGTCTATGACGTCAACCTTGCCGCGCTGGAACCCGGCCAGATTGACGAGATCAAGGCTGCGTTCTGGCAGTACGCCGTGCTGGTGTTTCCGGACCAGGCGCTGACGCAGGAGGCGCACGTCGCCTTCGCCGGGCAATTCGGTCCGATGGATCATTCGGTCCTGAAAAAGGCCGTCTCCGACCATAAGCTGCGCATCCGCGATGACATCGCCGATGTCTCCAATCTGGGACCAAACAACGAAATTTTGGCGGAGAGCGACCGGTTGCGGCGGCTGCAACTGGGCAACCGCCTCTGGCATACGGACTCTTCGTTCAAATATGTCCCCGCGCTGGCCTCGCTGCTGTATGCGCGGGAGATTCCGCCGGTGGGCGGCCAGACGGCCTTTGCCGACCTGCGCGCTGCCTACGATGCGGTCGATGACGCCATGAAGACCCGCCTCAGCCGGTTGGTGGCCGAGCACTCTCTGGTCTATTCCCGTGAGCGCATGGGCTACACCGATTGGCAGGAGGGCGAACGGCAGGCCGTCAGCGCTGTGCCGCAAACTATGGTGCGGACCGTGCCGCAGACAGGCCGCAAAAATCTTTATGTCGCCTCGCATGCCGGACATATCGTCGGCATGGAGGACCGGGAGGCGCGAGCGCTGATCGACGAGGTGTTGGCGCACGCCACCCAACGCCAGTTCACGCATGTGCACCGTTGGCGCGTCGGCGACCTGGTGATGTGGGACAACCGTTGCACCCTGCACCGCGGCCTGCCATTCGATGACCTGCGCTTCCGCCGCGATGTGCAGCGCGCCACCGTCCAGGACGTGGCCAACAGTTGCGAACAGGAAGGCATTGCGGCGCCTCCGGTGCAGCTGCGGGCGGCAGAGTAGTTGCGCCTGCTGCTCGCGCATCACGTCAGTCGAACGGTCGCAAAGTGACTTGCCAGCACCCCTGCGACAGGCCCAGGGTGAGACATACGGAACCCATCATTGCTATCGGAGGATTTCCGCCATGAACATCATGACCAAGCCAACTGCCAAGCAATCCTTCACCATCACCCCGGTGAAGCCGAAAATCGGCGCAATCATTACCGGCGTCGATCTGACCAAGCCGTTGGACGCCGAGACGCGACAGGCGCTCTATGACGCCATCGTCGATAACATTGCGGTGGTGTTCAAAGATCAGCACCTTGATCCGGCACAGTTTGCCGCCGCGATGGAGCAATTCGGCGAGTTGATGCCGGACCAGATCAAGACCAACCTCGCCCCCGGCGTGCCGATGGTCAGCATTCTCGACAATTTCGAGAAGAACAGCAAAGGCGAACAGGCCAAGGTGCCGAAGAACGCCACCTGGCACACGGACCATACCAACAAAGAATTGCCGCCGAAATTCACCTGCCTCTACGCCGTCGCGATCCCGTCGAAGGGTGGCGGCACCTCCGTCGCCAATATGCGTGCGGCCTATGAGGCGTTGCCGGCGGAGCGGCGGGCTCAGTTGGATGGCATGCAGACCGCCAACCAGCGCATCAGCAGCGCACGGCTGGCCTTCGGCAATCCCGATACCGTCGCCGAGCAGGCTCGCCTCGCCGAGCCATTGATGATGCACCCGCTGGTGCGGACCCATCCGGACACCGGCGCCAAAGCGATCTGGTTCCACCAGGGCAAGACCGAGACTGTGACTGGTTTGGACCCTTACCAGACCCAGGATTTCCTGAAGGAACTGCTACAGGAGATCATCACCGACGATGTCACCTACACCCACAACTGGACGCTGGGCGACCTGCTGGTGGTGGATAACCGGGCGGCCCTGCACAAAGCCGGCTCCGACTATGACATGAGCGAGCATCGCAAGCTGTACCGCACCATGGTCCGCGGCGACCGGCCGAGGTGATCTAG
>JAYPXD010000066.1:0-3982 GCA_038135395.1 Alphaproteobacteria bacterium | reverse complement strand
GTTTGATGGATATCCGGGCTGGAGCGAGGCCTGGCCTGGATATCATTTCGGTGAAATTTTCGGGTGAATGATATATAGCTGGGCTCTTTGATAAGAAGCCTTCAGCCATGCGCGTTTCGAAATGGGGCAACAGCCTCGCCTTCCGCATTCCCACCGAGATTGTTGAGGAACTGGGGTTGAAGGAAGGGGATGAGGGGACGTTATCGCGTAAGGGGCCGAATACCATCGAGTTGGAAGTGCCTGTCTCGTTGAAAGATCAGATCACCTGGATTCAGGCCAATACTGAAGCTGTTTCAACAGGTTGGAAGTTCAACCGTGAAGAAGTTTACGACGAAAGCGGACGTCGTTGAGTTCGTTCTTCGGCACGAGCATCCTGTACTATGTTATTGAGACCGGTTCACGGCACGGTTCTGCAGCTACCAGGTCTATATTGGCAGGTGGATTTGTAAGCGTTCAGGTTTTGAATGAACTTACAAATTCGGCCCGCCAGAAACTGCGCATGCCGTGGGGCGAGATTCAACGATGGCGCGGGATTGTCATGCAAGCCTGCCATGTCGTGCCCCTGACGGAGCCTCTCCAGGCTAAAACGATGACTCTGGCGGAACGGTACCAACTGATTATCTACGATGCCAGTATCTGGGCGGCAGCGGTCCTCTCCGGGTGCAAGACGTTGTATTCGGAGGATATGCGGTACGGCCTGACCATCGAGGGCACTACGTTGCAGAATCCGTTCAACAGTTAGCCACAGAACCGCCCACACATTTGCGCGCTGTTCGCGTTCTGGCCACCTCGATTCCCTGGCCGAATCGCGTGCGTAATGGAGCCATGACCCAGCCTGCATTCATCCATCTGCGCGTTCACTCCGCCTATTCCATGTCGGAGGGAGCGGTGCACCTGAAAGACCTGGTGAAGCGCACCGCCGCCGCCGGGTTACCCGCCGTCGCTGTCACCGATACCGCCAACCTGTTCGGCGCCTTAGAATTTGCAATGGCGGCTGCCGACGCAGGGGTGCAACCGGTGATCGGCACCCTTTTGCCGATGGTGGAAAAAGGCGGGAAAGCAGTCGCCTACCTGCCGGTCTTCGCCCAAAACGAAACAGGCTATCTCAACCTGATGAGCCTGATCAGCCAAGCGTTCCTGGAAAGCGGCGACGAGGGTGAGCCCAAGCTGACCTGGGACGATCTGGATGGCCGCACCGATGGCGTCATCTCCTTCACTGGCGGACATGACGGGCCATTGGGCAGGCTGGTTTTGGCTGGCCAGCAAAAGGCCGCTGACCAGTTGCTCGACCGGTTGCAACAGTTGTTCGACGGTCGCCTCTACGTGGAAGTCCAGCGCCATGGATTGCCGGAACAGCTGCGCTCGGAACCGGCGTTGCTCAAGATTGCTTCTGACCGAAATTTGCCGTTGGTCGCCACCAACGATGTCTTTTTCCCGGAACGCAAGCATCACGAAGCGCATGATGCGTTGATCTGCATCGCCGCCGGTAAAAAGCTGGATGAAGACGATCGCCGCCGTTTGACCCCGGAGCACTACCTGAAATCGCCTGCGGAAATGGCGGAATTGTTCGCCGACCTGCCGGAGGCGCTGGCTAATACGATCGTCGTCGCGCAACGTTGCGCTCACATGCCCCACCCCCAAAATCCGATCCAGCCGGCGTTTAGCGCCGGGGCGGGCCGCGCCGAACCCGCCCAAATGGCGGCGCCGGCGCCCCACGGCCGGGAAGAGCGGCTGGCGCACCACGTTTTTCCGCCGGGCATCGGCGATGAAGAAAAGCAGAGGCTTGCCCTACCCTATCGCGAACGCCTGGAGTTCGAGCTTGGCGTCATCACGCAGATGGGTTTTCCCGGCTACTTCCTGATCGTGTCCGAGTTCATCAAATGGGCAAAGGAGCGGGATATCCCGGTCGGTCCGGGCCGCGGCTCCGGCGCGGGCTCGGTGGTGGCGTGGGCGCTCAAAATCACCGACCTCGACCCACTGAAATGGGGCCTGCTGTTCGAGCGCTTCCTTAACCCGGAACGCGTGTCCATGCCGGACTTCGACGTCGATTTCTGTCAGGACCGCCGCGACGAAGTCATCGACCATGTCCGTCGCAAATACGGTGAGGACCGGGTCGCCCAGATCATCACCTTCGGCAAGCTGCAGGCCCGCGCCGCACTGCGCGATGTCGGTCGTGTGCTGGGCATGCCCTACGGCCAGGTCGACCGCATCTGCAAGCTGGTGCCGAACAACCCGGCGAACCCGGTGACGCTGCAACAGGCTATCGACGGCGAGGTGCAACTGCGCGAGGAGCGCTCGAAGGACGAGGATGTAGCGCGCCTGCTGGATATCGCCCTGCAACTGGAGGGCCTCTACCGCCACGCCTCGACCCATGCCGCCGGCGTCGTGATCGGCGATCGCCCCTTACACGAACTGGTGCCGCTCTACCGCGATCCGCGCTCGGAGATGCCAGTCACACAGTTCAACATGAAATATGTCGAGACTGCGGGGCTGGTGAAGTTCGACTTCCTCGGCCTGAAAACGCTGACCGTGCTGCAGAAGGCGGTGGAGTTCATCGCCAAACGCGGCATCGATATCGACCTGCTGAAGCTGCCGCTGAACGACAAAGCCACGTTCCAACTGCTGGGCTCGGGCGAGACCGCCGGCGTGTTCCAGTTGGAAGGCAGCGGCATGCGCGACATGCTGCGCAAGCTGAAGCCGACCGAGTTTGAGGACATCATCGCCGTCGTGTCGCTCTACCGGCCAGGGCCGATGGAGAACATCCCTTCCTACATCGCCCGCAAGCACGGCCAAGAGAAGCCGGACTATCTGCACCCGCTGCTGGAGCCGGTGCTGAAGGAAACCTACGGCATCATCATCTACCAGGAGCAGGTGATGCAGATCGCCCAGATCCTGGCGGGCTATTCGCTGGGCGGCGCTGACTTGCTGCGCCGCGCTATGGGTAAGAAGATTAAGGAGGAGATGGCGAAGCAGCGCGAAATTTTCGTCGCTGGCGCAGACGAACGGGGAGTCGATAAAAGGCAGGCCAACGATATTTTCGACCTGGTCGACAAGTTCGCCGGCTATGGCTTCAACAAATCCCACGCTGCCGCCTATGCCCTGATTGCCTATCAAACGGCGTACCTGAAGGCGAATTACCCGGTGGAGTTCATGGCGGCGCTGATGACGCTCGACATGGGCAACACGGATAAGCTCGCCCAGTTCAAGCGCGACCTGGACCGGCTGGGCATCGAGCTGTTGCCGCCGAGCGTCAACCAGTCCGAAGTGGCCTTTTCGGTCGAACTCGCGCCAGGCGATGGCGACGAACCCGCGCGCGCCATCCGCTATGCCTTGGGCGCGATCAAGAATCTGGGCCGTCCGACCTGTGAAGCCATCGTGCGGGAGCGTGCGGCAGGCGGCCCCTTTGCCGACATTTTCGCCTTTACCCGCCGGCTGGAGGCGCGCGCGTTGAACAAACGCGCCATGGAGCAGCTCTGCCAGGCCGGCGCGTTCGATATCTTCTTCAAAGACAGGGCGCGCATGTTCGCCGGCCTGGATATCACCCTGCGTCATGGCCAGTTGCTGCAGCAGGAAGCCGCCTCGTCCCAGGTCAACCTGTTCGGCGACGTCGAGGATGAAACCACGCTGCCGAAGCTGCCCGACGTCGAGCCCTGGAACCTGCTCGATATGCTGGAACGGGAGCGTGACGCCATCGGCTTTTACCTGTCGGCGCATCCGCTGGATGAATATGGCGAACTGCTGAAACGCCTGCGCGTCACCCGCATCGCCAATCTGGCGGAACGCGCCCGCGGCGATGGCCATGCCAAGATTGCCGGCGTCGTGCTGGGCCGGCAAGAGCGCTCGAACGCCCGCGGTAACCGCTATGCCTTCGTCCAGCTTTCGGATTCGACCGGCATGGTTGAGATCACCCTGTTCAGCGAGGTTCTGGCCGGCGCCCGCGAGACCTTGGACAGCGGCGCGCCGGTGCTGATGGGCGTAGAAG
>JAYPXD010000065.1:13997-15398 GCA_038135395.1 Alphaproteobacteria bacterium | reverse complement strand
TGCCGCCCAAGACCTCGCCGGACAGGGCGCATGTCTACAATGTCGTGATAGCCGGCGCCGGACAGGCCGGGCTCGCGGTCGGCGGCCTGTTGCGGCGGGAGGGCGTCGATAATTTCCTCCTGATCGACAAGGCGATGCAGGACCGGGAGGGCGTCTGGCACGATTTCGCGCGCATGCCGGAAATCCGCTCGCCCAAGCATTATCCGGGGCCGGACCAGGGCCTGCCCAACCTGACCTATGAGGCCTGGCACCGCGCCGCCTACGGCGATGCATCCTGGGATTCGATCGACCTGGCGCCGTTGCCGCTTTGGACCGCCTATCTGGTCTGGATCCGCAAAGTGCTGAACCTGCCGATCCGCAACCGGACCGAACTGACGGGCATCCACCCCCACCCCGCCGGCCTGGAACTGACCGTCCGCACGCCCGCTGACGAGGAGCGCCTCGTCTGTCGCCGGCTGGTGCTGGCGACGGGCCATGACGGCACCGGCCGCTGGTGGATGCCGCCCTATCTGGAGGCGCTGCCGCAGCATCTGCGCGCCCAGGCCGCCGACCCCATCGACTTCGCCGCGCTCCAGGGCAAGACCGTGGCGGTGCTGGGCATCGGCGCGTCCGGCGGCGACAACGCCATCGCTGCGCTCAAGGCCGGGGCGGAGTCGGTGCACATGTTCTGCCGGCGCGACACGATCCGCCGCCAGCAGGTCTATCGCTGGGTGATGAGCGCAGGGTTCCTCCGCCATTGCCACGAGTTGGACGATGAATGGCGCTGGCGCTTCATCACCTATGTGCTGGAAACGCGGATGGCGATGCCACCGAACACCTGGCAGGCGGTCTCGTCGCTGCCGAGGGTCCACCTGCACACCAGCGCCAACTGGCTGGATGCGCGCGAGGTGGACGGGCGCGTCGTCGCCGAGACCGCGAAAGGCCCCTTCACCGCCGATTTCGTCATCGCCTGCACCGGCCACGACCAGGACCTGACCGCCCGCCGGGAACTGGCCCCGTTCGCCGACCGGGTGCTGCTCTGGCGCGACGCCTACCAGCCGCCGGAGCATGAGCGGAACGAGCGGCTGGCCCGCTATCCCTATCTGGATCGCAATTTCTGCTTCATGGAGAGGGAGGCAGGAGCTGCCCCCTGGCTCTCCCGCATCCACGATTTCTCCTTTGGCCCGACCATGTCCTTCGGCCCCAGCGGCTGCTCGATCAGCACGCTGCGCCTGACGGTGGAGATGCTGGTCGCGGGGATTACCCGCGAACTGCTGAAGGAAGATGTCGAGGTGCACTGGCAGGCGCTGCAGGCCCACCCGGACTACATTCCGTTCTGAAGCCCCCACCCAACGCTCTCATCCCGAGTAGGCCCGGAGGGCCGTATCGAGGGATGCCCTACGATACGCGCTGCTCCTCAGA
>JAYPXD010000065.1:0-13987 GCA_038135395.1 Alphaproteobacteria bacterium | reverse complement strand
CGCGGGGATTACCCGCGAACTGCTGAAGGAAGACGTGGAGGTCCACTGGCAGGCGCTGCAGGCCCACCCGGACTATATTCCGTTTTGATGCGCACCCCTACCGCCCCTCGAACGCCGGAATGACCTCCTCGATCAGGCGTTGGGTCTGGTCCATCAGTTCCTGGTCGCTGCTGCCCGTCGGGCGCAGCACGAATTTGGAGACGCCGGCGGCGATGTATTCTTCGATGCGGGCGCAGATATCCGCGCCGCTCCCGACCGCAAAGGCGTATTTCGGATCGCGGCCGGTGCGTTGCTGGATGTTCTTCACCAGATAGGGCAGCGGCCCGTCCTCCCAGCCGCCAAAGCGGAAATAGAAGCCGGTGCCGTAGTGATCGTCGTCGATCTTGCGACCGTTTTCCTTCACCGCCGCCTTGATCGCCTCGATGACCGGGGCGACCTGCGCCGGGCTCTCCGCGCCGGCCTGCCAGCCGGTGCCGATGCGCGCCGTCCGCCGGATCGCCACCTTCGACGAGCCGCCGATCCACAGCGGAATGTTCTTGTTGACCGGGCGGGGCGCAATCGTCGCGTCGGTGTATTGGAAGTGCTCGCCCTGGTAGGTGACTTTCTCCTGGGTCCAGAGCGCGGCGATCAGGTCCAGCGCCTCGTCGGCGATCTTGCCGGAGCCCTGCGGCGAGCGCCCAGTCGCCGGCCAATCCGCCGCCACCGGCGAGCCGACGCCGAACGCCGGCAGGATGCGCCCGTCCGAGAGGAAATCCACCGTCGCACACTGCTTGGCCAGCAACAGCGGGTCGCGCAACGCGACGCTGGCGACATTCATGCCGAATTTCAGCCGGTCGGTCGCGCCGGCCAGCGCCGCCATCGTGCTCATGGTCTCCAGGAAGGGCACGCGCGAGACCAGCCGGTCGGTCTGCCAGATCGAATCGATCCCGCCCGCCTCGCACATCTCCACCCATTTCCAAAACGCCTTGGCCGACGAAAACGGAAACTCCGCCATGCCGAGGCCGATGCCGATTGCCATGTTTAGCTCCAAATTGTTTTCACCCTGAGCCCGTCAAAGGGTCCGAGTGCCGGGATGAAAGATACCCTTCGACGGGCTCAGGGTGAAATAGGTTGGTGAACCCTAGAGTACCCGCGGCTCAGTCCGCCTTAACGAACTTCGGCGGATGCGCCGCGATCACGTCCTCGTTCAGCTTGGCGCCCCAGCCCGGCCCCGGCGGCAGTTGCACCGCGCCGTTCCGGATGTCCGGCGCCCAGGTGATGATGTCGTTTTTCCAGGGGATATCGTCGATGTCGATCTCCATCACCCGGAAGTTCGGAATGGCGGCGCAGAAATGCGCGCTCATCAGGCTGGAGAGGTTGCCGTAGAAATTGTGCGGCGCGCAGTTGATCTCATAGGCTTCCGCCATCGCCGCGATTTTGGCTCCGAGCCAGGTGCCGTTCCAGGGCAGGTCGATGATAGCGACATCCATGCTGGCCTGCTCGAAGAACGGGCGGAACTCGCGCAGGCCGAACAACGACTCGCAAGATGCAATGGGCGTGGCGACCCTCTCGCGGATCGCGGCCAGCGCTTTCGGGTCGTACAGGTCGATCTCGATCCAGGTCAGGCCCAGGTCATCCAGCCCGGTCGTAATAAGGCGATAGCCTTCCGGCTTGAAATTGAAGTTCAGGTCGAGGCGGATGCCCATTTCCGGCCCGGCGCCTTCGGACAACGCAGCCAACTCCTCCCGCAGCGCATCGACCAGCGCCGGGGTCGCATGCAGCGCCGGCCAGCCGGGCGACCGGCCAAAGCCCGGCATGTGCAGGCTGGCGGTTTCCCGCTCGTGATCGAACAGAAAGATGTTGGTCTTCAACCCCTTGAAACCCGCATCGCGCACCCGCCGCCCCAGCGCCACAAGGTCGTCGACCTTGCGGATTGCCGGCTGGCCGATCTGGTCCGCCATTTCGGGGTTGAGGAGATAGGTGCCGCAATGGCTCCAATAGACCGGGATTTCCGTGCGCATCGCCCCGCCCAGCAGGTCGTAGACCGGCGCATTTAGCGCCTGGCCCTTGATGTCGAGCAGCGCGTTCTCAATCGCAGCGATCGCCTGCTGGTTGACGCCGCCCGGCGCCTGGCGGGTCATGGCGTAGAGCATCTGGTGCACCCGCTCGTGCGCCATCGCGTCCATGCCGACGATGCGTTCCACCAGCCGCCTGATCACCACCGACAGACCGGGCGAGCCATAACACTCGTTGTACTCGGCAATGCCGGTGATGCCATCATCGGTGGCGAGCTTCAGAAACGAAAAATCCCGCCAGCCGGCGTTGCAGTGCAAGATTTCGCAACCGGTGATGCGCATAAGACAGACCTCAACAGTAGAACGGACTTCTGACAGAATGCTAACCGACGTTTACCGTTCTGCCCAGAGCCGGTTGGGCCGCCATCGGCGGCTACTTCGATAAAAACTCCCGCCACAGGTTCTGATAGGCGAACAGCGCCGGCACGCCGCCCGTATGCCAGAAGCACACGCGCTCACCGTCGGGCAGGATATGGCGGCGGCGGAGCGCCATCAGACCGGCGAACACCTTGCCGGTATAGACTGGGTCCAGTGCAACGCCTTCGCGCGAGGCCATCGTCATGATCGCCTCCGCTACCGCAAAGCTCAGCCGTCCATAACCAGGTGCGAGGCTATCATCGAACAGCGCGATATCGTCTTCATGCACCGGGTTCTGCATGCCCAGCAATTCGCCGATCTCGCGGCAACGGTCGAACAGGCGCGGTATTTGCGCCCCGGCCGAGCGGCGAACGCAGATGCCCAGGACCGGGTCCTGGCGGTCGAGCGCGCGCAAGCCGAACAACAGCCCGGCATGGCTGGCGCCGCTGCCAGAAGCTATAACATGCACCATGTGCCCACTATCCTGCGCCAGCACTTCTGCCGCCGCCTGGCAATAGCCCAGCGCGCCAAGCGGCGGGTGGCCCGGCCCCAATGGGATGACATACGGTCTTCGCCCGGCCGCCCGCAATTCATCCGCCCAGGCCACCAAGGCGCGGTCGGCGCCGGCCTCGTCTTCGCCATGCGGATAAGACCGGGTTTCCGCGCCGAACAAGCCGTCCAAAAACACGTTCCCGCCGGTCCGGTAGAGCGGATCGTCGGACGGCACCCGATCCTCCAGTTGCAGGTGCACGCTCATCCCCAGCCGCGCCCCGGCAGCCGCGGCGGTGCGGGCAAAGTTGGATTGGACTGCGCCGGTGATAAGGATGGAGTCCGCCGCCTCGGCCCTGGCCGCTCCCAGGTAGAACGCCAACTGCCGCACTTTGTTGCCACCCATGCCAAGGCCGGCAAGGTCGTCCCGCTTCAGCCACAGATCGATGCCGAGATCTGTCGATAGCCGTCCGGCGCGGTCCAAAGGGGTAGCCCGGTCTTGACCGAGCGGCGCCTGCGGCCGCGCCGCCAGCCGTTTCAGCATGTCGCCCGTCATTTTCGATTGCTCCTTGCCAGCCAAATACCGCTCGCCATGATCAGCGCAGCGCCGGCCCAGGTCCATGCTACCGGCACCTCGCCGAATGCCAGCCAGGCGAATACCGCCGCGTAGACAAGGGTGGAATAGAACAACGGCGCCAGTAGGCTGGCTTCGCCCTTGGCCATGCCGGCAATCATCAACGCCTGGCCGCTGACGGTCAGCGCGCCGATCAGGAAAATCAGGCCGGCCTGGTGCCAAGTCGGTTCGGTCCAGACGAACGGCATCAGCAGCGCCGACAACACCAGGCCAAAGCCGTTGGTATAGACCATTGCGGTACCGACAGCGTCGCGCTGGGCGATGTAGCGGGCGCAGGTCACCTCCACCCCCATCGCCAACGCCGCAGCAAATGGCACCAGCGCCATCACCTGAAAGGTCTCGGGCGTCGGCCGCGTGATCAGCAGCGCGCCGGCAAACCCCAGCGCCACCGCCGCCCACCGCAGCCACCGCACCCGCTCGCCCAAAAAGACAGCCGCCAGGATCAACGCGAAAAAGGGACTGGCGTAAGAAATCGCCGTGACGTCCGCGACCGGAAGATAGGCGACGCCGATAAAGATGCAGGTTGCGGACGTAACGCCGCCGCCGCTGCGCAGCAAATACAGCCACGGAACCCGCGAGACCGGGCTGGCAAAGCGCGTCGCTAGTACGGGCGCCGTCAAAAGAAAACCGGTGACATAGCGGCCGAAGGTAATGACCAACGGATGAATCGGATGCGCGGCCTGCGTCTCCGCCACCAGGCGGGCGACGACGTTGGTGCTGGCAAAGAAGCCGCACGCCAACAGGACAAGGATTATGGGCCGCATCGGCGCGTGGCCCCTGGATGAGCGGACAGACGCCCAACGCTACCACGCCGGACCGGTCGCGTAACCTGTCTCGATATGGCGCTAGCAAGCTTGCACTGGCATAGACGCGCGCACCGCAACCGGGCCTACCGCCTGGTGTGTCCGTCTGCTAGGCTGGCGACAGAATTCCGATAACCGGGAGGATCACCGCCCATGGCCGCCAACGCTGAAACCGCCGCCGAGCGCGCCGCATTCTATCAGGCCATCGCCCCGCAATCGATGACCCCGCTCTGGGAGGTCATGGCCGGCCTGGTAACGCCGCAACCGGCATCATCATGCCAGCCGGCGCACTGGTCCTATGCCGCAGCGCGCCCACACGTGCTGGCTTCCGGCAGCCTGATCACCGCCGAGGAAGCCGAACGCCGGGTCCTGGTGCTGGAAAATCCCGGCCTGAAGGGGCAGAGCAAGGCCACGACCTCTCTCTACGCCGGCCTGCAATTGGTGATGCCGGGCGAAATCGCGCCGGCGCATCGCCATAGCCAAACCGCCTTGCGCTTCCTGATCGAGGGTGAGGGCGGCTATACCACGGTTGCCGGCGAGCGGGTGACTATGGCCCCTGGCGACTTTGTCATTACCCCGACCTGGGGCTGGCACGATCACGGCAATGCTGGCGACGGGCCGGTCGTGTGGCTGGATGGTCTGGATATTCCGATCATCCAAACCCTGGACGCCAGCTTTGCCGAACGGTCCACAGCCAAAGCGCAAAAGCCGACAGTGCCGACAGGCGAAACGCTGGCGCAATACGGCAACGCCATGCTGCCGGACGAAGCGCCGGCGGCGCTGACCTCGCCGATCTTCCACTATCCATATAATCGCTCGAAATCGGCGGTTGCAGCGGCGCGGCTGGATTCCTGCCATGGCCGCCGCCTGCGCTATGCGAACCCGATGACCGGCGACTATGCCATGCCGACTATGGCGGCCTACCTGCAGTCCTTCCCGGCAGGCTTCGAAAGCCAGCCATACCGCGCCACGGACGCAACGGTGTTCTGCGTGGCCGAGGGCGAGGGCGAAAGCGAGTTCGCCGGCCAAACCTTCCGTTGGGCCCAAGGCGACGTCATGGTCGCCCCCAGTTGGGCCTGGCGCCGGCACCGGGCCAGCCGCGACGCCATGCTATTCAGCTTTTCCGACCGCGTCGTCCAAGAAAAGCTAGACCTCTGGCGCGAAGACCGCGGCAACACACCGTAACGGGACACGAGAAGATGCACCAAGCCACGCTGCTGTACGGGCCGACTTCCCCGTTCGCCCGCAAAGCCAGAATTGAGATTATCGAACGCGGCATCCAAAACCACGTCCGACAAGTTGCCGTCACCGTCCGGACGCCGGAGAATGAGGTTCTGCTGCACAGTCCGACCGGCAAAGTGCCTGCCCTTGTCGTCGACGATGGCCTGAACCAGGGAATCGTCATGGTAGAGTCGACGCTGATTTGCGAGTACCTGGACACCATTGGCGACGCCCCGCCGCTGATGCCCGCCGCTGGCCCTGAGCGCTGGGCGGAGCGGGCGTTGGATGCCTACGCCCATTCCCTGATGGATGCGATCGCATGGCGCACGCGGGAGTTCCGCAAGCCGGAGGAATTCCAGTTCCGCCCCTTCATCGCCTATGAATTCGAACGCGCCGAACGATGCTTCGACGACCTGGAGCAACGTGTTGAAGAACTGTCGGCGGCGGAAATCAGCCACAGCCGCATTCTTTTGGCGATCTGTCTGGATTACAGCCTGTTCCGCTTCCCCGACCTGGACTGGCGCCCCACCCGTCCGCGCCTAGCGGACTGGTATGCACGCATGACGGCCCGGCCGTCGTTTATTGCAACAAAACCCTAACGGAATGCACTCTCATGCATCAGATGACGCTCTACCACACGCCCACGTCGCCGTTTGCCCGCAAGGCCCGCATCGTTGCCCGCGAGCGCGGGCTGATCGACGACATTACCGAAATTCATGCGCAAATCCGGACGCCTCAGAATGAGGTGCTGGCAATCAGCGCGACGGGAAAAGTGCCAACCCTGAGCGTCGATGAAGGGCCGGACAAAGGGCTGGTGCTGGTCGAATCCGGGACGATCTGCGAATACCTCGACCAATTCGGCGGCGGCGCATCGCTGGCTGGACGGTCGCGCTGGCCGGAAAAGGCGCTGGACGGATTTGCTCATGCGTTTCTCGATTCCATCGCCTGGCGGGGCCGCGACAACCGGCGTCCGGATGGCGAACGCTCGCCCAGCTTCGTCGCCCTGGAAGCGGAACGCCAGCGCCGATGCCTGGCCGAACTGGAGCGTCGGGTCGATGAATTGGCCGCCGAAGAAATCAGCCTCGCCCGCATTCTGGTGGCGGTGGCGCTGGACTTCCATCTATTGCGGATGACCGGCGAGGATTGGCGGCCCGCCCACCCCAAGTTGGCCAAATGGCATGCGCGGATGGCGGCCCGCCCGGCCTTCATCGACACGACGCCGTTCTGACACGTTACAGGCTTTTAGGACCGTCAAACGACGCCGGCTTCAATGGCCGGCGCGTAAGCCCCGCACGAACTCGCCCAGGCCCACCAGCCGGTCGCGGCGGGCGCGTTCGGCGGTCAGGATGGCCTTGACCTGGCGCACGCTGGCTTCCAGGTCGGCGTTGACGATGACATAGTCGTACTCGGGCCAGTGGCTCATTTCGTCCGCCGCCTTGCCCATGCGCTCGGCCACCACTTCCGGCGGGTCCTGGGCGCGTTTGGCCAGCCGTTCTTCGAGCGCCCGGGTCGAGGGCGGCAGGATGAACACCGAAACCAAATCCTCGCGCGCCGCCTCGCGCAGTTGCTGCGTTCCTTGCCAGTCGATGTCGAACAGCATGTCGCGCCCGCTGCTCAAAGCCTTTTCGACCGGGCCGCGCGGCGTGCCGTAGTAATTGGAGAAAACGCGGGCATGCTCCAGCAATTCGCCGCGGTTCAGCATCAGGTTGAAATCGGTTTTGTCCACGAAATGATAGTCGACGCCGGACACTTCACCCGGCCGTTTCGAGCGTGTCGTCGCCGAAACGGACATGCTGAGGTTAGCGTCGTCTTTCAACATGCGGCGCGCAATCGTGGTCTTGCCGGCGCCCGATGGCGACGACAACACCAGCATCAAGCCGCGGCGGCGGAGGACAGCGTCCATGGCGTTACAATACCCTATTCGACGTTCGCGACCTGCTCCCGCACCTGGTCAATCGTGGCCTTCAGGTCGAGCCCGATGCGGGTCAGCTCGATATCCTGAGACTTGCTGCAAAGCGTATTGGCCTCGCGGTTGAATTCCTGCGCCAGGAATTCCAGCTTGCGCCCGCACGGCTCGCCCTTGGCAATCAACTCCCGGCCGGCGGCGATATGCGCTTCGAGCCGGTCCAACTCCTCCCGCACATCGGCCTTGGCCGCTAGCAACGCCACTTCTTGCGCGATTCGCTCCTCGGGCAAAGCCGTGTTGTTGGCAACGACATCACCGACGGCACGCAACAGCCGCGCCTGGATTGCCTCCGGCTGCGTAGCCGCCGTGGCGCGCGCGGCTGCCGTCAGCAGCGCGATCTGGTCCAGGTGGCCGGTCAGGATGGCGAGCAAGGCCAACCCCTCGTCCGCGCGCGCCTGCAACAATGCCATCACCGCCGCCTCCGCGCCGGCCATGATCTCGCCCTGCGCCTCCGCCTCCAGCACCAGATCGGCGGATTCCTCCGCCGCCTCGATGACGCCGCGCAAGGCCAGCAGGCCGTCCGGACGGATCGGCGCATATTCCGCTGCGTCGCCTCGCAACAACAGCAACCGGGCGCGGTTCAATACCGTTGCCAGCCACTCTTCGTTGATCCGATAGCTGGCGGCCGGCCTGGCGCGTTGAACCTGGAGGTTCAGCGAGACGCTGCCGCGGGCGAAAGCGCCGCTCGCCAGCTTGCGCACCGGCTGGTCCAGCGCCTCAAAGCCGCTGGGAAGGCGCAACCGCAGGTCAAGGCCGCGGTTATTGACGCTGCGCATCTCCCAAACCCATGCAAGATTGCCGGCGGTTCCCTGGGTCCGGGCAAAACCGGTCATGGAGGCTATGGTCATCGGAATTCCTTATTGCGCTGCGCTGCGCTTGCGCTCAATTGCCCGCCATTTGGCGACATTGCGGTTGTGTTCCGCCAGCGTCTTGGCAAAGGCATGCCCGCCCGTGCCGTCAGCGACAAAGAACAGAGCTTCGGTCGCCGCCGGCTGCGCCACCGCCATCAACGCGGCTTCCCCGGGATTGGCGATGGGACCGGGCGGCAAGCCCTCGGCGTGATAGGTGTTGTACGGGTCCTTATGCGCCAACTCGCTGCGCCGCAGGCCTCGGCCCAGCACGCTTTCGCCGCGGGTCAGGGCATAGATCGTCGTGGGGTCGGACTGCAATTTCATACCAAGCCGCAGGCGGTTGACAAAAACCCCGGCAACTTCGGCGCGTTCGCCGGTTACCCCGGTCTCTTTCTCCACGATAGACGCAAGAATGACCAACTCCTCCGGGCTGCCAATCGGCAGGTTCGCCGCCCGCGCCTCCCAGGCCTTGGCTACCGCGCGATCCATCGCGTCGCGCATGCGCTGCAACAGCGCCTGTCGGTCGATGCCCCAGGTATAGTCATAGGTGGACGGCAGCAGCGACCCCTCAGGCGGCACATTGGGCATTTCCCCCGCCAGCCCTTCCGCATCGGCCAGCCGCTGCACGATGGCGAAGCTCGTCAGGCCTTCCGGTATGGTCAGTTTGTGGATTTCAACCTCACCGCGCACGATCTGCCCCAGCGCGCCTTCCAGGCTGATCCCGGCAGGAAACAGAAATTCGCCGGCCTTGAGGTCTTTGGTCGATTTCCGCCATTCCGCCAAAAGCTGGAACAGCCGCGGATGCTCGATCACCCCCGCCCGTTTCAGCTGCCAGGCAATCTGCATCACCCCACTGCCTCGGGCGATCAGGACGCGGGTATTGGTTTCGGTTGGACCGGGTTCACTGATAGCTTTCTGCCACCACAGATAGGCGCCGCCCGTACCCGCGAGCAGCAGCGCCAATACCAGGGCCAGCAGCCGTTTCCACACGGGCGCTGTTCCTCCGCGCGTTACACTTTGGCGAAAATCAACGACGCGTTGGTGCCGCCAAAGCCGAACGAGTTGGACAACGCAGCATTAACCGTGCGTTGCTGTGCAACTTTCGGCACCAGATTGATATCGCAGCCTTCGGACGGGTTTTCCAGGTTCAGCGTCGGCGGCAACACGCCATCGCGAACCGCCAGGATCGAAAAGATCGATTCCACTGCGCCCGCCGCACCCAACAAGTGGCCGATCGCCGACTTGGTTGAGGACATGGCGATTTTATAGGCGTGAGCCCCAAACAGCCGCTTGACTGCGCCCAGTTCGATTTCGTCGCCAAGCGGCGTCGAGGTGCCGTGCGCATTGATATAGTCGATATCCTCGACACGCATGCCGGCCCGCTTCAACGCACCGGTCATCGCCCGGAAACCGCCATCGCCGTCGTCGGCAGGCGCGGTAATGTGATGCGCGTCGCCGGATAGGCCATAGCCACGCAATTCCGCATAAATCTTGGCGCCGCGGGCCTTGGCGTGCTCATACTCTTCCAGCACGACCACACCTGCGCCTTCGCCCATGACAAAGCCATCGCGGCCGACATCCCAAGGGCGGGAAGCCGCTTCCGGATCGTCGTTATACCCCGTCGACAGCGCCCGCGCCGCGGCAAAGCCGGCAATGCCGAGCCGGCAAATCGCCGCCTCCGCACCGCCTGCAACCATGACGTCGGCATCGTCGAAAGCGATCAGACGGGCCGCATCGCCAATGGCATGCGCGCCGGTCGCGCATGCCGTCACCGGCGCATGGTTCGGACCTTTGAAGCCAAATCGGATCGACACCTGGCCGGATACCAGGTTGATCAGCGCCGCCGGAATGAAAAAGGGCGAGATCCGGCGGGGGCCTTTGCTCTCCAAAATCAAGGAGTTTTCGTAGATCGTGCCCAGGCCGCCAATGCCGGAGCCGATCATCACGCCGCTGCGGCAACGCTGCTCCTCGGTCTCCGCCACCCAACCGGAATCATCGACGGCCTGCTGGGCCGCCGCGATGCCGTACATGATGAACGGGTCGATCTTGCGCTGCTCACGCTTTTCGACCCAGTCATCCGGGTTCCAAAGACCATCGGCAGTCGCGCCTTCCGGAAGCTGTGCCGCGACTTTGCAGGGCAGGTCGTCCGTCTGGAACCGATCGATTTTTTGCAGGCCGGATTTACCGGCAATCAACCGCTGCCAGGTAGGCTCTAAACCGCAGCCAAGCGGCGTCACCAAGCCTAGCCCCGTCACCACCACACGTCGCATCTACACAAAACTCCCGCCGACTGACCAGGTCCCGTCCGTTAGAACGCGGAAAACCTTAGGCGTTTTCGGTAATAAAGGCGATCGCGTCCTTTACGCTCTGGATCTTTTCAGCAGCATCGTCGGGAATTTCGACGCCGAATTCGTCTTCGAAAGCCATCACGAGCTCAACGGTATCGAGCGAATCTGCGCCCAGATCATCGATAAAGGTCGCGGTGTCGGTGACCTTGTCTTCTTCGACGCCCAGATGTTCAACAACGATCTTTTTTACGCGCTCAGCAACATCGCTCATAGAATAGGGTCCTTTAACCTTTTGGTAATTCGATTTTCAGTTTGGTCAGAGCAGCACCGCAATCACCACGGAAAGCCCTGAAGTGTTTTCCAAGCGTGCCGGATACAAGGGCACCGGCACTAGTTGGAGGGGGTGTTACCACGATTTTTCAGATGCTACTAGGCCATCTGGACACAGCGAATGGTCTATTATTCCACGAAATGCGCCGCGGCATAACAGCGCCCGCTGCCGGGCCAGTCAGCATCGGCCAGCATCAGATCATAGCCATACCGCCGTTGACGTGCAGGGTTTGCCCGGTGACGTACGCGGCTTCGTCGCTGGCCAGATAGACTGCGGCGGCGGCAATTTCCGCTCCGGTGCCGAGCCGGCCGACCGGAATACGAGGAAGAATTGCTTCGCGTTGCTTGTCGTTCAACGCATCAGTCATCGCCGTTTCGATGAAGCCCGGCGCAATGCAATTCACCGTCACGCCCCGGGCGCCAACCTCTGCGGCCAATGCCTTGCTCATGCCGATCATACCGGCCTTCGAAGCCGCATAATTTGCCTGGCCGGGATTTCCGGTCACGCCAACCACCGAAGTGATGCCGATAATTCGGCCATGGCGGGCCTTGGTCATTCCCCGCAGCGCGCCTTTCGCCAACTTGAATCCGGCGGTCAGGTTGACGTCCAGCACCGTCTGCCAGTCGTCATCCTTCATCCGCATCGCCAGTCCGTCGCGCGTCAGGCCCGCATTGTTCACCAGAATGTCCAGTCCGCCCAGCGCGTCGTTTACCCGGGCGACAAGGCCATCCACAGCAGCCGGATCGCCGAGATTACAGGCGACTACGGCGACCCGGTCACCGCCCATCTCGCTCGCCAGATCCTGCAGAACGCCTTCGCGGGTGCCTGACAGCGCCACGGACGCCCCCTGCGCGTGCAAGGCCTTGGCGATCGCCGCGCCGATACCGCCGGATGCACCGGTGACGAGGGCGCGTCGCCCTGAGAGATCAAACATCAGCGCACGCGCCTCCCTATAAATGTGTCTAGAGCTTGCCTAGCAGTGCTTCGATATCGTCCGGGCCTTCGATCGCGACGCCGGTCATCTCGCGGTCAATGCGGCGCACCATGCCTGTCAGCACCTTGCCGCCGCCCATCTCGACCAGCGTATCGACATTCAAACCCTTCATCGCCAACACGCACTCGCGCCAGCGCACCGTCGCGGTCACCTGCTCGACCAGCAGGCGGCGAATGTCTTCGGGATCGGTGACAGGTGCGGCGGTCACGTTGGCGATCAGCGGCACCGCCGGCTCGTCCAGACTCACCGAAGCCAGCGCATCGCGCATCGCATCGGCTGCCCGCTGTAGCAAAGGGCAATGGAACGGGGCGCTGACATCCAGCATAATGGCTCGTCGCGCGCCTTTGTCCTTGGCCAACTCCGTCGCCCGCAGCACCGCCGCCGCGGCGCCGCTGACCACGACCTGCCCCGGCGTATTGTCATTGGCGATCGCACAGACGCCGGCATCCGCCGCCGCCCTCACAATCTCCTCCACATCCGGGATGTCGAGGCCCAGCAGAGCCGCCATCGCGCCCTCGCCGACGGGCACGGCCGCCTGCATGGCTTCGCCGCGCAACCGCAACAGCCGTGCCGTGTCAGACAGGCCCAGCGCGCCAGCGGCAGCCAAGGCCGAGTATTCGCCGAGCGAGTGGCCTGCGACAAACCCGGCAATCTCGGACAACCGCTTGCCGCCGTCCTTTTCCAAAGTGCGGACCAAGGCCACCGAGACCGCCATCAGGGCGGGTTGGGCGTTGGCGGTCAGCGTCAATTCTTCCTGCGGCCCCTCGAACATCAGCCGCGACAGCCGCTGGCCCAAGGCCTCATCAACTTCTTCGAAGACTTCGCGGGCTGTCGCTGAAGCCTGCGCCAGGCGTTGGCCCATGCCAACCGCCTGAGATCCTTGACCAGGGAACACAAATGCGCGCGTCATGCGTGCTTGCCTCCGCACTAATAGTGACATCAAATTGTCAGGTGAGCCGGAGGTTAGAGAACGGGCTGCCCATGTCTGTCAAGCCGGTGCTGCGTTTTTTTTGATCTCTGGCCTTGCGCGACTAGCGGAAATCGGTATAAGGGCGGCTTCCGCCACCGCCGGTCCCGAAGGGTTTTGGGATCGGAAGCGGTGGGAACGGGCATTGACCGCTGTTCGGGGTTCCGGACATTGAAGCGGCAAACCCAGCCAAATCCAAGGCCGCGGAGACCATCACTTGAGCAAGCGCGGACGGCGAGGAGCCGGATCGCCGGGATCGGGGAATGCCGTATTACGAGACTATTTTTATCGTCCGCCAGGACATGTCCACTGCACAGGTGGAGACCATGGCGGATCATTATGGCGAGTTGATCGCTGCCAATGGCGGATCGCTGGTAAAGCGAGAGATGTGGGGTCTGCGGACGCTGACCTATCGCATCAATAAGAACCGCCGCGGCCACTACGTCATGATGCACCTTGACTGCCCTCCGGCAGCTTTGGCCGAAATGGAGCGCCTGATGCGCATTTCCGAAGACGTGTTGCGCTATATGTCGATCAAGATTGACGAGATCCCGGAAGGGCCGTCCGCAATGCTGCAACAACGCGAACGCGGTGAACGAGGCGAGCGCGGAGAACGTGGCGAGCGTGGGGAACGCGGCGAGCGTGGGGAACGCGGCGACCGTCGCGGCCGCGACGATGGCGATGCACCGCGTGAAGGCCGCCGGTCCCGCGATGAGGCCGATGCCGCTGCTACCGATGGAGATGCTTGATCATGGCTGCTACTGCACGTCGTGCTTTTTTCCGCCGCCGCAAATCATGCCCGTTCTCCGGGCCGAATGCGCCGGCGATCGACTATAAAGACCTGCGCCTGCTGCAGCGCTTTATTTCCGAACGCGGCAAAATCGTACCGAGCCGGATCACCGCCGTTTCTGCCAAGAAGCAACGCATTCTTGGGCAGGCGATCAAGCGCGCCCGGTTCATTGGGCTGCTGCCGTACGTGATCGACTGAAGTATCTGCGCCGTCGCCTACGTACTGTGGCGATGGTGCGGATA
>JAYPXD010000064.1:8481-15853 GCA_038135395.1 Alphaproteobacteria bacterium | reverse complement strand
TCGCGTCAGCCGAACGATGGCGCGGCGGCGGTCGTGCTGGCCGATACCGAAACCGCGCTGAAGCTGAATAAGGCCGTGGTGTTCCGCGCGGCCGAACAGGTAAACGACTTCCTCCCGGTCTCGCGCCGCGAATTCCTGGATATGGAAGGCCCGGCGCTGGCCTGGCAGAAGGCGTTGGCGAATGCCGGGCTTGGCCTGCTGGACCTGGATGTGCTGGAAACGCACGACTGCTTCACCACCGCCGAACTGCTGGAATACGAGGCCATGGGCCTGACGCCGAAGGGTCGCGG
Organism: Alphaproteobacteria bacterium; assembly: GCA_038135395.1. Lineage (GTDB taxonomy): Bacteria > Pseudomonadota > Alphaproteobacteria > Bin95 > Bin95 > JACKII01. Next base: position 15,563 of record JAYPXD010000064.1, on the reverse strand, counting down.
GCGGTTGGCCATTGACGAGGGTTGGACCTTCAAGGATGGCAAATTGCCGGTAAACCCATCGGGCGGGCTGAAGGCCAAAGGCCACCCGATCGGCGCGACCGGCGTCTCCATGCACGCCATGATCGCTATGCAAATGCGCGGCGAGGCAGGCGGGATGCAGATCCCCGGCGCAAAGCTGGGCGGGGTTTTCAATATGGGCGGCACGGCAGTTGCGAACTTCGTTTCGATTCTAGAGCCGTTGCGCTAAGGTAAACGCCGAATTTAAGCTAGGAGACCTGCCATGCTGCAAAATAGCTTGACCATTCGCCCCTCCGGCGGCGGCGTCGGCGCGTTCGTGGACGACATCGACCTCGGCCAACTGGATGAGACGCAAGCCGCCACGCTGAAAACCGCCATCGGCGAATACGGGGTCCTGTTCTTCCGCGATCAGACCATCACCACCGGTCAGCACCTGGCAATGGCGGAGCATTTCGGCGGCGTCAACGTCAACCGCTTCTTTGCCCATGTGCCGGAAGAGCCGCGCATCGCTGAAGTGCGCAAAGAGCCGGACCAAAAATCCAATATCGGCGGCGGCTGGCACACGGATCATTCCTATGACCAGATTCCAGCCATGGGCTCGATCCTGCTGGCGCGTGATACGCCGCCGCAAGGTGGGGACACGGCCTTTGCCAATATGTACAGCGCCTATGAAAACCTGTCAGACGGCTTGAAGGCCACCCTTGAAGGCCTGAATGCAGTGCACTCGTCGCGCCACGTTTTCGGCCGGAACTCGAACTATAAACGTGGCGGCAAGGACATTGGGGACCGGCTCGGCAACGAGGACGCAGCGCAGCAAGATGCTGTCCACCCGGTAGTCATTCGCCACCCGATCAGCGGGCGCAAGGCCTTGTATGTCAACAGCGCTTTTACCCTTCATTTCGAAGGCTGGACCGCTGAAGAAAGCAAGCCGTTGCTGGATTACCTGTATGCCCACGCAGCCCGGCCGGAGCATACCTACCGCTTCCAGTGGGCAAACGGCTCGATCGCGTTCTGGGATAACCGCGCCACCTGGCACTATGCCCTGAACGACTACCACGGACATCGCCGCCTAATGCACCGCGTCACGGTCGAGGGCTGCGAGATCGGGCGGTAACAGGCCCCAAGGCTGCCATTGCGAGGCCTCCGTCCGTGATTGCGAGGCGGAGCCGAAGCAACCCAGGGGTCCGGACTCTGACACCCCTGGGTTGCGTCGTCACATGGGACCGAGCAAATACGGTTATAAAGTCAATAGTTGAAGAGAGAACTAAGCATGGAACACGCCAAACAGCTGGAAATTCTCGACGATCTCTTCCGGATGCTCGACAAACACGAGAACACCGATGCGGGCGTGCTGCGCCGGAACCCGACGGACGTTTATGTCGATCCGGCATTGGCCAAAACAGAGTGGGACACCTTTTTCCGCAACTACCCGCAGATGATCGGACTGTCAGGAGAACTGCCGGAACCGGGATCTTTCCTGACCACGGACGATTTCGGCGTGCCGGTGCTGGCGACGCGTGACCGCGATGGCAAATTCCACGCCTTCGTCAATGCGTGCCGCCATCGCGGCTCGCGCCTGGTGCAGGAGAAACGCGGCAAGGCGCGTAATTTTGCCTGCCCCTTCCATTTCTGGGGCTACAACAACCAGGGCGACCTGACGTCCATCCCGGAAGACCAGCATTTCGGCCAGGTCGATAAGTCCTGCCTGGGCCTTGTCCGCCTGCCGGCGGTGGAAAAGCACAATATGTTGTGGGTGCACCCGCAGCCGGATGGCGTCATCGACGTTTCCGCACTGTTGGGGGATTTAGAGCCGGAAATCGCCAGCTGGAAGTTCGACTCCATGGTGTTCATGGACGAGACCACCATCGACAAGCGGCTGAACTGGAAACTGGCGAACGACACGTTCGGCGAGACCTATCATTTCTCCCGCCTGCATAAGCGCACGCTGAACAACATCTTCTATGGCGACGCCCTGCATTACGAGACCTTCGGGCGGAACCATCGCTTCACCTTCCCCTCGCGTCGCATCGACCAGTTGCGGCAAATGCCGCGGGACGAGTGGCATATAACCCAGGGCGCGATTACGCTCTATTATCTGTTCCCGAACATCCAACTGATCCTGGGCCGCGGCACGGTCAATCTGGTGAAGATCTACCCTGATGGCGCCAACCCCAGCCGGTGCATCAGCAAGGTCGGCCACTATTTCAGCAAGCGACTGCTGGAGGCCAAGAAAGAGGCGGACGCCGAAGGCAAGGAGCAGCTTCAGGCAGCCGACGCCTACAACTTGGACAAGGTACTGACCGCCCTACCCGATATCAAAGCCACCGCCGAGGTGTTCGACAGCACGATCGAGCAGGAAGACTACGCCATTGGCGAGGGGACACAGCGCGCTGTCGAGTCCGGCGCCCTGCCCTATCTCGTGTTTGGCCGGAACGAGCCCGCGTTGCATCATTTCCACAACACCTATCGCGCTGCCCTCGGCCAGCCTCCGTTGGAGGAGTACCGGGACTGAGCAATTTGACTGCTCCAGCAACCGCCCCTGTCTTGATTGCGGGTGGCGGGCCGGTCGGCATGACCTGCGCGCTGGCGTTGGCGCAGCATGGCGTGCGCTCCGTCCTGGTCGAGCGCAATCCGGAGACGACGCGCCACCCAAAGATGGACATCACCAACGGCCGCTCGCTGGAATTGTTCCGGCGGCTGGGGCTGGCGGAGAAACTGCGCGACGTTGCCGTACCGCGCAGCCACGTGCTGGACGTGGCCTGGGTGACCAGTATGGCCGGCAAGGAACTGCACCGTTTCCGGTACGCCTCCCCCGATGACCAGCGCGCAACGTTCGCCGCCGCCAACGATGGCCGCCAGCCGCTGGAGCCGGCCATGCGCGTCTCCCAGGTGGTGATCGAGCCAGTGCTGAAGGCTGCAGTGCTGGCCGAGCCGCTGATTGAGGCGCACTGGGGCGTGGCGGTGGAAGACGTGGCGCAGGACGCCGATGGCGTGACGCTGACGGTGCGTGATCGCTCGACCAACCAGGTGCGGCAGGTGCGGGGGCTCTATTTGGTCGGCTGCGACGGTGGCGGCAGTGTGGTGCGGCGGGCGCTTAGCATCGCGGTCGAGGGCAAGCATGCAGTCGCTAACCGCTTCATGATCCACTTCCGCAGCCGGGCGAAAGAGGTGCTGCAACGCTTCGGTATCGCCTGGCATTACCAGTCGCCGAAGGGCACGCTGATCGCCCAGGACGACCTCGAGACCTACACCCTGCATGCCCGCTTTCCGGAGGGGACGGATACCTCGAACGTCGATCCGCTGCCGACCCTGTTTGCGGCACTGGGCACGGAGATCGAGGCGGACATCCTGGTCGCCAATCCCTGGACGCCGCACCTGCTGGTGGCGGAGCGCTACCGCCAGGGCCGGGTGTTCCTGGCCGGAGATGCTGCGCACCAGTACATCCCGACCGGCGGCTATGGCATGAACACGGGCATCGGCGACGCGGTCGCAATCGCCTGGAAGCTGGCTGCGGTCCTTCAGGGCTGGGGCGGGCCAACGCTGCTGGAAGCCTACGACGCCGAACGCCGCCCAGTCGGCCGTATCAACCGGGATTGGTCGGAGCGGCATACCGGCGTTCGCATGGAAATTGCAGAGGCTTACGCTAAATGGCTTAAGCCTAATGCCGGACCGGATGCGCTCGACATGCTTGGGCGGCGCATCGGCGCAGCCGGCAACCTGGAGAACGAGGCGTTCGGCCTGGAATTCGCCTACCGCTACGACGCCTCGCCTGCGGTCGCACCGGTTATAGAAACGTTCGAGGCCGGCCCAGCCCCCGCCGAGGACGTCCGCAGCATCCCCGCCACTGCCTGGCCGGGCATGCGCGCGCCGCACCTGTTCGATGATGCGGGGCAGGCGATCTTCGACCGACTTGCGGTGAACGGGCTGACGCTGCTGCGCTTCAACGGCCAGGGCGACGCAGCGCCTTTGCTGGAGGAGGCTGCGCGGCTGGGCATACCTCTCACCTTGGCAGACATCGCCAGCGAGCGGGCGCGGGAGGTCTATGGCGCGGACCTGGCGTTGATCAGGCCGGACCAGCATCTGGCGTGGCGGGGGAATATGGCTAAGATCGAGGCTCTAGCGGTCGCGCTTGGCCTTGTGTCAAGGTCCTAGGTTCAAACGCCGCCACCTCTTCCGCCGTCATTGCGAGGCGTCCGAAGGGCAACGAAGCAACCCAGGCCGACGCCAGCATCGGTTGAAACTCAGCCTGGGTTGCCGCGGCGGCGTGGCCGCCACCCCAAGACGAAGCGAGAGGAGATTATCATTCGTGTACAAATCATCTGACCCTGCCCCCCAGTTTGGAGCCCTCCCATGAAAGTCATCGTCGTCGGCGCCGGCATCGGCGGCACTGCCGCAGCCCTCGCGCTCATCAAACACGGGCTGGACGTCACGCTGTTAGAGCAGGCCTCTGCTTTCGGCGAGGTTGGCGCGGGGGTGCAGATGAGCCCTAACGCGAACCGGGTGATCGATGCGCTCGGCCGGTTGGACGCGGTCATGGACGTCGCCATGCACCCGGAGGCCGCCGTCGCCACAAGCTGGAACACGGGCGAGCACCTGCGCGTTATCCCTTATGGCGAGCATGTGCTGCGGCGCTGGGGCTATCCCTATGTGCACCTCTACCGCCCTGACCTGATCCAGGCCCTGGCCGACGGCCTGCCGACCAGCATATCCCGAATGGGCGCGAAAGTGGTCGGCATTCGCGAGGAAGCCTCCCGCGTTGGCGCAGAACTGGCGAATGGCGAGGTGGTATGGGGCGACGTTCTCGTCGGCGCAGATGGCATCCATTCCACGGTACAGGCGCATCTGCATGGTGACCAGCCAGCGCGCTTCACCGGCAACATGGCCTGGCGCGGGCTCTGTCCGGGAGACCTGGCGCGGGAGATGGAAATTCCCGTGGTCTCGGGCCTCTGCTGGGGACCGGGCTCGCATTTCGTGAACTACTACGTGGGGCGGCGCGGCGGGAAGGCGCTCTACAACAATTGGGTCGGCGTGGTGCCCTATGACGGCTCCGCCATCGAAAGCTGGCGGGCAGAGGGCCGGAAAGAAGACGCCCTGCGCGACTTCGAGGGCTGGTATCCCCGCATTCGCAACCTGATCCAGGCCGCGCCGAAGGTGATGAAATGGGCGCTGCACGACCGCGACCCCCTGCCCTTCTGGAGCCGAGGCCGCGTCACTCTGCTGGGCGACGCCTGCCACCCGATGCTGCCCTTCATGGCCCAGGGCGCCGCCCAAAGCATTGAGGACGGCTATGTGCTGGCCCGCTGTCTGGCCGGCGCGGTCGATCCGGAAGCAGCGCTGCAGCGCTATCAGCGCAACCGCATGGAACGCACCGCCTGGGTGCAAGAGGGCTCGCGCCGCAACGAACGCGTCTTCCACCTGAGCGACCCGGACGAGGTCGCCGCCCGCAACGCCCGTCTGGCGGAGGAGGTGAAGACCAACCCGGACGGCGTGTCCGCCGACCAGTCGCGGCTGTTCAGCCACGACGTGGTTAGGGGAGACCTGGCCGCCTAGGACCGGCCGTCAGGCGAACGCAAATCCTTTATAGCCCTTGGCGGCGACATCGTCGCAAATGTCCCGATAGCGCGCCATCCCGCCGGCCCAGGCCAGGAACGCCCGCGGCTTGCCCGGTACGTTGGCGCCCAGGTACCAGGATGATTTGGCGGTGATCAGCAGCGTGGCGTTAGCGGCCTCCTGCACCTTCTCACCCCAGGCATCCATAACGTCGGCCTGCGGCTCGACCCGGACTTTGCCGTTGGCCCGCATATGGGCGATCGCGTCGGCGATCCATTCCGCATGCTGCTCGATCGCGACCGGCATGTTGGTCAGGACGGACGGGCTCTGCGGTCCGGTAATGGTGAACAGGTTCGGGAAGCCCGCCACCTGCAAGCCCAAATAGGTTTTCGGCCCATCCTTCCACACCTCGTTTAAACCCAGCCCATCGCGGCCCCTGATGTTGAGACGCAGCAGCGGGCCGGTAACACCGTCATAGCCGGTGGCGAAGATGATGATGTCCAGCTTGTGCTCGACACCGTCGGCGGTGCGGATGCCGTCCGGCGTAATCTCCTGGATAGGTGCGGCCTTGACATCGACCAACGAGACATTCTCGCGGTTGTAGGCTTCGAAATACTGGCTGTCGATGATCGGCCGCTTGGTCGAATAGTGGTGGTCGAACGCGGTGAGCTTGGCGGCGGTTTCGGGGTCTTTCACCGTCTCGCGGATTTTGCGCGTGACGAAATCGGCCACGATCTTGTTCGCGTCCACATCCAGCATCAGGTCTTTGAAAACGGCGCGGAACTGCATGCCGCCGACCTTCCAGGCCGCCTCCAACAACCGTTCCCGCTCATCCACCGGGGTTTCGACGGCCAGGCGATCATCGATATAGAAGGGATGGCCCGCCGGCGTCGCCTTCATGTCGTGGCGGATTTTCTCGAAATTCGCCTTTGTCCATTCCTGGAATTCCGGCTTCAGCGGCTTGTTGTGCGCCGGCACCGAATAGTTGGGCGTACGCTGGAACACGGTCAGGTGCGCCGCCGTCTCAGCGATCACCGGCGTCGCCTGCACGCCGGTGGACCCGGTGCCGATCAGACCGACGCGCTTGCCGGTAAAATCGACCCCGTCATGCGGCCACGAGCCAGTGTGGTACCATTGACCTTTAAAGGAGTCGCGTCCCTTGAAGTCCGGCACGTTTGCTGCCGAGAGGCAACCGACCGCCGTGATCAGGAAAGACGCAGAGAATGCCTCTCCCGCCTCGGTCCGCACACGCCAGAGGCCCGCGGCCTCATCCCATTCGGCGCCGGAGACGCGGGTGTTGAACTGGATATCCTTGCGCAGGTCCAGCTTATCCGCCGCATAGTTCATGTAGCGCACGATTTCCGGTTGCTGCGGATATCGCTCCGACCATTCCCAGCCGAGGTAGAGGTCCTTGGAGAAGGTGAAGCAATACGCGTGGCTTTCCGTGTCGCAGCGCGCGCCGGGATAGCGGTTCCAGTACCAGGTGCCGCCGACGCCGTCGCCAGCCTCCAGCA
>JAYPXD010000064.1:8160-8471 GCA_038135395.1 Alphaproteobacteria bacterium | reverse complement strand
ATTGTGGCTTTTGGATACTGTCGCCATGGGGTAAGGGTCTCTCACAGGAAAAGTATTGGGGAGTTCTCGCCATGTCCGCAAACGACCGCGTCGAGTATGTGGTCCAGGGCCGTGTCGCCATGATCGCCATGAACCGCGCGCCGGTCAACGCCATCGACCATCCGATGATCGACGCGATCCATACCGCCATGCGCCGCGCCGATGCCGACAAAGCCGTGCGCGCGGTGGTGCTGACCAGCGCGCTGCCCGGCATGTTCTGCGGCGGCATGGACCTGAAGATGGTAGCGGCGGGCGATGCGATGGACCTGCGG
>JAYPXD010000064.1:0-8150 GCA_038135395.1 Alphaproteobacteria bacterium | reverse complement strand
ATCCGGAGATCGACGTCGGCGTGATCCCGGCCATTCACTATGTGCACCTGCCGCACCAGATCAGCCGGCACCAGGCGTTCGACCTGCTGTTTGGCGGCAAGCCCATCTCTGCGGCGCAGGCGGTCGGCCTTGGCATTATCAACGAAGCGGTGCCCAGGACCGAGTTACTGGAGCGGGCAATGGCGATGGCGGAAATGTTCGCCGCAAAGTCACCGACGATCATGGCGCTGGGGCGGCAGTCGTTCATGCGGGCGAACGATATGGATTATCGCCGCAACGTCGAGAACCAGATCGAGACGCTGTGCAACATCTTCAACACCCCGGATGGGCGCGAAGGCCTGCAGGCTTTTCTGGAGAAGCGGCAGCCGGTCTGGTCGGAATAGGCCGCCCGCCCTGGCCTCCCTCGCAGTGACCGCGGCGGCTAGATTCCGATGTCCTGCAGGTTATAGTCCCAAATTTCCGCCTTCTTCTCCGGGCTCCAGCGGAACCGGTCCGCCTCTGCCGCCAGCGGCGCATAGACATAGGATTCCTCGTGCGGATAGCGCTGGCGGCGCGCATCGATGCCATACATGATCATGCGCGAGCGATTGCGGATATAGTCTGCCGTGTATTCGCTGACGGGATTGTGCACACCGCCGCTCTTCACATCCAAAACGCTGGACCGCCGGTGAAAGCCCATATTGAAGGTGACGCGGATATTCGGGCTGGTGTTCGCAAACGAGGCATGGATCGCCTGGCGGCTGGTCACCGCCACGTCGCCCGGCCCGCAGATCAACGGCACGGCCTGCGGCAGCCGGTCGGAGCCGGCTTCGGCCACCATCGCCTTGATATCGTGCTTGCCGCCATGGTTCGAGCCCGGCACGACCCAAAGGCCGTTGGCGGCATCGCACCCGTAAAGCTGGATCATCATGTTGAAGCCGTGCGTGTGCGGGCCTAGGTCGGGCTTCTGCCAATGGGTCCAGCCATCCTGATGCCAGGCGACAGAGCCGCCCAGCCGCGGTTGCTTGACCCAGATCGCCTCGTTAAACGGCGTGAAATCCGGGCCATGCACGGATTCGGCGAACTTCAGCAGGTAGGGATGGCCATAGAGGCGCAGCGCCGCCTCCGAATATTGCAGCGACCCGTGGATCAGTTGCAGCACCCACTCGGGCGCAGCGCTGCCGGCTTTCGGCTCGTACATCTTGGAGGGGTGACGGCCGTAGCTGTAGTCGGTGCCGCCCAGCGGATCGCTCAACGGGCGAACCCAGCCAATAGCGCGGGACTTGTGCCCAGCATTGAAGGCAGGATTGCCATTGCGGTCCGTCTCGCCGTCTTTTTCCGCCGGTTGCCGCTCCAACAGGCCGGCCAGATCACGCTCGAGGTCCGCCAGCTCTTCGGCAGCCAAAACATTGGTGAATACATAAAACCCATGGCGCTCATAGGCCGCGAGGATTTCGGGGTCTAACCGGCCATCCGCGGTGAAGCGGAACGGACCGCGATTATCCATAGCCAGCGCCCGGGCGGTGCCGTCAGCGCGATAGGCCTGCATCGCCTGTTCCTGGTCGCCATAGTCGACCGGCGGCAGATCAAGCAAGGGAAGCTTTGGCTTGAAGGATTGAGGCAGGGATGATTCGACGGGCATTGGCATTACCTCCTGGTCTCCACTAGGGAGTAGGCTGGCAGGGTACCGCAACTCCGGCGCATGCGCCAACGCCAATCGTCGAGGCGGGCGACGTGGAGGGCGACGTGGAGGGCGACGTGGAGGGCGACGTGGAGGGCGACGAGGCGGGGCAAGCCGGGACGGGGCGTCGAACGCACCCAAAGCTTTCCCCTTGCCGAATGCGTGCCGGCGCGGCATGGTCGCGGCGACTTTCACCATCGAACGAAGCCTTATCGCCATGGCCAAACTTCCCGTATCGCCGCTAGCGCCGAAATCCTTCCCGACCCTGCCGCCGATTGCCGGCGTGCGCCTGGGCGCAATGGAGGCCGGGATCAAGTACAAGGGCCGCCACGATCTGGCGCTCTGGTTGCTGGATGAGGGCACGACGGTCGCCGGCTCCTTTACCAAGTCGCTGACCGCCGGCGCGCCGGTGCAGTGGTGCCAAGAAGCGCTAAAGGGCGGCAAGGCTCGAGCAATCGTTGTGAACTCCGGCAATTCGAACGCCTTCACCGGCCAGGCCGGGCGCGACACGGTCAAGGCGACCGGCGAAGCCGCGGCGAAGCTGGCGGGCTGCAAACCGTCCGAAGTGTTTATTGCATCGACCGGCGTCATCGGCGAACCGATCCCGGCAGACCACATTCCCAGCAAGCTGCCGACGCTGTTTGGCATGGTTTCCGCCGACCAGTGGGCGTTTGCCGGCGGCGCGATCATGACCACCGATACCTTCCCCAAGGGCGCGACCGCCACCGCGAAAATCGGCGGCGTCGAGGTGCGGGTCAACGGCGTCGCCAAGGGCTCGGGGATGATTGCGCCGGACATGGCGACCATGCTGGGCTTCCTTTGCACCGACGCCAACATCCCCGCTGCGGCGCTTCAGGGTGTCCTGACCCGGGCGGTCGATCGTTCGTTCAACTGCATCACGGTGGACAGCGATACGTCGACCAGCGATTCCGTGGTGCTGTGCGCCACCGGCAAGGCCGGCAATCCCGCGCCTGCCAGCGCCGACGACCCGGCCCTGGCCGAATTCGCAGCGGCGGTTGAGGCGGTATGCCTGGACCTGGCCCAGCAGATCGTGCGCGATGGCGAAGGCGCGACCAAGTTTGTGGCCATTACGGTAACGGGTGCGGACACCGACGTGGCCGCGAAACGCATCGGCCTCTCCATCGCCAACTCGCCTTTGGTCAAGACGGCCATCGCCGGCCAGGACGCGAACTGGGGCCGTATCGTCATGGCCGTCGGCAAGTCCGGCGAACGGGCCGACCGCGACCTGCTGAAAATCCGAATCGGCAGCGTGACGATCACCGACCAGGGCAAGGTTGTTCCCGGCTATGACGAGAGCCCGGTCGTGCAACACATGAAGGGCCAGGAGATCGACATTTCGGTCGATATCGGGCTGGGCCAGGGCAAAGCGACGGTTTGGACCTGCGACCTGACGCACGGCTATATCACCATCAATGGCGACTACCGTAGCTAGGCCCGTGGCATCAGACGGTTTCCGCATCCTGTTGGTGGCCGCGGTCGCGTTGATCGACCGCGACGACCGCGTGTTGTTGGCGCAGCGCCCGCCAGGCAAGAGCCTGGCCGGCCTCTGGGAATTTCCCGGCGGCAAGGTTGACCCGGGCGAAACGCCGGAGGCGGCGTTGATCCGCGAACTCAAGGAAGAGCTGGCCGTCGATACCGCGGAAAGCTGTCTGGCTCCGTTTACGTTCGCCAGCCACAGCTATGACGATTTCCACCTGCTGATGCCGCTGTATGTCTGTCGCGTGTGGCAGGGCATGCCGACGCCACAGGAAGGTCAGAAACTGGCCTGGGTCAGGCCGAACCGGATGGGCGAATATCCGATGCCGCCGGCTGACAAGCCGCTGGTGGCGATGTTGAGGGATTTGTTGTGAGCGCAGACACCATTTTCGCCATCGACGGCGCCACCTGGAAGCCGCAGCACGCCGCCGGCGGCTTCAACGGACCGGGGATGCATGGCGGCGCGGTCGGCGCGATGCTGACCGGCGCTTGCGAGTTGAAGGCACAGGAACTGGATGGGGATGCGACCAATCCACTGCTGCCGCTGACCGCCTCGATCTATCTGCTGCGCCCGGTGCCTCGCAAAGCGACGGAGGTGCGGGTCGAAGTTCTCCGCCAGGGCGGGCGCGGTCTGTTCCTCCGGGCGGAGGCTTGGAGCGATGGCAAGATGCAGGCCCACGCCCAAGCGGCTTTTGCCCGCGGCGCATTGTGCGAAGGTATGCCGGAGCCGGAGTTCGTGCCTGAACCGCCCGAGACCGGCAAACCCGGCACCTTGACCGGGCCGGGCCATCCCTGGCTCGGCGATGTGACCAAGATGCGGATGACGGCGGAGCGGATCAGTTGGTACCGCTATGACCGGCCGCTGTTCCCCGGCGAGACGCCGATGGCGCTGGCGGCCAGCGTCGCCGACTGGTCCAGCGGCACCTGGCGGCCGGACGGCTGGCGCGAACCGAAAGCGAAATGGTTTCCGAACGTAGAGCTGGGCGTACGTCTGGCCCGGCCGCCGCAAGGCCCCTGGATCGGCTTCCGCAACCGTCAGCACTGGCGGCAGAACGGCCTCGGCACCACCGAAACCGAACTGTTCGACCGCGATGGCCCCTTTGGCGCGGCGAGCCAGAGCATGGTGCTGACGCCTATGGACGGACCTGCCGACCGGGCGCTAGGGTCTCCACCGGAACCAACTTCCTGACCCAACACAAAAAGGACGCCCGTCATGGCCGATGCTCCGAACCCGCGCGACAATATCCGCAATTTCATCCCGAAGCTGATCGAAATGACCGAGGACGTCGTCTTCGGCGACATTTGGGAGCGGCCCGGCCTCTCCAAGCGCGATCGCTCGCTGATGGTGGTCTCCGCCCTGATCGCGCTCGGCAAAGAACGCCAGATGGTCGGCCACTTCAACCGCGCGCTGGACAACGGCCTGACGGTCGATGAAATCAAGGAAATCATCACCCACCTGGCCTTCTACAGCGGCTGGCCGACGGCGATGACCGGCGCGACCATCTTCAAAGAGGTGCTGGAGAAGCGCGAAGGCAAAGCATAGCCGGAAGCGCCCCACTATTTGAAGCACACCACCGGCGGCTTCGGCTTGTGGCCGCCGGTTTCACAATTTACGTAAATCGGTGCCTCCGGAAAAAAGGCATGGAAAGCAAATAGGAAAGGCACGTCGTAGATCACGTCTTTGCCAGACTGGATCACGGTCACGTTGCCGATCTCCTCCCCATCAGCAATTGTGTGATTGCTTAGCGCCGACGCTTGGCCAAATGTCCAGGCGATGACGATACCTTCGCCAATGTCGATGGATTTTCGCGACCGCACCAGGTCCAAAGCCCAGGCGGCATTACCCACTCTGACAACTCTGGCCAACGGAAACACGCCCTCCGGCACTTCGCCGCGATACAAAAAGGGCCAGCCGGCCTGATCGTAGCCGACATAGGGGTTGGAGCCGTACGCCCGCCGGTTTTCATTCCGCGGCACCAGAACCCTGCCATTGGGGTTTTTGCTCTTAAATCGGGCAAACGATTCGACCCGGCTGGGCAGAACCGTCAATTCTTTGCCCAGGTAATCGCCGACAATGGCCCGGCCGAGGAATTGTTGCCACCAGCTCTCAGTCGCGTCGTCCCACATCACCAGGTCGGAGTTACGCAGCTTGCCGGTCGTGCCAAAGCGCAAAACCCGTTCATCGATCGTTCGATCGAAGACGATGGCGGAATCGCAAAGCGGACAATAGGTGACCGCAACCGGCACGCCACCGATCGTGTCGTTGACAATCTCGTGCCAGATCAGCACGGACAATGGGTAGGCTCGCACATCTGTGCCGACAGCGACGGAAATCACCGGCTCGCGCCCCAATAGGTGCGATTGCTTGACCGCGACGAATTTGGGATTGTCGATCGGTGGAATTTCATCCCGCGACGGCCCGCCGCTCATAATCTCGGTAAGGTCGATTTCTGTCTTGCTGAAGTCGGTCATCCAGCCTTCGGCCTGCCAATCCCTGGGCTCGGCATTGGCAACTGTGGCAATTGTGACCGCCAGAAGGACAAACACCGGCAATAGCCGCATGAGATAGCCTCAGTTTCGAGATGAAATCGCCACCACCATGACGCCGATCAGCGCTGCGCACAATCGAGCGGGCGTCACAAAGGCGTGACGGTTGACCAAACGTGGCCTCCGCGCCACAAACGCACCTCTGATATGCCTTTTGGAAAGTGCTGGTTCGAGCCATGGTGGAACGTGTGGATTGTGTGGTGATCGGCGCCGGCGTCGTCGGCCTGGCCTGCGCCAAATGGCTGGCGGAAGCCGGCCGCGAGGTCATTGTCCTGGAGGCAGCCGACATGATCGGCTCCGAGACCAGCAGCCGCAATAGCGAGGTCATGCACGCCGGCATCTACTACGCGACCGGCACCTTCAAGGCGAAGGCGTGCGTGGAGGGCAAGCTGTTCCTATATGATTATTGCGCTGAGCGCGGGGTGCCGCACAAACGCCTGGGCAAGCTGATCGTCGCCTGCGCTGAAAGCGAACTGCCGCGCCTGGATGCGCTGAAAGCCCAGGCGGACGCGAACGGCGTCAATGACCTGGAATATCTCTCGCCTGCCGCTGTCAAACAGTTGGAGCCAGAGGTTCATTGCTTTGGCGCCCTGCGCTCGCCTTCGACCGGCATCATCGACAGCCATAGCCTGATGCTGGCCTATCAGGGCGATGCCGAGGACAAGGGCGCGATGATCGCCTTCCTTTCGCCGGTACTGGGCGGTGAGATTCGCGACGACGGCATTTTGCTGGAGGTCGGCGGCGAAGAGCCGATGCAATTGCTCGCCAAAACGGTTGTGAACAGCGCCGGCCTGCACGCACCGAAGCTGGGCCGCAGCCTGCGCGGCCTGAAGCCGGAAACGGTGCCGAAGGACCATCTGGCCAAGGGCAATTATTATTCGCTTCTAGGCAAGCAACCGTTCCGCCACCTGGTCTACCCGATGCCGGTGCCGGGCGGGCTGGGCGTGCACGTCACCCTCGACATGGGCGGCCAATGCAAGTTCGGGCCGGATGTCGAATGGATCGACCGGATCGACTACGATGTCGATCCGCGGCGCGCCGACAGCTTTTACGAGGCCGTCCGCACCTATTATCCGGGCCTGAAGGATAATGCGCTGGTGCCGTCCTATAGCGGCATCCGCCCAAAGATTCATGGCCCGGGCGAACCCCAGCCGGATTTTTTGGTGCAGGGACCTGCGCTGCATGGGGTGCCGGGCCTGGTCAATCTCTACGGCATTGAATCGCCGGGACTGACCGCCTCGCCCGCCGTCGCGCGCGAGGTATTGCGACAACTCGGATTGGGGAACTAGCAGGATGTCGGATGCCAGCAACAAGGGCCGCGCCCTGCTCGAACAGATTTTCGGGGCCGACTATGTCGCGGCCCGCGACGGCCGTGAGACCGATTTCACCAGCGCCTACAACCGTCTGGCGGAGGAAGCCGGCTATGGTCTGGTCTGGGCGCGGGACGGCCTGGACCTGAAGACCCGCTCACTGCTGACCATCGCCTCGCTCACCTCGCTCGGACGGGCGGGCGAATTGCGCGTGCATTTGCTGGCCGCCGTCAACAACGGCGCCAGCGTCGAGGAAATCCGCGAGGCCATCCTGCACACCGCCATCTATGCCGGTTTCCCGGCCGCCCGCGATGCAACGCAGATCGCCCAACAGGTGCTGCAGGACCTGGGCAAGCTGCCGCCGTCCGGCCAGTAGACCGGCCGCTTGATCCGGGTGGCGGCGCGTTGCCGTTAACGCAATATAGTGGCTCCAGTGAAGACGACCGCCGGAGGCCCTGTTCATGACCGCCACCATCCTCACCGATCAATCCGAACCGCAGTACGTGCTGATCGAAGCCGCAATGGCCTATCTCGCCAACATGCGGACCGAACAGCCCAGCCTTGAGGAACTGGCGGCGCATATCGGCTATGCCCCGGCGCACCTTCAGAAGGTCTTTACGCGCTGGGTCGGCGTCAGTCCGAAACGCTTCCTCAGCTATTTGACGCTCGAATACGCCAAGCAGCGATTGGCCGAGGCCGACAGCGTCCTGGATGCAGCACTGGCGGCGGGCCTGTCCGGCCCTTCGCGATTGCACGACCTGTTAGTCGCGCACGAAGCCATCACCCCCGGCGATTTCAAACGGCGCGGCGAAGGCGTGACCATGCGCTGGGCCTGGCGTCCCTGCGCTTTCGGCGACGCACTGGTGCCGTACCAGTGGGTGGCCAAGGCCATCGGCCAGCCCAAGGCGGCCCGCGCCGTCGGCGCAGCCATCGGGCGCAACCCGATCAGCCTGCTGATCCCCTGCCACCGGGCGATTCTCTCCAGCGGCTATCTGCGCAACTATGAATGGGGCCTGCCGCGCAAGATGGCGATGATCGGTTGGGAAGCGGCGCGCCGGGCCGAAGCGGCTTAACCGATCGGCTGGCTGTTAGCGACTTGTTAACCATCTTCGCCGCTATCCTGACGCCCTCGGTCA
>JAYPXD010000063.1:6844-15878 GCA_038135395.1 Alphaproteobacteria bacterium | reverse complement strand
TCTCGCGCCCGAACAGGAACTCGAAGTTCCCGAACCCGACGAACTTGGTCATCGCCTTGTTCAGGGTAGCAAGATGGATGGCGTATCCGGCCGGGTAAAGCACCAGCAGGCTGATCACCAAAATAAGAGGCAAGGTCATCAGGAACGCGATCGTCGACTTGCGGCGCAGCATGTTCTTGACGCTAGTGCGCGGGACGGCCGGAGCTGAATCGGACAGGGTATCGGTCATCGTTACCTTCTATGTGCAGCAAATTGCGTCCGCGACCCAATCAAGGGCCGCGGACGCCGCTTCAAGATGCGCAATGGCCTAGCCGCGCATATAGCCTTCGCACTCGCTTTCGGCCCACTTGATGGTTTTTTCGATGTCTTCGCCCTGCATCATGCGGACAACCATCTTGGGCATAGTGCCCTGGTTGAAGATCTGGACCGCAATGGCATGCGGCGCAGGCGCGGCGGCCACCGACAGAACCTGGTGGCCATGCGGGTCCGGATAGTGATAGAGCGTGCCCTTCGGGGGTTCGATCTTGCCCCAGATGTCGAACTTGGTGAAATTCGCAAACGCTGGAATATCGTATCCGCCGCTCGCTTCGACCATGGCGTAGGCCGCTTCCTTGGTCGACAGATGCCGCAGCAGGCTCTTGGCCGCCGGTTTCTGCTTGCTGAATTCCCAGATGCCCCAGAAGAACGGCAGGAACAGACCGAACCGGCCTTTCGGGCCAGCCGGGAAGCCATGGGTCCACAGTTGCTCGGCAATCTGCGGCGCGTCACGCTTGGCGACGGCCCAGGCGCTCGGCGGGTTCATAATCATGGAGCCATTGCCAGAGACCAGGAATTTGTTGTTGGAGGCATCGTCCCAGGCCGGGGCGTCAGGTGCGAACAACGGGCCGATTTCCACAAGGTATTCCAGCGCCTGGCGCACTTCCGGCGTATTGACGGTGATGTCGCCCTTCTCGTTTACCAGCTTGGCGCCGAAGGCGTGAAAGAACGCACCCACGGAATCGACGCTGTCTGAAGTCTGGCCGAGACCGATGCCGACCGGGTTGCCGCCAGCGTGGCAGGCCTTCACCACCTTCTTGAAGGTGTCCAGGTTCCAGTCCTTGTCCTGGGGCTCCTTGCCATTCGGATAGATGGCCTGAATATCGATGCCGGCATGCTTTTTCAGCAGATCGATGCGTGAGCACGGGCCCTTCATCTGGCTGCCGACGGTGGCGGGAACGCCCAGCCATTTGCCGCCACCCTTGCCAAGGTATTCCACGGTGCCGTTGACCGCGCCGTTCGACTTGATCAGGTCATCGACGACATCGTTCACCGCGTGCAGCTTGTTCGCATACTGGGCCGGATACCAGATCGAGAACGCCAGGATGTCATGGCCCGATTCAGCCTGCGCCTCGGCCGCCTGGGTCAGCAGAATTTTCTGGCCCTGGCTGGTGATATAGTCGAGCTTGACCTCGACATTCTCCTTCTTCGACCACTCATTGATGAGCTTGGTGGTGGCGTCGTTTGCGCCCGGAACCCAGTGGTCCCAGAAACCAACCGACAGCGTGCCGTCGGCATAGGCTCGCTTTACGTACGGCGCGGCAAGCGCAGCAACCGACACCGCAGCCGTCGTGCCGAGAAATTGACGGCGCGAAGGTTTTTTCTCTTGGAATTCCTTAAGATTACCTCCACTTTTGAAATTACTACCATTTGAATTCTATTGTCGGACCCAAATGATTTGAAAATGCTAGGCCCATATTCGCAACCTTGTCCATATGCCAAGTGAAAGTCTTTTTTTAAAGACAATTTATTTATTTTTTCAAATAGATATCAAAAAAACACAGCTTCGTTATGCAAGAACAGCCCGGCCAGCAGAGCAATAGGTCCGGTCGCGTCAGGCTGGAATGCAATGTCGGTCATTTGCAGCGCCTCGGTGCTGCGAATGTCAGCCGTTCGGAATTTGGACGCAGCAATGCCCGGCGGCGCGCGGACCGCAGGCGTCATCGGCACGACAATCTGGGAAATTCGGGAGGAATTTGACGGAGCGCAATCTTCGATCCGAAGGCGCGTGGTACCCGGAGTCGGACTCGAACCGACAAGGCATTGCTACCGGCGGATTTTGAGTCCGCTGCGTCTACCAATTCCGCCATCCGGGCACGGGGTAGGAGCGGCAATCTAGCGAGAATTTCCAGCATTGCAAGCGCCTGCGTCTCCAAGAGCCCTTGTGCAGCGGAAGTTGTCGCAGGATTTATGGCGCACCTGTCGCTTCTGCAATGCAAAGGCCATCGCCCGTGCTCCGACGTTTGTATGACCGAACCATGGCGATTGCCGCCACGCCCTATGCCACCTGGGGATTGGTGATCGTCGCCTTTGCCGAAAGTTCGTTTTTTCCCATACCACCGGATGTGCTGCTGATCCCGATGATCCTGGCGGCGCGGGAAAAAGCTTTCACCTATATCTTTCTGGCGACGCTGGCCTCGGTGGTAGGCGGCTTGGCCGGCTATGGTATTGGCTGGGGCCTGTGGGAAGTTGTCGGCCAACCGCTGCTCAACTTCTATGGCGCAATGGACAAGTTCGAGGAATTCCGCGCCGGCTATAACGAACATGGCGCGCTCATCGTTTTTATCGCCGGCCTGACGCCGTTTCCCTATAAAGTGATCACCATAGCCAGCGGCGCCTTCGGAATGGACCTGATGGCCTTCATGGTCGCCTCTGTTTTGGCCCGTGGCGGGCGCTTTTTGATCGTCGGCGTCTTGTTGAGGCGGTTCGGCGACCCGATCAAGGCGTTTATCGAAAAGTATCTGGGATTGCTGACCATCGTCTTCTGCGTGCTGCTGGTCGGCGGATTGGTTGCGGTGCGCTATGTCTTTTGAGTTGCGGAAACTGGCCCTGTTGACGGCCGTCCTCGCCGCGGCGGTTCTGGCCACGGCATTGGGCTTTCAACACCTGGGCGGGCTGGACCCCTGTGTTCTCTGCGTCTACCAGCGATGGCCATGGGTGGCGGTGATCGCTTTGGGCGTGCTGGCATCGCTGACCGGCGGCATGGTATGCCGTGGCCTTGTTCTGCTGATGGTGCTGGCGCTCCTGGCCGGCGCCGGCATAGCCGGATTTCATGTCGGTGTTGAACACCACTGGTGGGCCGGCACGGCCGAATGCGGCGGCCAGTCTGCGGCTGAACAGAGCGTCGAGGCGTTGAAAGCCCTGCTGCTGGCGACACCGGTCACGCGATGCGATGAAGTCGCATGGTCGCTGGGCGGCATATCAATGGCTGGCTGGAACGGGATTGTGTCATTGGCCGCATCGCTGGTGCTGGCGGGCGCCCTTTCGTTTAGCCGGAACAAGGAGGCCAGCCGATGACGCGCCGCCGTTTGCCGGGAGAATTGTCCCGCGCCCAGGAACTGGCCCGGATGCTGCGCGTCGATCACGCCGGCGAATATGGCGCGACCCGGATTTACGAAGGCCAGTTGGCCGTACTGGGTCACAAGCCCGTTGGCCGCACCATCCGCCACATGGCGGCGCAGGAGCAGGAGCATAAGGCGACCTTCGACAGGCTGCTGGTCAAGCACAAGGTCCGCCCCACTGCCCTCTCCCCCGCCTGGAATGCTGCCGGCTTCGCCCTCGGCGCGGCGACGGCGCTGATGGGCGAGCGCGCCGCCATGGCCTGCACCGTCGCGGTGGAGGAAGTCATCGGCGAGCATTACGCCGCCCAGGTCGAAAGGCTCCAGGCCATCGCCGAGAGCGAGAACGACGCGGCCCTCGCCGAAACCATCGCCCGCTTCCGCGACGACGAGTTGGAACACCGCGACACCGGCCTCGCCCATGATGCGGAAGGCACCCCCGGCTATGCCCTGCTCTCCGCCGTGATCAAACGCGGCTGCCGCACCGCCATCTGGCTGGCGGAAAGGGTTTAGGCGCTTGACGTTGGCCGGCGATCCCGGCCAGTTTACCGCGCCATAGCGAAAGAAGGATTTCAGCCCTGTCCGACGGCGGGACCGACGTGTTGTTCGGTAGCGGCCCGAGGGGCGGCGCCTCGCTGGCCGGCAGGCGCGCCTGGCCCGGGGTCGCCGCAGCCGTGGTCGAGCCGAAAGCGCCGGTCCAGACCGACGCCGCCGTCCGGCTTTACATGGATGGCAGCGAATTGCCGGCCGACTTTCAGCCGGACGCCATTGTCGTTGCGGTTAAACCTCAGGAAATGGACAAAGTCGCGCCCGGCTACCGCCGCTTTGTCCGCCCCGAGACGGTGTTCCTTTCCATCGCCGCCGGCAAGACTATCGGCACGTTCGAGCGCTATTGGGGCGAGGGCGCTGCGGTCGTCCGGGCGATGCCGAACACGCCGGCTGCGGTCGGGCGCGGCGTGACCGTCCTGGTCGCCAACGGCCAGGTTTCGGCGCAACAGCGCTCGCTTTGCCAGCAATTGCTGGAGGCCGTGGGTTCGGTCGAGTGGGTGGAGGATGAAGGCCTGCTGGACGCCGTCACCGCCGTCTCGGGCGGCGGCCCCGCTTATGTGTTCCTGCTGATGGAGGCGCTGGCCGACGCCGGCGTCGCCGCCGGGCTGCCGCGGGCCCTGTCCGAAAGCATCGCGCGCCAGACGGTCGAGGGTTCCGGCGAGCTGTCTCGGCTGTCAGCGGACAAGCCGGAAACCCTGCGCAAAAACGTCATGTCGCCCGGCGGCACTACCGCCGAAGCGGTCGGCGTGCTGGATGCCCCGGACGCAATCCGGCCCCTGTTCGAACGCGCCATTGCAGCGGCAACCAAGCGGTCCCGCGAGCTGGCCTGACCGGGCAGGCGGTCCGCTTCGAACAGCGGGCCGCTCGCCTCAGTCCTTGGTTTTCTTGAACACCAGGTCGGGGAATTGTTCCGCCGTGTGGGTCAGGTGCCAGGCGTTGCGCGCCAGGAACACCGCCGCGCCGTCATGGTCTTCCGCATAGGCTGCGCGGTTTTTGTCCTGGAACGCCTTCAGTTCCCGCTCGGTCTTGGCCTCAATCCAGCGCGCCGTATGGAGGCCAGCCGATTCAAAGCGGACCGGGATGCCGTATTCGGTGCGAATCCGGTCAGCCAATACCTCGAATTGCAGCGCACCAACGACTCCAACAACCCAGTATGGATCCATCAGCGGCCGGAATACGCGCGCCACGCCTTCCTCCGCCAATTCGAACAATGCCTTGCCCAGATGCTTGGCCTTCATCGGGTCCGACGCCATAGCGCGTTGCAGATATTCCGGCGCGAAACTGGGAATGCCGGTGAAATGCAGGTCCTCGCCTTCGGTCAGCGCATCGCCGATGCGCAGGTTGCCGTGGTTGGGAATGCCGAGGATATCGCCCGGAAAGGCCTCCTCCGCCACCTCGCGGTCCTGGGCCAGGAACATCAACGGCGCGGCGATAGCCAATTGCTTGCCGCTGCGCACGTGCTTCAGCTTCATGCCGCGCTTGAACTGACCCGAACACAGGCGGACGAAGGCGATCCGGTCGCGATGCTTCGGGTCCATGTTCGCTTGGATCTTGAAGACGAAGGCCGACACCCTGTCCTCGTCGGGACGGACTGAGCGTTCCTCGGCCGGCTGGCTGCGCGGCGGCGGCGCAAGCGCGCCCAAGCCCTGCTGCAACTCATGCACGCCGAAACTGTTGATGGCGCTGCCGAAAAATACCGGTGTCATGTGGCCCTGGCGGAACATTTCCATGTCGAAGGCGGGGCAGAGTTCCCGCGCCATCTCGACATCCTCGCGCAGTTTCGCGACCTTGTCGGCCGGCAAGACGGCATCCAGCTTCGGGTCGTCGATGCCCTGGCAGCGCTCTCCTGGGTCAGGCAGGCCATCGCGCGAACGGGCGACCAGGTGCAGGCTGTCCCGCATCAGGTCATAGCAGCCGAGGAAGTCGCGCCCCATGCCGATGGGCCAGCTTGCCGGCGTCACGTCCAGCGCCAGGGTCTGCTCGATCTGGTCAATCAGTTCGAACGGGTCCAGCGACTCGCGGTCGAACTTGTTGATAAAGGTGATGATCGGAATGTCGCGCAGGCGGCAGACCTCGAACAGCTTCAGCGTCTGCGGCTCAATGCCCTTGGCGCCGTCCAGCACCATGATCGCCGAATCGACCGCGGTCAGCGTGCGGTAGGTGTCTTCCGAGAAATCCTCGTGACCAGGTGTATCCAACAGGTTGAAGGTGCAGCCGTCATGCTCATACGTCATGACCGACGAGGCGACGGAGATGCCGCGCTCGCGTTCCACCTTCATCCAGTCCGAGCGCGCGCGCCGCTGCTCACTGCGCGCTTTGACCGCGCCGGCCGCCTGGATAGCGCCGCCGAATAGCAGCAATTTTTCGGTAAGGGTGGTCTTGCCGGCGTCCGGATGCGCGATGATCGCAAACGTACGGCGGCGGGAGACCTGGTCCGCGAGGGCGGCGGTCATGCGGTTGGTTCCAAGGACGATGGTGGGTCAAAATTATGAAATCGGCGTCATCGCGAGCCGGAGACGAAGCAATCTGCGGGCAGTGTTTGCTCTGCACCAAGAGATTGCTTCGTCGCCTGTGCCTTCTCGCAATGACGGCGAGAGAAAGGGGACTACGGACCTACTCGGCGGCCTGGCTTTTCTGGCCGCGTGGGTTGGTCCATTCCTTGCCGGTTTCTGCCTCGTAGTTCTTGATGGCGTTCTCGACGCTCTTGGCCGCAGCGTTCACGAATTTCTCGCGGTTGTTCGTCGAATAGTCATACGAGAACTGGCGCAGGAAGTTGCTCTTGCGGAAGTTGGGCGCAACATAGCGGGCGATCAACTCGTAGGAGCGCTTGGTCTGTTCCCAATCGGCCCAGTTGTGCGCCAACTGCATCAGCGCGCCAAAGCCACCCGTGCCCCGCATCAGGTGCTCGATGAACTCGCAGGCGTCATCCGGCGTGCCGATGCAGGCAGACTTGGTTTCGATCAGGTATTCGATTGGATCGTCAACGCCCGGCGGGATGATCGGGAAGGTCGCGACGTCCGTGAAGTATTGGGTCCACTTTTTCAGGCCGAACGCGACGTTGTCCCGCGCCTTCTGCCGGGTCTCGGCAATGTGCATCAAGGTGACCATGCGCCAGTTATCGCGGCTGACGGTCTGGCCATTCTTGGCGGCGGTTTCCTCGCAGGTCACCCAGTTCTTTGCGTGCGCTTCAAGCGCGGCATCGGAGGTGCCGCCGATCGAGAGCATGCCGGTGCCGTGCCGGCCGGCGGCCAGGGCGCCGGTCGGCGAGCGGCTGGAGGCAACGGCGATTTCCGGGCCGCCTTCTGAATACATCGGCAATTGCAGCCGCGCATCCTGCAGCTTGAACCAATCGGTCTCGGCATTCACCATTTCGCCACGCAGCAACGGCATGATCACGTCGATGGCCTCGTGCATCATGCGGCGCTGCTGTTCCGGGTCGACGCCCATGCGATAGGCGTCGCCCGCCAGCGCGCCGGGGCCAAAGCCGAACATAAAGCGCCCGCGGGTCATGTGGTCCAGCTGCGCCACCCGGTTCGCAATCATAAAGGGGTTGTGATAAGGCAGCGAGATCACGCCCGAACCAAGCTTGATATGCCGGGTCCGCTCCGCCGCCATCGCACAGAAGATTTCGGGACTGGAGATGATCTCGAATCCGCCGGAATGGTGCTCACCGATCCAGGCCTCGTCATAGTCAAGGCTGTCGAGATGCTGGACCAGCGCCATATCGCGGTCGATGCAGAGCGTGGGGTTCTCGTCCATGGTGTGGAACGGCGCCAGGAAGATACCGAAGCGCATATGGTTGACCGACATGAGCGTGGGTCCTTTAAAGTGAGGAAGCTGTAGCCTGTCCCCAGACTAAAGGAGAGCGGCGTCTCTGATAAGGGGCTTGGCAAACCGCGACCTTGCGCCCGACAATAACCCGCAGCCGTTTCCGTTTTCTCTTCCGAAGGATTCCCCTCGATGAGCCAAGATTGGCCCAGCATTCTGTCCCGCACCGGCCTGGAAAAAACCCATGAACAATTCCCGGACGACGTACGGGAAGCGTTCGGATCGGCCCAGGGACTGGTTGAGCGGATGAACGCCAAGCCGGTGTTCGCCGACGAACCCAGCCACATCTTCCAGGCAGGCCGCCTTTCGGATCAGTCGGGAGAGCCGGCATGAGCGACGACCTGTTCTACATGAGCGCCGCCGAGGCCGGGCGGAAGATCGCGGCGAAGGAGCTTTCGTCCACAGAGCTCACCAACGCCCTGTTGGCCCGGACCGAGGCGATTGACGGCCAGCTTAACGCCTATATCCGGTTGCTGGGCGATGCCGCGCGCGCATCCGCCAAGGCGGCGGACGAAGCGGTCGCCCGCGGCGACGTGAAGGGACCGCTGCACGGCGTTCCGGTGGCGCTGAAGGATATTATCGACCTGGAGGGCGTGCACACCACCGCCCATTCCAAGCTATTGCTCGACAACGTCGCCAAAGCCGACGCCTTTGTGACCGCGCGGATGAAGGCTGCCGGCTGCGTCGTCACCGGCAAGCTCTCGACGCATGAGTTCGCGCTCGGCGGCCCGGCCTTCGACCTGCCCTTCCCACCGGCACGCAATCCTTGGAACCGCGACCACCATCCGGGCGGCTCCTCCTCCGGCGCTGGTACGAGCGTCGCTGCCGGCATGGTGCCGATGGCTTTGGGCAGCGACACCGGCGGCAGCGTGCGCAACCCGGCGTCGTGCTGCGGCATTGTCGGCATCAAGCCCACCTATGGCCGTGTCAGCCGCATGGGCGTGGTGCCGCTGTCGTTCAGCCTCGACAATGTCGGGCCGCTGACCCGCACGGTCGAGGACAATGCGCTGGTGCTGCAAACCATCGCCGGCTACGACCCGAAAGACCCGGCCAGCGATCCGCGCCCGGTCGACGACTACGCCGCCAGCCTGCGCAAGGGCGTAAAAGGGCTGAAAATCGGCCTGATCAGGCACTTCTACACCGAAGACATGCAGGCCGACGCGGAAATGGCGGCCAGCATCGACGCAACCGCCGACCTGCTGCGCAGCCTGGGCGCGGAGGTGCGGGAAATCCGACTGCCGCCGCTGTCGCAATACGCCGCCTGCAACCGGGTGATCCTGTTG
>JAYPXD010000063.1:2460-6834 GCA_038135395.1 Alphaproteobacteria bacterium | reverse complement strand
GAGCGAGGCCTATGCGATCCACCAGGAATGGCTGAAGACGCGGCCGGGCGATTATTCGGCGACGACGCGGCGGCGACTGTTGCCGGGCGCGTTCCTGACCGCCGCCGACTATGTCGACGCCACCCGCATGCGCCAGAAACTGGTCGCAGCGTTCTATGAGGCGATGCAGGGATTGGACGCGGCGGTGACAGTGTCCAGCATGGAAACGCCGGCCAACCTCGCCGACATGCAAGAGGTGGAGCGCACCTATGCAAGGCAGGCGCGCGCGCCCTTCAACCTAATCGGCAATCCGGCGATAGCGATCCCGAGCGGCTTCCATTCCAATGGCTTGCCGCTGGCGCTGCAAATTGTCGGCCGCGCCTTCGATGAAGCCATGTGCTTCCGCGTCGCCTGGGCGGTTGAGCAGGACCTGAACCTGGGAGTCCGGCGGCCGCCCGTCTGAGGCCGCACGCCGCAAACCCCGCCTCGCCAATGCACCGGCGAGGCGGTGCGCCTGAACGCAGCCGAAACCCCGGGCAGCCTATACACCGACAGCGTAGGCCATGCGGCGCGGGTCGGCGGCGGCGCTCTTGAACCCTGTATCGCGGTCATCGACGATCAGGCCCATGGACCCGGCCAGCCAGGTCATGTCCGGCCACCATTCGACCTTGTGGCCGAGCCCCGCCAGTTCATCGCCGATCTCCCGATCCATGCGGCCTTCCAGGCGCAGCAAGCCGGGGAACTCGGAATGCGGCTCAAAACTGGACGGGAAGCTGTAGCTGGCAAAGCGCGGCGCCTCGACCGCTTCCTGGGCGCCTTTGCCCCAAACCACCAGATTCAGCAGCGTCTGGAGCATCGCCTGGGTCTGGACGTCGCCGCCGGGCGTGCCGAAGGGCATAAACTTACGGCCCTGAATGGCCAGTGCCGGGTTCGGCGTCAGACGGGGGCGACGGTAGGGCGCGATCTCCGAGGCATGGCCCTCTTCCGCCCAACTTTGAATCCCGCGGGTCGACGCGACAAAGCCCAGCCCGGGCACAACCGGCGAATTGTACGATCCGTCGCTCGGCGTCGCGGAGAAGACGTTGCCCTTGCTGTCGGCGACGCACAGATAGGAGGTGTCCAGGCTGCTGAGCGTTTCCACCTCCCCCGGCAGCGCCGGCGGCGGCTGCTTCAGGCGGGGCGCGTCGCCGGCCACCCCCAGGTCCGCGCCGCTTGCCGCCGGCGGACGCGCCGGCCACGCTTTGTCCCATTCGAACTGGGTCGCGCGGGTTGCGGCAAATTCTTTCGACGACAGCGCCTCGATCGGCACGTGCATGTGGCGCGGATCGCCGATCCAGGCCTCGCGGTCCGCCATCGCCAGCTTGGTCGCCTCGGTCAGCAGATGCACATAGTGCGGGCTGTTGTGGCCCAGGCTGGCAACATCGAAGCGCTCTACGATATTGAGGATCTCCAGCAGCGCCGGGCCCTGGCACCACGGGCCGCAGGTAAACACCTCGGTGTCGCCAAAGCGGGTCGAGACCGGCGCTTCGATGCCGACGCGGAAGCCGGCCATGTCCTCCATGGTGAGCCAGCCGCCTTCGCGTTGGATAAAGTCGGTCATCAACTTGGCGACGTCGCCTTTGTAGAACGCCTGACGCACCGCCGCGAGACCGGCCATACGACCGCCCTTTGCCGCCGCGCCGCGTTCCTGGTCGGCCAGATACTGCAAGGTGCGGCCCAGGTCGTCCTGCACAAAGCGCGAGCCGATGGGCGGCGCTTCGTTGTCTTTCAGGTAGATCGCCGCCGAAGAGGGAAAGCTTCGGTAGGTCTCGACATTCTGCGCGATGGTCTGGTGCAACAACGGGTTCATTGCAAAGCCCTCACGGGCAAAGCGGATCGCGGCGGCAGCGCAGTCGCCAAAGCTCATGGTGCCCCAATGCTCCAGCGCCGTCAGCCAGGCGTCGGGAGCGGAGGGGATCACAGTCGACATCACGCCTTTCGGCTGCAGGCCGCCGTGGTTGTCGCGAAACCAGGCCGAGTTTGCCGCTTTCGGCCACCAGCCCAAGCCCGAGATCGTAACGACCCTTTGTTCCTCCTCCAGCCAGATCATAATCGGCGCGACTCCGGCAACGCCAACCAGGTCGCTCTGCAGGACGCCCAGCGCAATACCGCCGCAGACGCCGGCGTCAATCGCATTGCCGCCCGCCTCCAACACGGCCAAAGCGGCCGCACTGGCGAGGTAGTGGCCGGCGGAAACCGCATGGCGGCTGGCAAGGATTTCGGGGCGTAGGGTATTGGCAGCCATGGTGCGGCACTCCTGAGCACTTGCGATTGTCGACAGTCTGCCGCAAACAGCGGGGACAATGAAGCTCTCAGATTTCCAATTCGACTTGCCCGAGCGCCTGATCGCGCAACACCCGGCAGACCCACGCGATTCCGCCAAGCTGCTGCACGTGCCGCCGGCAGGGAACTTTGGTGACCTGGGCGTACGCAACCTGCCGGATTTGCTCCAGCCTGGCGACGTGCTGGTGGTGAACGACACGCGTGTCATCCCGGCCCGCCTTACCGGCCGGCGCGCAGGGCCGGAAAACGGGGCCAAGGTAGAGGTCACCCTGCACAAGCATGCAGGCCCGGGCCGGTGGATCGCCTTCGCCCGCCCGGCGCGCCGCCTGAAGCCCGGCGACACGATCACGTTCGCCACGGACTTTGCCGCCACGGTCGAGCATCGCGACGGCGGCGAGGTAACCCTGGCGTTCGCAGGCGATGACATCTACGTCGCCCAGGGTCTTGCGGCGCATGGCGTCATGCCGCTGCCGCCCTACATCAAGCGGCCCACAGGCAGCGAAACAGCGGACCGGGGCAGCTACCAGACAGTATTTGCCGCCCGCGACGGCGCCGTCGCCGCCCCGACTGCCTCGCTGCACTTTACGCCGGCGCTGGTCGAGGCCATCCGCGCCCGCGGCGTCGATATCGTACAGGTGACGCTGCATGTCGGCGCGGGCACGTTTCTGCCGGTGAAGGTCGAGGACCTGTCGCAACACGTAATGCATTCAGAGTGGGGCGAGGTCTCGGCCGCGGCGGCCGCGCGCATCAATGCCTGTACAGGCCGGGTGGTGGCCGCAGGCACCACGGCGATGCGCCTGGTCGAAAGCGCGGCGGCGGCGGACGGCAGGCTGGCGGCGTGGACCGGCGACACCGACCTGTTCATCCTGCCGGGCTATCGCTTCCGGCGGATCGAAGCGTTGCTGACCAATTTCCACCTGCCGGGCTCGACCCTTCTCATGCTGGTCAGCGCCTTTGCGGGCGTGGAGCGCATGCGGAATGCCTACGCGCATGCGATCACACAGGAATACCGGTTCTTTTCCTATGGCGACGCCAGCTTCCTGGAGCGGGCAGACCGCGCCGCCGCCAACTAGGCCGGGAAGTCCAACCCGACCGCGGCTAAGGCCTCGGCCTGCCGCTGCGCCAGAGCGGCGGAGTCGAAATCGCCGACCAGATCATGGAACAGGCGATACCAATTGATCTCTGCCTTCAGGTGCATGAACACACTGCCAAGGCCAACAGCCGCTCGGTCCATCATCACGAATTCGCGTGGCGGCCGCACGCCGCCCAGCTTGCGCAGTTCGGTATGGACCTTGTCAGCGACCTGGGCGCCATAGTGGCCGCCTTCGCTTTCCTGGATTTTTTGCACCTTGTCCTGCATCAGCGGCGCATAGATGAACTCGGCCCACAGGTTCAGCACCCGGATCAGGTCCTTGGACGGCGCTTCGAAGCCCCACGTTTCATAGGCATGGACGGCCAGCGCCTCGTCCTTGTCGCGGATGGCCTTATAGAGATCGATGACGCCTTTGACAAAACTGGATGGAAATACCCGAATACAGCCGAAATCCAACAGGTTGACGCTGTTGTCCGACCGCACGGTGTAATTACCGAGATGGGGATCGCCATGAATGACGCCATAGTCATAAAACGGCACATACCAGGCGCGGAACATGTTGTAGGCGATGCGGTTGCGCTCTTCGGCAGGGCGTTGGGCCGCCTCCAGCAGTGGCACGCCATCCAGCCAAGACATGGTCAGCAGCCGCCCGGCCGACAAATCCTCCATCGGCTCGGGCACATGCACGCCCGGTTCCGCCGCCAGCATCCTGGCATAGAGGCGCATCTGCTTGGCCTCGCGCTGGTAATCCAGCTCCTCGCGCAGGCGGGCCGAAACCTCCTCATAGATATTCTCGGTCTGGATCGCCTTGTCGAAGCGGGAATAGAGGGAGAAAATCAGCTTTAGCTGGCTGAGATCGGCTTCCACCACGCTTGCCATGTCTGGGTATTGCAGTTTGCAAGCAACGGTCCGGCCGTCATGCAGCTCGGCCTTGTGCACTTGGCCAAGACTGGCGGCGTGCGACGCATCCTGCCCGAACT
>JAYPXD010000063.1:0-2441 GCA_038135395.1 Alphaproteobacteria bacterium | reverse complement strand
CCTGCCACCCCGCCCCAAGCTGGCCGGTCATACGCCGGCGGACAAACAGCCAATCCATCGGCGGCGCATTGGCCTGCAACTGGCGCAATTCCTCCGCATATTCTTTCGGCAATGCATCAGGAATGGAGGCCAGGATCTGCGCCACTTTCATCAGCGGACCTTTCAGCCCGCCCAAAGCCTTGCGCAACGTGGCAGCGTGCTTTTCCCGGTCCATTTTCAGACCGAGATAGTGCTCTCCCGCAACCTTGGCCGCCAATGTGCCGACGGTTCGCGATGTCCCGACATAGCGGCGGGCACGACGGCCAAAACGGGATGCTTCGTTGTCAGCCGACATAAACTGGGTACTCCGTCGATCCCGCTAACGCGGCAAATCAGGCGGCTCGAAGTTCGTCCTGCTGGGTCAGCGCGGCCCACAACGCATCCGCACTGGAACAGCCGCGCAGGATCGCGCATCGGCGGTGGTCTTTTGCAAGCCGGCTCAATTGGCCCAGTACGCGGAGGTGTTCTGCGCCCGCTGACTCCGGCGCCAGCAGCATGACAACCAGATCAACCGGCTGATCGTCGATTGCATCGAAGTCAACCGGCTCCTCCAACCGCGCGATCCAGCCAACCAGCCGCTCCAGGCCTGAGACCTTAACATGCGGAATGGCGACACCGTCACCGATAGCCGTAGAACCCAGTTGTTCACGCTCCCGCAAGACTTCGAACAATTCAAGCGGGTCCAGGCCGCAGGCTGCAGCGGCAGCCTCAGCTAAGGCACGCAAGACTTGGGTCTTGGAAGTCGCCGGCAGCGCCGCAATCACGGCATTAGGCGCAAAAATGTCGTTCAGTTGCATGGACGAACCGACTTCATCACTTTCCTTGACGGTGGTCGACCCGGGCATGCCTACGCGTCCTCTGGATCGATCCAACCTATATTTCCGTCCGACCGGCGATACACCGTGTTAAGACGACCGCTGGCACGGTTTCGAAACATCAACGCCTCATGCTCCCCCAGGTCAAGATACATTACGGCTTCGGCCACAGACATGGCCAGAATCAATGTCTTATCCTCGGCGATCACGAGGGAGTTATCGGGTTCGGGCACGGCGGTCGGGGCAGCCTGATCGGAATCTTCTTCTTCCGGTAGCGCCAGCACATAGCGCTGGGCCGGAATCCCTTGCTCATGATGTTGGTCGGCCCGATGGTCCCGCAGGCGACGCTTAAAGCGACGCAGGCGCTTGGCTACTTTTTCCGCTGCCTGGTCGAACGCGATGTAGGGGTCATTGTCTGCGGCATGGCCCTGCACATCGATACCGCGGCCGACATGCACCGTTACGTCGCTGCGAAAGCTGCCGCCATCCTTAGACAGCGTCACATGCGCCGACACCGCATTTTCGAAATACTTGCCGACGGCGTCGCCGAGGTGGGCGCGCATATGCTGCTGGAGCGACTCGCCAACGGCGACACCTTTGCCTGCGGTGGTGATTTCCATTCTGAACCTTTGATCCCATAAAAAGAATAACGAACGGCAAATCCACACCGCCGCCCGAAGTGCGAAACACCCCTACGTAGAAGGGGCTGTGGCTCGGGTCAATTCCGGCAAAATGCAGCAGCCCTGGGTCTAGCCGGCCTCAAGCCGCATCAGCCGCCGACGTTGGCCTGATGATGGAATTCTAAGCGATTCCCGATATTTAGCCACTGTTCGCCGCGCGACTTTCATGCCGTCCTGCTGAAGCAGGTCTACCAGGTTCTCATCAGACAACACGGCGCCCAGCGTCTCCGCACCGATCAATTGCTTGATCCGGTGACGCACCGCCTCAACCGACTGGCTTTCCCCGCCATTGACGGAGGCGGCGCCAGCGGTGAAAAAATATTTCATCTCGAACATGCCGCGCGGCGTCGTCATGTACTTGCCGTTGGTCACGCGGCTGACGGTGCTTTCATGCACGTCAACTTCGGTTGCAACATCCTGAAGCGTCAACGGGCGCAGGCCCGACACGCCTTCCTCCAGAAACCGGCTTTGGGTCTGGACGATGCAGCTGGCAACTTTCAGGATCGAGTTGGCGCGCTGTTCCAGGGCCTTGACCAGCCAATTCGCCGAATGCCACTGGCTGGTGACGAATTCGACATCCTCTTTAGTCCGCGAATTGCTTTTCACGACCGCATAATAGTCCTGGTTGGCCAGCACTTGCGGCATTGCGTCTGGATTGAGTTCGACAATCCATCGCCGGTCGCGGTCGCGCCGCACGATAACATCGGGAATGACCGTTACGATCGGTTCGTAATCGAACGCAGCGGCCGGTCGGGCCGTGCATG
Organism: Alphaproteobacteria bacterium; assembly: GCA_038135395.1. Lineage (GTDB taxonomy): Bacteria > Pseudomonadota > Alphaproteobacteria > Bin95 > Bin95 > JACKII01. The sequence goes on along the minus strand of JAYPXD010000063.1, from coordinate 143 downwards.
TCCGCAGTTTCTCAAGCATCTCCTGCAAAGACGACAGAGGCACCTCGCACAATTTGCTGAGCCGCGCAAAATCCCGGCTGGCGATCAGCGGCAGGTGCTCCAACAACCGCGCCATTGGCGGCGTCATCGCGCCAATTTCCGCC
>JAYPXD010000062.1:0-15880 GCA_038135395.1 Alphaproteobacteria bacterium | reverse complement strand
CGATCCGTTCGGCTACGGCGAACGAGGTATCTGCCTTGAAAGACAGGTCAGGCGTAAATTTCGCTTCCAGCTTGGTCGCGATCTGTGCCCGCAGATAGCCCCGCGCGCGCTCCAATGCCTTGACCACGGCGTCGGCATCCTCGCCACCCAGCGGCGTGACGAACACCGTTGCGTTTTTCAGGTCCGGCGATGGGCGGACTTCGGTCACTGTCACATGCGCACTAGCCAACACCGGATCGCGGAATTCACCCCGCGCCATGATCTCCGCCAGTGAATGCCGCAGCAATTCACCCATGCGCAATTGGCGTTGCGACGGCCCCTGCGGGCCGCCACTCGATGTCCGACGGCCACGGGTCATTGGCCATCCTCCCCAACTTCGGGGCTAAATCGTGCGGGCAACCTCTTCCACCTCGAAACATTCGATGATGTCGCCGACCTGCAGATCCTGATAGTTCTCGAACGACATACCGCATTCGTTGCCGTCGCGCACTTCGTTGACATCGTCTTTGAAGCGCTTGAGGGTCGACAATTTGCCTTCGTGAATCACCACATCGTCGCGAAGCAGGCGCACGCCCGAGCCGCGGCGGACAATCCCGTCGATAACCCGGCAGCCGGCAATCTTGCCGACCTTGGAGATGTTGAACACCTCCCGGATCTCGGCATTGCCGATTTGGGTTTCGCGAATGGTCGGCGCCAGCATGTTGCTGAGAGCCGCTTTGATATCGTCGATCAGTTCATAAATGATCGAGTAATAGCGGATTTCAACGCCATCCCGCGCGGCCAGCTCCCGGGCCTGCTTGTTGGCGCGAACGTTGAAGCCGACGACAAAGCCGGCCGACGCCGTCGCCAGCGTAATATCCGACTCGTTGATGCCGCCGACGCCTGCGTGCAGCACACGCACGGCCACCTCGTCATTGCCCATGCCCTCCAAGGCGCCGACGATCGCTTCCTGGCTGCCTTGGACATCGGCCTTGACAACGACGGCCAGTTCCTGGGTCTCGCCGGACTTCAAGCGGTCGAACATTTGATCCAGCGAGCCACGAGCCGCGGCTGCCGTCCGCTTGTCCCGATCCAACCTGGTCCGATATTCCGCAATCTCGCGAGCACGAATTTCGTTTTCAACCACGACGGCCTCGTCGCCAGCCATCGGCGTGCCCTGCAAGCCCAGCACCTCGACCGGCATAGCTGGGCCGGCTTCCTTCAGTTGTTGTCCGCGCTCGTCGGCCATTGCACGAACACGGCCCCATTCGCTGCCAACGACGATGGAGTCGCCTATCCGCAGGGTGCCGCGTTGCACGAGGACAGTGGCGACCGTACCGCGGCCGCGGTCCAGCTTGGCCTCGACCACAACACCGCTTGCCGCCCGGTCCGGGTTCGCTTTCAGATCCAGCAATTCGGCCTGCAACAGGATCGCTTCCTGCAATTCCTCCAAGCCGATGCGCTTGAGCGCCGAGACGTGGACAAACTGAATGTCGCCGCCGAACTCTTCGGCCACCACTTCGTGGCGCAACAAATCCTGTTTCACCCGCTCCGGATCGACGTCCGGCCGGTCGATTTTGTTGACCGCAACGATCATCGGCACGTTCGCGGCTTTCGCATGCGCGATTGCCTCAACGGTTTGCGGCTGGACGCTGTCATCCGCAGCGACGACCAGGATCACGATGTCGGTGACGGACGCACCGCGCGAACGCATCGCGCTGAACGCGGCGTGGCCTGGCGTATCCAGGAACGTAATCTTGTCTCCCGATGCCAACTGCACCTGATACGCGCCAATGTGCTGGGTGATGCCACCGGCTTCGCCGCCGGCCACATCGGTCGACCGCAAAGCATCCAACAATGAGGTCTTGCCGTGATCGACGTGGCCCATGATGGTGACCACTGGTGGCCTCGGCTGCAGATCGCCCTCGTCGTCCTTGGGTCCGGTCAAGCCTTCTTCGATATCCGAATCGGCAACGCGGCGCAGATTATGGCCGAATTCTTCGACCACCAATTCCGCGGTATCAGCATCGATCGTCTGGCTCAGCGAGGCCATGACGCCCATCCGCATCAGCGCCTTAACCACGTCGGCGGCGCGCTCCGCCATGCGGTTGGCAAGATCCTGAACGGTAATCAGTTCGGGAACGACAACATCACGCACGATCTTTTGCTGATCGCCACCAGATTGGCGCTGGCGCTGGCGCTCGCGTTCGCGGGCGCGACGCACCGAGGCGAGGCTGCGTTGCCGTTCCTCCACCGTCTCTTCGTCCAACGCCTGGGTAATGGTCAGGCGTCCAGTGCGGCGTCGTTGTTCGGTGCGCGTCCGCGCAGCGGCAGGACGCTTGGCGTCGCCACGGCGGCCGCGTGCTTCCTCTTCTTCAAGAGCCGCCGCCCGGTTCGTTGCGAACCGCAGGTTGGCGCCGGCCTCATCCGGAGGAACCGCAGCCGGATCCGGAACGACTTCAGCAGCCTCACGCGCCTTACCGCGCTCGGCTTTCGGCTTACGCCTCGGAGTTGCTTCGGCCTCATGCTTGGCCGCATCCTTGGCACGGCGCGCCTCGTCCGCCTCAGCTTTGCGGCGTTCTTCCGCTTCCGCCTCCTGCAAGGCTGCAAGTTCAAGTTCTTCTTGGGTCGGCTGCCGCTCGGGCACCGGCGCCACGGCCTCAGCCTTGACTTCGGCAGGCTCCGGCACCTTCTCCCTGGGAACCGGCGGCGGTTCAGGGGAAGCAGCCTCAGGCTCCGGCTCGTCTGCCGGCGCTTCGACCGCTGATTCTGCGCTATCCGCAACCGCTTCGACGCCAGCGTCAGGCTGGGCCTCTTCGACCGGCTCGGGCTCCGGTGCCGCAGGCGCAGCCGCTTTTGCCTCGGCTGCATCAATCGCCGCAGCTTCTTCAGCTTCCCGCCTGGCGCGCTCTTCAGCCAGCTTCAGGCGGCGCTGCAGCGCATCGTCCTGAGCGGTCACTTCTTCAACAACGGGAGCTACTGGCTTTGCAGCACCGCCCGGCGCGGCTTCCGCTTCCTTCTGCAGTGACCGGAGGGCGCGAACCCGCGCCGCGCGTTCTTCCTCGCTCAACCCGCCCGCGTCGCGTCCGCCGCGACCGCCGGCATCAACCGGCGCGCGTTTGCGCTTCACCTCGACCGTTACCGTCTTGGAGCGGCCGTGCGAGAAGCTCTGTCGAATTTTGCCGGCATCCGCCCCTTTCGAAAGACCCAACTTGCCTTTCGACAGGGAAAGCTTTCCAGATTCGCGCTCGATCGTCTTGTCCACCATGATCCGCTTATTGCTCTCCGCCGGCGCTCTTACGCCCGCCGCCTATCAATCCCGCATACCTTTGCGCATCCGCAAGGAAGCGCTCGCTCAACTTGCCTGGCATCAATGCCAGGTGCACCAGGTGATCCCGACCTAAGGCCGCACCCAACTGACTGGCTGTCATCCAGTCTACCACGGCCAATCCTCGCGCCAAATTAGCGAGTTTGGCCTTGCCGTTCTCCGCGCCATCCGACGCTTCGACCAACACCGCAGCCTGCCCCCGTGCCAGACACTCCCGCACCTGGAAAAAGCCCTGCTCCAGTTGTCCGGCGCCACGGGCCTGGCCAAGCCAGCGCTGGCACCGGGTCAGCAACGCTGTTTCCAGCATCGCCAGCAACCCGTCCGGCACGGTAACCTGACCCCGCGCCGCCTTGGCAAAGGCGTTCGATTTACAGGCTTTTTCGACAATGGCCCGGTCTGCCGAAAGCCAATAGCCACGCCCCGGCAATGTTTCCGCAAAGTCGGGCACGACCGTGCGGTCCGGATCCAGCACGAACCGGATCAGTCCGTGACGTGGCCGCGGTTGACGGCTGACAATGCAACGCCGCGTCGGCTCGGCCGAGGCCATTGCCGAGCGATGCGTCGCAGTCTCCGTCGATCTCGCATCAATTGCCACTGTCATCCGCGCCTTGCCGATCCCTTATTCCGCCGCTTGTTCAGGCTCGCCGGTCGCATCCGCGTCCGCCGTATCGTCATCGTCGAACCAGTGCGCACGCGCCGCCATGATAATGGCGTCCGCATCAGGCCCACTGATCGGGCTGCTATCGGCGCCAAGCCGCTGCGCAACCTCTTCCAGGCCAGCAATATCGTCCACGGTTGCAACCGGGGTCGCCGGATTCACAATATAGCGCAATTCATCGCTGGAGAGATCAGCCAAATCATCGAGCGTGGTGACCTCGGCCTCGCCCAGTCGAACCAACATCGCGAGGGTCAGCCCTTCGACCTCCAGCAGGTCTTCCGCAATCTGCAATTCGGTGACGCGCTGGGTCAGGCGTTCCTGCTCGGCCAGAACGAAGTCTTGGGCGCGGCGTTGCAGTTCTTCTGCAATTTCCTCGTCGAATCCTTCGATTTCCGTCAATTCGCCCAATTCGGCGAACGCGATCTCTTCGACAGAAGCAAAGCCCTCCGCCACCAGCAAATGCGCGATGACGTCGTCAACGTCCAGCTTCTCGATGAACGCCTGTGTCCGCAGCCGAATTTCTTCCTGACGGCGCTCCGATTCCTGCGCCTCGGTCATGATGTCAATCGACCAGCCGGTCAGTTGGCTGGCCAGCCGCACGTTTTGCCCGCGACGGCCGATAGCCAGACTGAGCTGATCGTCCGGCACCACCACTTCGATGCGGTTGTCTTCTTCGTCGATGACCACTTTGGCGGCCTCGGCCGGCGCCAGCGCGTTGACGACGAAGGTCGCCGGATCATCCGACCACGGCACGATATCGACCCGCTCGCCCTGCAACTCGTTCACCACCGCATGCACGCGACTGCCGCGCATACCAACGCAAGCGCCAACGGGATCGATGGACGAATCGTGCGAGACGACGGCAATTTTCGCCCGGCTGCCCGGGTCCCGCGCCGCTGCCTTGATGTCGATGATGCCGTCATAGACCTCGGGCACTTCCTGGGTGAACAAGCAGCGGACGAAGTCCGGCTTGGTCCTGGACAGGAAAATCTGCGGCCCGCGGGTTTCCTCCCGCACGTCGAAAATCAGCGCCCGCACCCGGTCGTTGCGGCGGAAATGTTCGCGCGGGATGATCTCATCGCGCCGCAAAATCGCCTCCGCCCGCCCGAGGTCAACGATCACGTTGCCGAATTCGACCCGTTTGACGACGCCATTTACGATCTCGCCGACGCGCCCGATATATTCCTGGTACTGGCGCAGCCGCTCGGCTTCGCGCACCCGTTGGACGATCACCTGCTTGGCGGTCTGGGCAGCAATCCGCCCGAAGTCCACCGGCGGCAGCCGGTCGGTCAGGAACTCGCCAATCTCGGCGTTTTTCTTCTCCCGCCGCGCAGCGCTCACCGGGATCTGAACGGCTTCGTTTTCGATTTCCGCGTCGTCGGCGACGACCTCGCGATAGCGGGTCAGACGGATGTCGCCGGTCCGGCGGTCCACCTCGGCGCGAATATCGTGCTCCAGCCCATATTTAAAGCGCCCGGCGCGTTGGATGGCCTGTTCCATCGCGTCCAGCACTTCTTCACGGTCAATGCCTTTCTCGCGGGCGGCGGCATCCGCGACCTGCAAAAGTTCGGCGCCGAGAATCTGCACCATCGCTAAACAACTCCCTCGTCAGCCGGCGCATCCGCCGGCTCCGCCGCTTCGTGCGCGGCAATCAATGCATCGGTCAAAACAAGTTTAGCTGACTGGACGTCGGAAAGCGACAACTCCACGGCCTCTCCATCGACGTTCAGGCAGATGCACCCTGCTTCATTCAAGCCCAACAACACCCCCCTGAACCGGCGGCGCCCGTTTCGGCTTTCTTCCAATTCCACCTTCACTTCAAATCCGGCATAGCGCGCGAAATCATCCGGACGCGTCAATGGCCGGTCGATTCCTGGCGACGATACCTCCAGCGCATAAGCGCCGGCGATCGGATCGAAGACATCGAGAACCGGTGACAACGCGCGGCTGACCACGGCGCAATCATCGACATTGACATCGCTGCCGTCTGCGCGTTCGATCATCACTTGCAGCACCTGCCGCCGCCCGCCGAAAAATTTCACCCGCACGAGTGCGAACCCAAGCGCCGAGACTTGCGGTTCGATGGCAGCTTCGATGTGTCGTGGTCCTCGTTCCACTCAGACTCCCGTCCGCCCACTACCCAGTTGGGCATGGCGCGGCTGCAATTCCAAGGCCGCTAACAAAACAGGGCGGGACCCATGGGGACCCACCCTCTCTATCGCTCATACAGAGAGCACTCTCTTTAATAAGACAGCACAGAACCAATACCGGTTGCGGCTGCAAAATTCAAGTATAATCGGCCTGCGTAGCACGCTTCATCGACAAGTATGTGGACCGCCGCCCTGCCTCCAGCCCTTTTTCTTCAAAGCGCGTGCCCGGCCAATCATCCGGCCGCACCCGCCAATCGTCCGCAGATCTGGGGGCCCAGTCGAAATCCGGGTGAGCGCGCAATACCCGCAACATCCACACAAGATAGTCTTGCACGTCCGTCGCGACCCGCAGTTCCGCCCCGATGGGCATCAGCCGCGCCAATTCATCCAAAACCGACGGATTAACGATGCGCCGCCGCCAATGACGCCGTTTCGGCCATGGGTCCGGGAACAGGATGAACGCCCGGTTGATGGATTGCGGCGGCAAGCGATCCAGCAATAGGCGAACGTCATCGTCCAGCACGCGGATATTCGTCAGTTGCCGCTCTTCAGCCATCGCAACCAATGATGCGATGCCGTTCATAAACGGCTCGACGGCGATGATGCCGATATCGGGATTTTGCGCAGCCTGCCAGGCCGCATGCGTTCCATCGCCCGAACCGATCTCCAGCCAAACGCCATCAACGGCGCGCCCAAACAAGCCGCATGGGTCAATAAGACCGTCCTCAGCCAAGGGCACGCGCAGCTTTGGCAACAATTCCTGCAACGCCCGCTGGCCGCGGTGCCGCAACGGCCGCCCAACCCGGCGGCCATGCAGCTCTCGCTTCGCGGCGGTCAAATCGCTTTCTTCAACGCCTCGACGAGATCAGTCTTTTCCCAGGAGAAATGACCTTCCTCAGTCGGCACCCGGCCGAAATGGCCATAGGATGAACTCGGAACGTAAATCGGCCGGTTCAGCTTCAGGTGCTGGCGAATCCCGCGCGGCGAGAGATCAAACAGCGTCGGCAACACTTCCTCGAGACGCGCTTCCGTCACGCCGTCGATAATCGTGCCATGGGTATCGATATACAACGACAACGGCTTGGCCACGCCGATGGCATAGGCAACCTGGATTGTGCAACGGCTCGCAAGCCCGGCTGCAACCACGTTCTTTGCCAGATAGCGGGTGCCATAGGCCGCGGACCGATCCACCTTGGACGGGTCCTTACCGCTGAACGCGCCGCCGCCATGCGGTGAAGCGCCGCCGTACGTGTCAACGATGATCTTGCGGCCGGTCAGGCCGGCGTCACTGTCCGGACCACCGATCACAAACCGACCGGTCGGGTTTACATAGAACTCGGTCTCTGGGCACATCCAGCTTTCGTCCGGCAGGACGCCCATGACGAAAGGACGTACGATTTCACGCACTTCGTCGGTGCTAAGGCTGGCGTCGTGCTGCGTGGAGACCACAATCGACGTCGCCCGCACCGGCTTGCCATCGCGATATTCCAGCGTGAACTGGCTTTTGCTATCCGGCCCCAATCCTTTAACAGCGCCGGACTTGCGGGCCTCAGCCATGCGACGGAGCACTTCGTGGCTATAAAAGATCGGCGCCGGCATCAAATGCTCGGTCTCACGGCAGGCATAGCCGAACATCAATCCCTGGTCACCTGCGCCCTCGTCCTTGTTGCCGGAGGAATCAACGCCCTGGGCGATGTCAGCCGACTGGCTGTGCACCCGCACGTCGACCTGCGCGTTTTTCCAGTGAAAATTTTCTTGATCGTAGCCGATGTCGCGGATCGCTTCGCGCGCCAATTTTTCCATCAGCGCGTGATCGACGCTCGCGGGACCGCGGGTTTCGCCCGCGATACAGACATAATTTGTCGTGACCAGCGTTTCGACGCCGCACCGGACAAAATCCGCTTCGTCGGTCGACAGATAGGCGTCGACGATCGAATCAGAAATCCGGTCACAAATCTTATCTGGATGACCTTCTGAAACCGATTCGCTGGTAAAAAGATACGACGAGCGAGCCACGGGCTATCCCTCTGTTACAGCTAGGGGGGGGGGAGGCTGCGCACTTGTGCATGCGCATTGTCTGCCGATACGAAGCGCCGTTTTGCCCAAAATGGTATGATCCAGTCAAGGGAAATACCGGCCGCATGCCCCATTCCGAACATCCCAGGGATTAGGATTAGCTGTCGCCGCGCTAACCCGCCTAATCATCGTCCCGGGTGTAGCCATCCGCCATCGAACGCATTAGGTCCAGCATCCGTCGACGAACTGCCGGATCCAAAATGGCATAATAGGCTCGCACCAAGAGCAAGGTTTCCCGCTGCGTCATCGGGTCGGCCTGATACGACGCCGACGCATCCTCAGAGACGGCCGACGCCTGCGCCGAGTCGCCGTCGTCGAAGTCATCAAAGAAATAGGTTACTGGAACATCCAAGGCTCGGGCCAATTGGTACAGACGACCGGCGCCAATCCGATTCGCGCCTCGCTCGTATTTCTGCACCTGTTGAAACGTCAGATCCAATGCCGCCGCCAACCGCTCTTGACTCAACCCCATCAGGGTCCGGCGCTGCCGAACGCGATTACCAACGTGGATGTCAACCGCATTTGGTTTGCCGCGCGTCTTGCGCTGTGGCTTTCGCTCCTGAACTTCCATCAACTCCATTCCCAAGACTATACTCCTTACGCCCGCGCCGGATGGCCACTTTAACTGGAGCAAATCCCCGACTTCTCCGCCCCTAAGGTTGAGCGGCACAACTCACTAGTTTCTATATGCATACATCTGTATCGCGTCAAGATTTATTCGCGCAATAGGTGTAAAACCCAAGCGAGCACGACCGAAACGGACAGATGGACGATAGATGATATTTTCCAAAGAGTTAGAAGTGTACGATGGAACTTGCACCATGCACGAACAACCTGAATGCAGCTGAAACAGCGTTTCTGATCGGCCATGCCACAACCAATCAATGCACAGAAAGCAAGGTTACTCAATCAGCAAAATCTACCATAGTAATCTAGGCATTACATAAGTGGCATTTTGCATATATCTGTAAAGCACAGCAGATGCTGCCGACGCGTACGATTGTTCTCTTGGTAATTCGTCGGAATGAATCCCACTCGTTAAGAATAGTGAATGGATCCCCATCACATTGGCGCCTTTGATGTCGGTCCGAATCCCATCGCCAATTGCCAACAACCGGGAAGCGTCTCCGATCCCGGTCAATCGGAAACATTGATGGTAAACGGATGGGAACGGTTTGCCGTGATATACGACTGCCCCACCTAACGCCTGGTAATAATCCGCAAGACTTCCAGCGCAAATCGTCAGGACATCGCCGATATGCACCACCAGGTCAGGATTTGCACAAACCATCGGTAACCGGCGAGCAAAGGCATCCTTCAGTAATGGTTCATAGTCCTGAACAGTATCGCTGTTCTCGAATATTCCCGTGCACAGAACAAAATCGGCCTGCTCAATTGTTTCGACTTGGGTCAGGCCATTGCCCGTGTGTACGCTGGCGTCGCGAATCGGACCCAGGCGATAGCAGCGGTCGCCAAGGGCGGCGTGAAACGGGTCGTCCTTGGCCTCTAGGGCCTGCCAAGCCGCTTCGCCCGATGACATCACATGTTGATAGGCAGCCCGCGGCACGCCCATTGCATCCAACCGGTCGACCAGGACCGACGCGCGTCGCGGCCCGTTGGACAACATGCACACGGTTTTGCCGGCTGCGGAAGCCCGCATCAGCGCATCGACCGCCTCGGGAAACGGCTCGATCCCGTTGTGGACGCAGCCCCACAAATCGACCAAAAACCCGTCATACCGGTCGACGATTTCCGCCAAGCCCGCAATTGCCCTGGGGGCGCTTTTTACGTTCGTTGCCATTGCTCTTTCCATTATCGTTTGGCATTGCCATGCATGCCTGCCAAATCATTTTTGTCCGGCGGCAGCCGCGTCCTCGACGCTTCTGAAGCCATCCCGCTCCAACAAGTCCAACAACTCTTTTTCAATTCGCCTAATAAGTTGAGGACCATCATAGACCAAAGCAGTATACAATTGTAGCAATGAGGCGCCAGCCCGAATCTTGGCATACGCAGCCGCGCCGCTGTCGATGCCGCCAACACCAATGATCAACGCCCCCCGGCTTTGTTGCCGGACCAGGCGGACCAGCTCGGTTGACCGTTCGAACACGGGAGGCCCACTTAAGCCGCCGGTCTCACGCGCATTTGGGCTTTTCAGAGTCGGCGGGCGGGCAATCGTGGTGTTGCTGACGATCCAACCATCGACCGCGCCGGTCGACGCCAACAGCCGAACCAGGCTGGCCGCGGCCTCATCGCCCAGGTCAGGCGCGAGCTTGACCATCAGCCGGCAATCCTGGTTCACCGCGTCGCGGGCCGTCCGAGCTGCCTCGACAATGGCATGCAACGTCTCCTCCTGCTGCAAATCGCGCAGGCCGGCTGTATTGGGCGACGAGACATTGACCGTGACGAAATCTGCATTTGCCGCAAAGGCCTGGACGCCGGCGACGTAGTCCGCCAACGGATTCTGGCTGTCCTTGTTCACGCCCAGATTGACGCCAACGACACCATCGGCCTGCCGCGAATGCCGCCTGAACCGCCGCAGGCGCTCGGCAACCACCGCATGTCCTTCACTGTTGAAGCCGAACCGGTTGATCACCGCCCGATCTTGCGGCAAGCGGAACAAACGGGGCTTTGGGTTTCCAGGCTGTGGCTTTGGCGTCACCGCACCGATCTCCAGGAAGCTCACCCCCATCCGCAGCAGCGGCGCCATAGCCTCTCCGCCCTTGTCCAAGCCGGCGGCAATGCCCAACGGCGAAGCCAGGCGACGCCCGAACGCCTCTGTAGCCAGACCGGACGGCGGCGGCGGCAAGGTCGGCGCCAGCCCTGACGCCAATGCCCGGATCGCCAGCCTATGCGCCGTTTCCGGTTCGGCCAGGCGCATCGCGCGCATCGCCCAGTCGTTGAAAAAGCTCATTGCCGACACAGCATCCCAGGTTACAGAAGGCGCCCACCATCAAGCGCGCCGCTAATGTTATCCGCGGCTTAGGCCTGCATTCAAGATATCTGGCGTCACGGCGTAAAAAACGATCTCGCCGATCTGCGTCAGCGGCCGGGCCGAACGCGCCCATGCCGGCATGTCGCCGATGCGGTGAAAGGCCAACGCACCGCGGCTCGGATCGTCAATCGAGCCAGCCAACGCGCGCCGCGCGGTCCGCATCGCCAGGGACCGGCTGGCGCTGCCGGGCAAAGGCAGGCGCACCGGATGCGCACGGGCCGACAGCACATGGTCAGCGACGATTTGCATCCGGGAGCCGGCGCGCACAAGTGTGCAGGCGACGCCCTCCATCGCCCGGACATTGCCATCCAGAACAATGGCGTCCAGCAGTCCCGCCAGGTGTTCCGCCGGGCTTTGCTTTGCGTTCGCGCAGCATTTCGTTTCGCCATGCCGGTTCATTACCGGTCGCAAGGTTGCAGCCAGGGTCATCGTTTCAATCCTTAGGGTTTGAGGGTCTCAGACAGAAAAATCCGTGTTCGCGCGCAACGCCGCGCCGCCGCGCCAATCCTGCGGGCGCGGCGTAAGGGGCAGCGATGGCAGTCGCACCGGCGAGGCAGCGATGGCGCCGGCGACAGCGTCCAGCTCATCGTCGCGCTGGTTTGCGCCAATCCGCCATTCCCGCATTTCCTGCGGGAAGGGCGTCTCCAGCACCGAGCGATGGGCATGCAGCAGCCGCGCGGCCAGCGGCACCTCCAGGGCCTGCAGGATGCGTTGGTCCTTGTTTTGCCGCGCGGTCGCGCTTTGGACGCTGACACCCAGCCGCGCCCGCGCGAACGCCTGCCGCAACAGACCCGGCAGGAATGCGCCAATGCCATTGGTCTCGATGGTGACGGAGGGCAGGTGCAGATCGCCGGCCAATGCCGCCACCTGCCGGCATTGCTGCCCGGCCGGGTCGAGAGCAACCGCCTCGTCCACCCGCAAATAGGCCAGGCGATGCAGCCACAAGCCGCCTTCCGCATCTACGAACATGACGGCAAAGACGCTGCTGTCGCCATGGTCGGCCCGACCGAAGGCCGGGTCCCACCAGGCGCTGGCCGCCACCATCCGGGTCTCGCCGATAGTCAGGACCTGCTGCCCGTTGCGCTGGATTAGCGCAGCGTCCTGGTCGTGGACCCGCAGATGGTCCGGGTCCAATCGCGCGGCGCTGGGGGCGGTCGGCCGCAACAGCATCTGGCTGGCGAACGCAGACGGGCCGATGCGGCGGCGCATCGCCTCGATCGCTTCGGCCGGAAACCGTTCGGGCCAGACGCTGTCGCCCTGCGGCGTCAGAATCGGCAGCACGCAGCGGCGGAACCCCGCCAAAAAGGCGCGATCCTCGCCAACCTCCCGCCGGGCTTTGCGGGCGTAAATCGAGTAATAGGTGTGCGGCGTGCCGGCATAGATCTGCAGGCCGTCCGGCGACGCGATATGGTCGATCTCGCCCAACCGCTCGCGCAGCCACTGGCGCCGGCTGGCGGTGCTGGCGGTGTTCGGCACCTCGACGTCGTCACAAATAACGGTATCGGCATGCGCCCCGGTGATGTTCGCGGCGATGCCGCGGGCCAGCAGCGACGGATCGCGCCAGGTTGCACTGCGCGCTACGGTGAAAGCGTCGTCGGTCCACATGCCAGCCGCCTTGCCCCGCAGCGCGGCGCAGAGCGGATGCCGCTCGATTACCTGCCTGGCATACCGGCTGAGCTTGGTGGCCAGCGCCTGCTCTGCCGCCAGCACCAGAATCCGGTGATCCGGATCGCGGTAGAGCAACCACGCCGCCAGCAAGCCCAGCAACGTGGACTTGCCGCAATTGCGGAAGGCGAGCAGCAGCAACCTTTGCTCGCCCCGCTCCAACTCGCCGGCAATCCAACGGGCCAGCCGCCGGTGCACATCGGGCGTGTTCTGCCCTTGCCAGCGCTGCCAGAGCAGGGCGAATTCCGGGAATGTCAGGCTCATTCTCCCTCCCCCTCCGGCGGATCGTCCGCTTCGGCCAGATCCCGCCGCACCTCGGCCAGCAACAGCGAAAGGTCAACGCTGTCGTCACCGGGGTGTTGGGCAAGGTGCGCCTGCACCAGGTCATGCACCCGGATCAGCGATTGCAGATGGGCGAGCGCCGCCTTGCGGGCGTTCTCCCACGCCGTCACCTCGCGCGGGCCGTCGCCTTCGCCAGTGTCTGCCTCCAGCAACCGGCGGTAAGCCGCAAACTGCGCCTTCAGCAAGCCGGGCAGCCGCTCGGCCAACGCCGACCAGGGCAGCGCGGAAGAGAGTGGCTGGTGTTGGTCTGCCATGCGCGGTCACACCTGCACGGCAGCGGGCACGGTCAGCAGGATATTCAGCATTGTCGAACCCTCCTGGCCTTATTGCGGTTGCCCGGCGCAGAACGTACCCAGTTGCGAGCGGACAATCAGGAAATCCTGCGCCGCTCCCGGCAACAAACTGAGTTGCAGCAAAACCGGCTGCTCGGCAGTTGCGCCGATCACCGGCGCGTCCGCAGTGGCCAGAGCCGCTTGATACGCCACCGCGGCGGCATCCATCGGCGCGCCGGCGGCGGCCGCCGCCCGCATCTGCGCCACCGCCTGCTTCAGACCCTCGGCTGCGGCCGAGGGGTAGCGGGCCAACAGGCGCTCGGTCAGGACTTCTGCCCGATAGGCCCGGCTGGCCGGACCGCAGTCAGCGCCCAACAGCGCATCGGCAGTCTTATCGCCCAACGCCGCGCAGCCGCTGACCAGCAGCCCCAGCATCAGCGCTACCGCCATGGTCCAGACCGGCAGGTTCGCCGTGCTCGCCGTCGTCGCCGCGGAGGCGGACGGCGGCTGCCGCGGCGGAGCCGGCGGCGCGTTCGGGACCAGCCAAACAATCGCAGCGGTCAGCACCACGCCCAACGCCTGCTCCAACTCCGGTTCGAACGGAGCAAACGCCACGATCAGTTGCACCAGCGCCTGCGCGACCGCAGCCGCCCAGGCCTTATTGTATTTGGTCACAATATTCTCCTTTTGTTCTCTTATAGGCTGTATGCCAGCCTCAAAGGTGCATCGACCGCACCAGCAGGTTGGTCATCAGGCCCAGCATGCTGACGATCAGCAGACCCAGCACGCCGACGATCCACCGCCAGATCGATGACAGGCGGGCATTGATCCGCTCGGTCTGGCGCTCGATCTGATCCATGAACGCGCGCAAATTGACGTTGCGCTCCTCGCAATGCCGCTCATGCGCGGCCAGTCGGGCGCTGACCTCGACAATGCGCTCCCGCGCATCGGTATCGACATCCGACATGGCGTCAGGCCAATTTTTCGACGGTCAAAAGCCGACCGGGAACGCGGCTCGCCAGCGTGTGCCCGCCGCCTTCGGCCATCCATTGCAGGCGGAAGGTGTTGACGCCCGCCGCCAGCGTCACCGGCACCTGCGCCATGGACACCACGACGCCGCGGCTGTCCGTTGGCGGCAGATATTGCAATGTCGCGCCGACCGCCGCCCCGTTCAACGTCACCTGGGCCAGATTGGCGTTGCTCGTGGGCGAGGCGTTTTCAACATGCAGGAAGAAGCTAAGCAGCGCCTGCTGCCCCGCCTCTGCCTGCACGGTCACCTCCTCAGGCAAATTGGCAAAGCTGGTGGCCGTGGTCGAAACCGTGCCGGACCCGTGCTCGCTTACCACAACCCGCGGCTTTGGCAGGGTGCGCAGGTGGTCGACGAACGCACCGAAAGCCGGCGCATAGATCAGGTAGTGACCCACCGTGCTGGGATGGTTCAGGCCGTTGCCGCCGGCGCTGTCCGAATTGGAGCCCCAATCGCCGGCGCCGATCAGATCGTCCTCGTGCAGCAAAGGCCGGGCATAGCGCGCCGGATAGCCGACTTTCAACGTGCAGCCCACCTGCGCCGCGCCGACGCCGCCCAGATAGACCCGATAGGCGCAGCCGCCATCTGCCAGCCGGGAGTAGTCGATCAGGTCGATCTTCAGCGTGCCATTGACCCAGACCCGGTGGCGCGCGCCATCGCCGCGGATGCGGATGAAATTGTCCGCTCCGACCGTCGGCGCGGTATCGACGATGTGCGCCTTTGAGGTGGCCTTCCAATAAATTCGGACATTCGGGCCGGACCATTGCAACTCATAGCGCTCGCTCGGCACGTCGGGATCGACGCGGTAGTTGAAGGCCAGCACGTCGCCGCTCTGCGCCGGGCGGAAGGTCAGGTCAGCCTGGAAATCCGCCGCCATGACCTTGCGCCGCGGCCGGGCGACGCCGGTGAACACCAGCCGGCTACTGGTCAGGTTCACGCCGCCTGCCGTACCCTCGATGCTGTCCCACCAGTTGGTGCCGAAGCCGCGGAAGGCCGCCTCACGGAACCACAGCCGGCGGCCCTCGTCGCACCCATCCCGCAAGGAATGGTAAACCCGGTTCGCATCCAGCAACGGCAGGCGGTTCGCCGCCGCAACGCCGCGCAGGACCCGGTAATGGCTGTCCAGCGCGCTTTGCTGCACGTTGAAGGTCGGATTCAGGCGCGTCGGCAGGAACGTGGTTGCAACCGCCACAGTCGGCGGCGCGGCCCAGGTCTGGGTGTAGTCATAGAAACTCTGGATCGCATCGGCATAGGCCTGGTCCGCCATGGTGAAATTGTTCATGCCAAGCGCCCAGACCACCAGGTCCGGGGCGGCATCCTCAACGTGCTGCCGCCAGGCGACTCCCAATTGCGAGCCGTCCGGTCAGGCGACCGAAGGAAAGCCCATCGGC
>JAYPXD010000061.1:10491-16087 GCA_038135395.1 Alphaproteobacteria bacterium | reverse complement strand
CCACAGCCGCTGCGTCCTCGCTGGTCGGCGGGTGATGGCTGGGTCGAATGTGCCGCCCGGCTTTACGGTTCGGCACTTCGAAGCCATCGGCAGCACCAATGACGTGGCCAAGAGCGCAGCACGCGAGGCGGCGGTCGATGGGTCAGTGTTCTGGACCGGCCACCAGAGCGCCGGTCGAGGCACCCATGGCCGGGAGTGGACCATGCCGCCGGGCAATCTGGCGGTTTCCATCGTCAAGCGGCCCCGCGTGCCGATAGCCTTTGCGGCCCAAGGCGCGCTTGTCACAGCGGTCGCGGTTGCGGACGCGTTGGTCGCGCTAGGCGTTGCCGAAAAGCGCGTTCGCTTGAAATGGCCGAATGATGTCTTGGTGGATGGGGCAAAAATCTCCGGAATCCTGCTGGAAGGCGAGGCGCAGGCCGTGACGACGCGATGGCTGGTGATCGGGACGGGCATCAATCTCGCGCATCACCCTGCCGACACCCGCCATGCCGCGACGAACCTCCAGGCAGAGGGATTGACGGTATCTCCGGAAATCGCGCTTGCGGCCTATCTGGCGGCGTTCGATCATTGGTGGCGTCGTTGGCGGCGTTATGGCTTTTCGCTGGTTCGCTCGGCCTGGCTAAGCCGGACGATGCATGTGCCTGGCGATGTATTGCGGATCAGCGTCGGGCGGGAGGTTGAAGAGGCCGAATACATAGGACTCGCAACCGACGGCGCACTTGTGATCGTTGGCGCCAGCGGGTCAGAGAAACGCATCGTATCCGGCGAAATTTTCACCTAGACTCGTTTGATCTCGAATTGTGCCTTGGATGCCCCTAGCCCATGCTTTTGGCGATTGACGCTGGTAACACCAACACCGTGTTTGCCGTCTATCACGGCGAGGAACAGCGCGGTTTGTGGCGCGCGGCCACCGACACCCACCGGACCGCTGACGAATATGCTGTCTGGTTGATCCAACTCATGGGGCTAAAGGGGATACGGCCGAATGATATTTCGGCGTCGATTATATCCACGGTGGTTCCGGCTGCGCTGTTCAATCTGACCAACCTTTGCAGCAATTACTTCGAATCGACCGCGCTGGTTGTCGGCGAACCGGACGTTCGGTTGGGCATCGAAGTTACCGTTCCAAACCCGCGCGAAGTCGGCGCGGACCGGCTGGTGAACGCGGTTGCCGCCCGATCGGCGCATGGCCACCCCTTGGTGATTATCGACTTCGGCACTGCAACGACTTTTGACGTTGTTGGGCGAAGTGGGGCGTATGAAGGCGGTATCATCGCCCCCGGCGTGAACCTGTCGATGGAAGCTCTGCATATGGCGGCGGCGAAACTGCCGCTGGTGGCGGTGCGGCGGCCGCAAAAGGTCGTCGGCACCGATACCGTCGGCGCGATGCAGTCCGGTGTTTTCTGGGGCTATGTCGGCCTGATCGAGGGGCTGGTCGCCAGAATCAAACAGGAGTGCGATATGCCGGAGGCCAAGGTCATAGCGACCGGCGGCCTTTCAACCCATTTTTTTAATGCTACGAAGGTAATTGATTTGACCGATAAAGACCTGACGCTGCGTGGATTGCTTGAAATATATTGGCTGAACTGCTCGTGAGACAGTCAAAGAAGAAGATTCAGCAACCGGAAGAGACTTTTCTTAGTCAATTGCCGGTGCCAAAGGCGCACGAAGTCCTGTTCTGCGCCCTAGGGGGAATTGGCGAAATCGGCATGAACGCCGCGCTCTATGGCCATGATGGCGAGTGGATCATGGTCGATTGCGGCATTACTTTTGCCGACGATCAAAATCCTGGCGTGGATGTTTTATTGCCGGACCTTACGCCTGCGAAAGCTTTGGGCAAGCGCCTGAAGGGTATCGTCATTACCCACGGCCACGAAGACCATGTCGGTGCTATTCCATATGTCGGCGCGGACTTAGGTGTACCCGTTTATGCGACGCCGTTCACCGCGGCATTCCTCAAGCGCAAATTGCAGGACGACGGTACCGGCGACGTTAAAGTGCGCACCGTCGAAAGCGGTGGCGAATTTGAGGTCGGCGGGTTTAAATTGCGTTACCTGCCGGTGCCGCATTCGATCCCGGAGGCGCAATCCCTGGCGATCCGCACGAGCGTCGGCACGCTGCTGCACACCGGTGATTGGAAGACCGATCCCGAACCAGTCGTCGGCAAAGGGTTTAAGGCGCAGCGGTTTAAAAAATTGGGCGACGAAGGCGTCCTTGCCATGTTCTGTGATTCCACCAATGCGATGGTGGAAGGCCGTACCGGCAGTGAGGCTGATCTGGCATCAGCGATATCGCAGCAGATTGCCGATGCACCGGGCCGGGTGATTTTCACAAGCTTCGCCAGCAATGTCGCCAGGATGATCACGATATGCCGGGCAGCGGCGGAGCAAGGGCGTCATATCGGCCTGGTTGGCCGGTCGCTGCGCAGAATGCGCGAGATCGCCCAGGCCACAGGATATTGGCCGGACGACCTGCCCGAGATCGTCGATGAACACAATCTCGGCTATTTGCCGGTTGAGCATACGGTCATTCTGTGTACGGGCAGCCAGGGCGAGGCCAATGCTGCACTGGCGCGAATGGCCAGCGGCGCGCATCAGCATATCACCCTGGTGCCGGGCGACACGGTGGTCTATTCGTCCAAGGACATTCCTGGCAACGATCGGGCCATTGGCCGAATTCGAAACCGGTTGATTGCGCTTGGCGTTCATATCGTCACCGAAGACAAGGCGCATATTCATGTCTCCGGCCATCCGGCACGGGACGAGTTACGCGATATGTACGGCTGGGTCAGGCCCAGGCTGCTGGTCCCGTGTCATGGGGAAACCGCACATCTGGTCGCCAACGCCAAGCTGGCGGAGGAATGCGGGGTGCCTGCAGTGGCTCAGGCGCCCGACGGCACCGTGCTGCGGATTGAAAAAGACCATGCAACCGACATTGGCCGGATACGGACAGGCCGCCAGGCGGTGGATGGCTCAAGGGTGGTCGCGTTGGGCGGAGAAACGCTGCGCGACCGCCGGCGGGTGCTGGAAAATGGCGCAGTGATGGTCAGCGCTGCACTGGACCGGGATGGCGACCTGGTGGCGGACCTTGAAATCTCCGCCCACGGCCTAGTTGATGGCGATGACGAGGAATTGCTGGATGACCTGGCCGACGTTATCGAGGAAACCTTGATCGAAGACACGGGCCGTCATATGGACAGCAAGTCGGAGAAGGTCCGGACAGCGGTTCGCAGGTTTTTGAAGCAGCGCTTCGACAAGCGACCGGTGGTCATCGTGCATCTGTTGCAGATCGATGCCACATCCGACCTGTGAACCGACAGTTTCAGTCCAAGAGGAGAGTTCCCGATGCTGGGCCGCTTGAACCATGTTGCCATCGTTGTCCCGGATCTGGGCGCTGCGGCAGAGGTGTATCGTACATCGCTCGGCGCCAAGGTGACCGCGCCCGAAACCCTGCCTGATCATGGTGTGACGGTTGTCTTTGTGGAATTGCCGAACACCAAAATCGAGTTGCTGCAGCCATATGGCGAGGGCTCGCCGGTCGCTTCGTTCCTGGAGAAATCGCCGGCGGGCGGCATGCATCATGTTTGCTATGAAGTCGATGACATTCTGGCGGCGCGCGACCACTTAAAGGCAGAGGGAGCGCGGGTCCTGGGAGACGGCGAACCCAAGATCGGCGCTCATGGCAAACCGGTGTTGTTTCTGCATCCCAAGGATTTCTGCGGGACGCTGGTGGAACTGGAGCAGGCCTGATCACATGAATATCGGAACCGGCGTCGTTTCGTTTATCATCATCTGGTGGTTGGTTTTGTTTACCGTGTTGCCCTGGGGCATTCAGAGCAATGCAAACCCCGCGATTGGTGAGGATCGCGGCGCGCCCGTGCGAGCCAGGATT
The DNA here is from genome assembly GCA_038135395.1 of Alphaproteobacteria bacterium. Taxonomy (GTDB): domain Bacteria; phylum Pseudomonadota; class Alphaproteobacteria; order Bin95; family Bin95; genus JACKII01. The sequence goes on along the minus strand of JAYPXD010000061.1, from coordinate 12,196 downwards.
TTCATGAAAGCCATCGTCACGACCGGCATAACATGCGTTTTGTGGGGCATGTTGTTCGGCGCAATTGAACTCAATATCTTTTCGTTCCGGGATATTGCCGGGGGATATTGAACCGCGCCGCTGCCTGGAGATAGAGCCCTCGTCGTGAGGGCTCTATGTGTATGTTCGCTAATATTTCGAGTCCGTCACAATGAAAGGTCTGACCAACACCAACAGTTCGCCATCCTCGCCACGGTAAATTTTGCCGATCTCCCTGCCGGGGGGACGTTTGGGAACGCGGACGTCGCGTTCTCGTTCGGGTCGGGCAATCAAGCGGTAGGCAAAGTCCCTGTTAAGGAATACCACCTGATCGTACCGGCTGCGGCGGCCTTCCTCCGAAAGATCAAACCAGACGACACCCTTCTCGTAATAGGCTTCTCCCAGAATGCGGCTGCGGTCGAAGTCGCGACGATGATACCGGTGTTCGGCAAGATGGCCAACATGAGGGGCGCGGTCCCAACCGAGGCGATTTTGGTTGTTGCGCTCGACACCGGGCCTTGCGCTAACACCCAGCACCTTGCCGCCAACATTCATATACACATGCTCAACCGTTATAGGCCGGCCTGATTCAAGGTCTAGGGGAACAAAATTGCTGACCTTTTGCGGATCCGAAGGCCGTTCCCAGCCACGCTCTGGCGGCCGACGATCGTTGTGGTCAGGATTTCGCCATGTATCCGCCGATACGGCGCCAGAGAGTCCGATGGCGAAGCATAAAGCTGTAAGCGCGGTGCCGAAACTTGCACGCATGCACGTTCTCCTTGGGATTCCCGCTGGTACAATGGACATAGCCGCCGGGCGGGATGAATACGATTGGGTCAGGGTTCAGCCAACACCGCTGCCGCAAATCGAGTTATGCCAACACGTTTTGCTGCTAACCGCACATTGTATTTAGGGTGTTGGCGAACAGTTCCGCGATCACAAGGTCGCGATTTCCAACACCAATCGGCCGGTTGCTTGCCGGTCCATAATGCGCCGCAATGCCTGGGGGGCATTGGCCAGGTCAAAGCTCTCACTGATTTCGGGGTGAATGAGTCCTTCGCCATGCCACCGCATCAGGTCATTGGCCGACTGCATCAGCAGGTCTGGCCGCCGTTTGCGGTAATAGAACAGCGCGAAGCCGAGAGCAGACCGGTTCTTGACCAGCAATTGGTTGGCCGGAATTTTTGGGATGCCACCGCCGGCATAGCCGATGGTCAGGTACCGGCCGCCCCAGTCGAGCGACCGGAAGGCCGGTTCGTACAAGTCCCCGGCGACCGGATCGTAGACGACGTTGACGCCGTCGCCGCCGGTAATGGCCAAGGCCTCGGCTCGCAGATCATGCGTTGTGTAGTTGATCGTATGGTCGGCGCCATGCGCTTTAGCCACCGCGAGTTTTTCGGCGGACGATGCCGCGGCGATTACGGTCGCGCCCAGCGCCTTTGCGACCTCGACGGCCGCCAGACCGACGCCGCCGGCAGCGCCCAATACCAGCACCGCCTCGCCGGGTTGCGTCGCGCCCTGCCAGACCAAGGCGCCGTGCGCCGTAAGATAGGCCGCGCACATGGCCGCTGCCGGCGCAAAATCCAGCGTGTCCGGAATATGGAAGGTTTCGCTGGCGGGTGCTACCGCCTGCTCGGCATAGCCGCCGTCGTAGCTCCGCGACATGTAGCCGAATTCCTCGCCAATT
>JAYPXD010000061.1:344-10481 GCA_038135395.1 Alphaproteobacteria bacterium | reverse complement strand
CGCCATGACCCGGTCGCCGACCGCAAATCGCTCCACACCGTCGCCAAGCGCAGCAATGCGCCCCGCTACTTCCATTCCGGCAGCGAACGGCAGCGCGTGCTTGTTCTGGTGCAGGTCCCGGATCATTAGCGTATCGGCGAACGATACGCCTGCGGCCGCTACATCAATCACCACCTCGCCTTGGCGAGGCGAGGGCGATGGCAATTCGCCTAGGCTCAGGCTTTCGGGCGGGCCGAACGAGTGACAGACGAGTGCACGCATAGACATAACCAATGTTGGTGGAATTCTGATCTACGTTAAGTATCAGAGCAAAATACCGACAATACGTTGCGCGCCACAGCGCCGCCAACCTTTGGAAATGGCGCGCTAGGCTCGCTCGAAGGCTACCAATTCTACACCTTCGTCCACCTGGTCGCCCTCGCCGAAACGCAGGGAGACGACGGTGCCGTCGGCGGGGGCATTCAGCGTATGCTCCATCTTCATGGCTTCGAGGGTCAGCAGGGGCGCACCTTTTTTCACAGTGGCGCCGGCCTTGACGTGTACTTTGGTGACCTTTCCCGGCATCGGCGCTGTCAGCTTGCCGCCACTCGCATCCTGACCCATTGCGGCTGTCCCCGGAACGTGCAGCGCAAAGCGATAGGTGCCGCGCCTAGCCATGACCGAAATATCCTGGCCTTCCACATGTACGCCGACATTAAAGCGCCGCCCGGCGATCTCCACCGCCAGCCGTCCTGGCTCACGATGCACCACGCGCGTATTGGCCGGCGAGGTCGGCAGAGTCATATGGTATTCTCGCCCCATATAGGCGACTTCGACGGCATAGCGTTGCTCGTTCCAATCGAGCTGCACCGTCTCGTGCACCCGCTCATTCAGACGCCAGCCTTGGGTGCTGTTCCAGGGCGAGTACGGGTCATCGGTCCGCGCCGCCTGTTGCTCCGCAGTCGCCCGGCGCTGGTCGAGCACAGCCAGGACCGCGGCGGCGACGACCTCGTCGGATGGATTGGGAAGCGTCACGTTCAGGTCGGCGGCATGCTGGTCGATAAAGCCGGTGTGCACGTCGCCGTCGGCAAATGCGGGATGGCGCGCGACGGCATGCAGGAAAGCCCGGTTGGTGGTGACGCCGGCGATCTGCGTATCCGCCAGCGCCGACCGCAGGCGCGCGACGGCCTGCGCCCGGGTTTCGCCGTGCACGATCAGCTTGGCGATCATCGGGTCATAGTGGGGCGAGACTTCGTCACCTTCCACCACACCGGAATCGACCCGGACAAAACCGTCATGTTCTGGAAACTTCAACACTTCCAGCTTGCCGGTCTGCGGCAGGAACCCGCGCGACGGATCCTCGGCATACAGCCTTACTTCGATGGCGTGGCCTTGTAGCCGGATATCGTTTTGGCTGAGCGGCAGCGGCTCGCCGGCAGCGACCCGCAACTGCCATTCCACCAGATCGGTGCCGGTGATCCATTCGGTGACGGGATGCTCTACCTGTAGGCGGGTATTCATCTCGATGAAGTAGAAATTCTGATCGGCATCCATCAGAAACTCACAGGTGCCAGCCCCCAGATAGTCGATGGCGCTGGCGGCGTTGACTGCCGCTTGACCGATAGCTGCGCTCGTCGCAGACGAAAGACCGGGGGCAGGGGCCTCTTCCACAACCTTTTGGTGGCGCCGCTGGATCGAGCAATCGCGCTCGAACAGATGGACGACCTGGCCGGTGGAGTCGGCAAAGACCTGTACCTCCACGTGGCGGGCCTTCGTCAGGTATTTCTCCAGCAGCACGGTGCCGTCGCCGAATGCGCCGATCGCTTCGCGCTGCGCTGTTTCCAGGGACTTGATAAAGTCGGATGCTTTTTCAACGATGCGCATGCCGCGCCCGCCGCCGCCGGCAACCGCCTTGATCAGCACGGGAAAACCGATTTCTTCAGCCTTGGAAAGCAGGAAATCGGGGTCCTGGTTATCGCCGTGATAGCCTGGCACCATCGGCACGCCTGCCGGCTCCAAAATCGCCTTGGCCCCGGATTTCGAGCACATGGACTCGATGGCGGCCGGGGGCGCGCCGACCCAACCCAAGCCGGCATCGATCACTGCCAGCGCAACCGCCGCGTTCTCGGACAGAAAGCCATAACCCGGATGCACCGCTTCCGCGCCGGTGCGCTTGGCGGCGGCAATCAGGGCTTTGATATTCAGATAGCTGTCACGCACGCTAGCGGGACCGATACAGACAGCTTCATCGCAGGATTGCACATGCAGGGCGTCGCGGTCGGCTTCGGAGTACACCGCAATGGTGCGCATGCCCAGGCGGTGGGCGGTGCGGGCGATGCGGCAGGCGATCTCGCCGCGGTTCGCTATGAGGAGGGTACGGAACATGTCTGGTTTCCTCCTACATCCGGAAGACGCCGAAAGACGTCTTCTCCACCGGCGCGTTCAAACTGGCGCTCAAACTCAGACCCAACACCATCCGCGTCTCGGCAGGATCGATGATGCCGTCATCCCACAGCCGGGCGCTGGCGTAGTACGGATGGCCCTGGGTTTCGTATTGGTCGCGGATCGGTTGCATGAACGCCTCGCGCTCACCCGGGTCCCATTGCTTACCGCCGCGGGCCATGACGTCGTCGCGCACCGTCGCCAGCACGTTTGCCGCCTGCTCGCCGCCCATGACGGAAATGCGTGCGTTCGGCCACATCCACAGGAACCGGGGCGAATAAGCGCGGCCGCACATAGCGTAGTTGCCGGCGCCGAACGAGCCGCCGACGATCACCGTCAGCTTTGGCACCCGGGCGTTCGCCACCGCCATCACCATCTTTGCGCCATCTTTGGCGATGCCGCCCTGCTCGTACTTCTTGCCGACCATGAAGCCGGTAATGTTCTGCAGAAAGATCAGCGGGATGCCGCGTTGCGAGCACAGTTCGATGAAATGCGCGCCTTTCTGGGCGCTCTCGCTGAACAAAATGCCGTTGTTGGCGACGATGCCGATGGGGTAGCCGAACAGTCGGGCAAAGCCGCAGACCAGTGTGCCGCCATACAGTTGCTTGAACTCGTCGAACTCCGACCCATCCACTAGCCGGGCGATCAACTCGCGCACATCATAGGGCTGCTTCAGATCCGTGGGGACGACGCCGTAGAGTTCCTCCGGGTCATAGAGCGGCGCACGCGGCGCTTCGATTGAAACGCCAGGGACCTTCCGCCAGTTCAGATTGGCGACGATCTGGCGGACAATGGCCAGGGCGTGATCGTCATTCAGCGCCAGATGGTCTGTCACGCCAGATATCCGGCTGTGCATGTCGCCGCCGCCCAGGTCCTCGGCGCTGACTTCCTCGCCCGTCGCCGCCTTCACCAGCGGCGGGCCGCCCAGGAAGATGGTCCCCTGGTTCTGCACGATGATGCTCTCGTCGCACATGGCCGGCACGTAGGCGCCGCCCGCCGTGCACGATCCCATGACGACGGCGATCTGCGGAATGCCGGCGCCGCTCATGCGCGCCTGATTGTTGAAGATACGGCCGAAATGCTCGCGGTCGGGAAAAACCTCGTCCTGTTCCGGCAGGTTCGCGCCGCCGCTGTCGACCAGATAGATGCAGGGTAGGCGGTTCTGCATGGCGATTTCCTGCGCCCGCAGATGCTGTTTCACCGTCATCGAGTAATAGGTGCCGCCCTTTACCGTCGCATCGTTCGCGACGATGACACACTCCACACCGGAAACTCGGCCGATGCCGGTGACGATGCCGGCACCCGGCGCTTCGTCGCCGTACATGCCGAACGCCGCCAATTGGCTGAGTTCCAGGAACGGAGCGCCCGGATCGATCAGGCCATGCACCCGGTCGCGCGGCAGCAGCTTGCCGCGCGACACGTGGCGTTGCCGCGCCCGCTCGCCGCCGCCAAGCTTCACCTGCCCAATTTTGGCTTGCAGGTCATCCACCAACGCGCGCATAGCGGCGACATTGGCATGAAATTCTTTCGAGCGCGGACGAAGCGCGCTCTCAATGACTGGCATGGCTGGCAAGACCTCCGGTAGCGTTGACTCAATTCTTGGACAGGTTTGTGCCGAAGTGCAAGGAGGCCATCGGTAGCGGCGAGGCCGCGTTACCAGGGGATCGGCTTGCCCAGATAGTCGACGAACTTGCCGCTGTCGGCCATTGTGGCATTGTCGACGATAGCCTTCATGCCCCGGGCGCTCGCATCCGGCGTTACTGGCGCAGAGGCTCCGCCCATGTCGGTCGCCACATGGCCAGGATGCAAAGGCAGCACGATCACGCCCTTGCTGCGCAGGTCGCCGGCAAACGACATGCAGGCCATGTTGAGTCCCGCCTTGGATGGCCCATAGGCATAGCGCCCGCCGCTGTTCTCGGCGATCGAACCCAGCTTGGACGACGTGAACGCCATCTTCTTCTGCCGGCTGGCGGCGACGTTAGGGGCGAACGCCTCTCCAACCAGAATAGGGGCGTAGATGTTGATCAGCAGGGTATCGCGCAATTCCTGAGCGTTGATCGAGCCGAGCGAGGCAGCGTTACGCCCGATGACGCCGGCATTGTTCCAGAGCACGTCGATGGGCTCACCTTTGAGCTTGGCGGCGAGCGCCTGGACGGCGGCATGATCGGATACCTCTAACGGTTCAACCGAGATGTTGCCAGGCAACGCAGCCAGCGCCGACGCTTCGGCTGGCTTGCGCGCCGTGCCGATGACTTTCCAGCCGTCCGCGGCGTAGAGGCGAGCAAGGTTCAGGCCGATGCCGCGGTTGGCACCGGTGATCAGAATAGTGGGCATAGAGAAATCCGATTCTAGGCAGATGGGATACGTGCGGTGACTTCGATTTCGATCTTAATTTCCGGGCGAACGAGGCCGCAGATCATCAGGGTGGAGGCTGGCCGGATCTCGCGGAAATGCTCCCCGACGACGTCCAAAATCTCCGGAACATCAGCGCGGTCGGTAACGAGCAGTGTGGCGCGGACGACGTCTTTGAGGCTGCAGCCTGCCTGCTCCAGCGCCCAGGTGATGTGGCGGAAGGTCTGGCGGGTCTGCTCGGCGGCGCCGGCGGCGAGCGTGTCGGTGGCGTAGTCCAGGCCGGTGCAGCCGGAGACGAACACCAGGTCGCCATCGACGACGGCGCGGGAATAGCCGATTTTCGCTTCCAGAGCGGAGCCGGACGAGATCAGGCGGCGGGTCATAGGATCAGTCCTCTTCGGCCAAGCGGCCCTTGCTGTAGTCGATCTCGAAGGCCGGAGGCCGACCGGCGGGCCAGGGGTCGCCCCACATCTGTTGACCGCCATCGACGGTCAGTACTTCGCCCGTGACGAATTTGGCGGCAGGGGAGGCGAGGTAGAGCACCGCCTCCGCCACGTCGAACTCGTCGCCGGCACGCATCATTGGGTTGGACTGGGTGAAGGTCTCGGCGCCGGCGGGTGGGTAGCGTCCGAAGGCGCTCGATTCGCAGCAGCCGGGCGCCATGCAATTGACGCGGATGCCGAGCGGTGCCCATTCCACCGCAACGGTCTTGCTGGCATAGATGACGCCGGCGCGCGCTGCAGCCGTGTGCGCCATTTGCGGCAGGCCGCGCCAGATGTCGGCGACGATGTTGACGATGTTGCCTTTCTCGCCATGGTCGCGCCAGCGGCGGGCGGCGGCTTGCATCATGTACCAGGTGCCGTTCAGGTTCGTATCGACGACCGCGTTCCAGCCCTTGACCGAGAAGTCCATGGCCGCTTGCGGGAACTGGCCGCCGGCATTGTTGACCACCACATCCAGCCGGCCGAGATCGCGGTAAAGGTCGTCGAACAGCGCTTCTACCGCCTGCGGGTCGCGGATGGTCATGGCGCGGGACCAGCAATAGATGCCGGCGGACGTAAAAAACGCTTCTGCGGCCGCCAACTTGGCTGGGTCGCGCCCGCAGATGGCGACCGTCGCGCCAAGCCTGCCGAACAGCGCCGCGCAGGTCTTGCCCAAGCCGGAGCCGCCCCCGGAAACCAGCACCACCTGCCCCTTGAACAGGTCCTGCCGGTAAACTGTCGGATAGGCCAGCAGGTCGGCGTCGCTGGAGCCGTAGGGCCCTGACATCGTGCTTAGAGCGCTTGGACCGCGGCCAACACCTTTTCGGCGTGGCCTGGTACCTTAACCTTGCGCCACGCCTGAACGATGCTGCCATCTGGTCCGACAAGGAAGGTGGAGCGCTCAATGCCCATGTATTTGCGGCCATACATTGATTTCTCAACCCACACGCCATAGGCCTCGGCCACTGCCTTGTCCTCGTCGGCTCCCAGAGTGATCTTCAGCTCGTGCTTGGCGATGAACTTGTCGTGCTTGGCGACAGTGTCTGGCGAAATGCCGATGATCTTTGCGCCGGCTGCTTCAAACGCAGATAGGTTCTCGGTAAACGCGATGGCTTCCTTGGTGCAGCCACTGGTATCGTCCTTCGGGTAAAAATAGACGACGACCGGCGAGCCTTTCTGTGCAGAAAGGCTGAAAGAGCCGCCGCCGTCGGTGGCGAGGGTGAAGTCGGGTGCTGGCGTGCCGGGCTCGGGCATGGAAGGCCTCGTTACGTCTGGATGGGTGAGCTTGCGCCAACATGGCGGGTGGCGCGGCGGGTGGCAAGTGCGCGATCGGTCGTGCCGCCATCGCTGCCCGCGGTTTCGATCCGGCCTATGCCACTATCAGGCGGCGATACAGCGCCATGACCGCATCGGCATAGTCATTCGCCTGGGCCGCAACCCGGTCGATATCAGGGAATCCCAGCCCTTGGGCGACAACCGACTGCACCGCCGGGCGGCTCAGTCGGGCTGGGTTGCTGTCCGAGCCGGTCAGGCGCATCAAGGTTTGCAGGCCGAGCCAGAAGGCTTTGGCGCTTTCCATCAACACCGCTTCGTCGGCGGAGATGATATTGGTTGCTGCAGCAATCCGGGCGATAGCGGGCACATCGCGGGGCTCCAGCAATTGCGGATGGTTATGAGCGTGGGCCAGCACCAGGAATTGCGCGATGAAGCCGATATCGATCAGGCTGCCACGGCGGTATTTGACGTCCCAGGGATCATCGCCCTTAAATACCTGTTGCATGCGGGCGCGCATGCCATCCACCTCTGCGGCCAGCTTTGATGGGTCCCGCAACCGGCCCAAGACCTCTGCCCGGATGGCCTGGAACCGTTTGGACAGAGCCGCGCTGCCACACACCATGCGGGCCCGAACCAAGGCCATATGCTCCCAGGTCCAAGCGTCATTCCTCTGGTAGGTTTCAAATCCGTCGATGCTGGTGGCGAGCGTGCTTTTTTCGCCATCCGGACGCAGTCGCAAGTCGACTTCAAACAAACGGCCGCTCTCGGTTTCGGCGCTCAGGGCTGTGACCAGGCGCTGTACTAACCGCGCGCCATAAGTGGAAGCCGCTAGCGGCTTGGCGCCGTCGCTGGGCGTCAGTACGGACGGGGCGTCGTACAGGACGACCATATCCAGGTCGGACGATGGATTCAGCAAGCCGCTGCCCCATTTGCCATAGGCGAGGATTGCGATGCCTTCGCCTTCGACACGGCCATGACGTTCCGCAAACGCCGCATGCACGGCATCCAGCATGGCAGTAACCACATGATCGGCCAGGACAGACAGAACGCGCGACGCGGTGTCGGGATCGGTCTGTCGCCGCAACAGGTGGACGCCGACTTGAAACGACAGATCGCTGGCGTATCGACGCGCCAGGTCGAGGGTATCCTGAAGGTCCCGCGCCTGCGCCAGCGCCGCAGCCAACGCTTCGCCCTGCTGCGTGGGGTCGGGCAATGGATGAAAGAATTCTGGCGTCAGCACAGCGTCCAGCACCGCCGGCCGTTCCCGCATATGCTGGCCCAACAGCGGTGCAGACCCGCAGATTTCGGCGACCAGCACCAGCAGGTCCGGATGAGTCTGGAACAGACTGAAAAGCTGAACGCCTGAAGGCGAGCCGTGCAAGAACCGGTCAAAGTTTGCAAATGCCTCGTCAGGATCGGCTGTATGCGACAAGGCTTGCAGCAGCGTCGGCATCAGTTCGGTCAGCAATTGCCGCGCTCTGGTTGATTTTGTCGCCGCGAGGCGGCCGTGATGCCAGGCCCGAACAGCAGAATCGATCCGTTCAGGCGCAGTGAAGCCAAGGCTAGCCAAGGTTTCCAAGGTCGAGGGGTCGGGCTCGCCTCCGGTGAATACAAGGTTGCCCATACCTTCGACCGAAAGGTCCGGTTCTTCCTCAAACAGCGCAGCGTAGTGATGTTCTACGGTTTCCAGCGTCTTTTGGAGACGGGCAGTAAAGACTTGCGTGTCCGGTTCGCCCGAGAAGCGTGCTATAGCGTCGAGGCCATCGCTGTTGGGCATGGTCTGAGTCTGCTGATCGGCCACCATCTGCAATCGATGCTCCAACCGGCGGAGGTAGGAATAACATTCCTTCAGGTCGTCGGCGGCGGCGCGGCTCACCTGATTAGCGGCAACCAGCGCATCCAGCGCTTCGCAGGTCGGCTTGACCCGGAGGGTCATATCCCGGCCGCCCCATATCAATTGTTGCGTTTGCGCATAAAATTCAATTTCCCGGATGCCGCCGCGGCCGACCTTGATGTTGTGCCCGGCGATGGCGATAGAGCCGCCGCCGCGGTGCGCGTGGATTTGCCTTTTTATCGAATGAATATCCCGGATCGTCCAGAAATCCAAAGACCGGCGCCAAACGAACGGCGACAGAAATTCGATAAATGCCGCGCCCTCCGCCCGGTCGCCGGCAACGACGCGCGCCTTGATCATCGCGGCGCGTTCCCAGTTTTGACCGGTTGTCTCATAGTAGATTTCCGCCGATGGCACGGTCACGGCGGGTGGTGTCGATGCTGGATCGGGCCGCAAGCGCAAGTCGGTGCGGAAGGCGAACCCATCTGCCGTATGGTCTTGCAGCAACGCCACCCATTGTTGGGTCAGGCGCGCCATGTCTTGGGGCAGGCGATCTGGCTTTGTGGTCGGCACTTTGTCTGGCTGGTAGAGGACGATCAGGTCGACGTCGCTCGAATAGTTCAGTTCGTGCGCGCCCAGCTTGCCCATGCCCAAGGCAAAAATCCCACACTGTTGTGTCGGTTGGGTCGGGTCTGCGAGTTCAAGACGGCCCCGCTTCGACAACTCCGCCAACAGAAATGAAAGTGCGTATACAATACAGGCATCAGCTGAGGTGGATAGTGCTTCCGTCACCTGCGCCAACGTCCAAGAGGCTGTAACATCGGCCACAGCGACGACAAGAGCGGCTCGGTTGCGGGCATGGCGCAGGAACGCTTTCGCCTCGGCTTCCGATTCGGCGCTTTGGCCCAGCGGGTCCAGAGCGGATTGCCAAGCAGCGTCCGGCCCGTCGCGGAGGCAATCCAGCAGAACGGTCGGATGCCGTTGCCCGACCCAACTGAGGTATTGGCTACAGCCGAACAATCCGGTCAAAAGCGCTAGCGCTTTCTCGCGCTTGACGAGTTCGGTCCCCTGGGCAGCCGCAGCGGCGTCAATTCTGGAAAGCGCGTCCAACCAGCGCTCAATCCCAATCTGGCCTTGAACTGGATCGGCCGGCAGTGGCATCTCACGAAATAGATCGCAGAACATTGTACCTATCCTAAATAGTGCATGTTTCCCGGTCGGACGCTGACGCGTGCCAAGCAATATAGACTAGCGCGATGCGCATGGAGTCGAATGCGACGAGGTTTGCGATATTTATCCAAAGGATGGCTCGGCTTCCGCCGTGGCCCTATCGGCTGGATTGCAAGCATCGTGATGGGGCTGGTGACGATAGCCGTCATCGGGGGCGTGTTTCTGGCATGGCGGATTGGCAGCGCTCCGGTTTCGCTGGCGTTTGCAATCCCCGCGATCGAAGCCGCCCTGACCCCGGCCGACCGATCTTTTTCGGTTCAGTTGCAAGGCTTCAGCCTGCGACGCGACCAACTGGATTTCGTGCTTGAAGCGCAGGGGCTGTCGCTGTTCCACACTGAAGAGAACGATAAGCCGGAATCCGTGCCGTTTGCCACCATGCCAATTGCGCGGATCAGCCTCAGCATTGCCGCTCTCCTACAGGACGGGGTCTTAGCCGCCAACCGGATTGTGGCTTCGGGTTGGAAAATGGCGGCGGCCCGGGGGCCGGATGGCGTAGAATTGAAATTCGCCAACGATGCCGGCGATACGGCAGAGGGCCTGCCG
>JAYPXD010000061.1:0-334 GCA_038135395.1 Alphaproteobacteria bacterium | reverse complement strand
CCGCTTGCCGCCATTCGGCGACTATTGCGGGATGACCCGCGGTTACATCATCTGAAATCGGTTGAACTCACTGACCTGACGTTCCGCATCAACGATCCGGTTTTGGGCATTGCCTGGGAAACCAGGGGCGCGTGGATGCAATTGATCAACGACGGAAATGGATTGAGTTGGGGCGGGCGGATGGTTGTCGCCGCGCAGACCGGCGATTTGACGAAAGTGCTCAAAGAAGCCGGCACTATCCGTTGGAGCGTGGACCTGCCGCAATCCAAGCCTTCGCGAGTCCTCGTCGAACCACCTGATCCGTCCAAGGATCGGGCCGTGTTGAGAGTTGATC
>JAYPXD010000060.1:10489-16110 GCA_038135395.1 Alphaproteobacteria bacterium | reverse complement strand
CGACGAAGAACACCGCATGCACGGCGATAACGATGACTACGGAGCTGGCTCGATCCAGGTTTTGCGGGGGCTTGAGGCTGTGCGCAAGCGCCCTGGCATGTATATCGGTGATACCGACGACGGGTCAGGCCTGCATCACATGGTCTACGAGGTCGTCGACAATGCGATCGACGAGGCATTGGCCGGCTATTGCGACCGGGTTGAGGTCGTGCTGAACGCCAATGGATCGGTCACGGTCCGCGACAATGGCCGCGGCATCCCAACGGACATCCATGAGGAAGAAGGGGTCTCCGCCGCAGAGGTCATTATGACCCAATTGCACGCCGGCGGGAAATTCAATCAGAACTCGTACAAGGTTTCGGGCGGCCTGCACGGCGTCGGCGTATCCGTAGTGAATGCGCTGTCCTCGGTACTCGACTTGAAAATCTGGCGCGAGGGCAAGGAGCACTTCATCCGCTTCAAACACGGCGAGGCACAGGACCCACTCGCGGTCACCGGGCCGGCCAACGGCAAGCGCGGCACCGAGGTGACCTTCCTGCCTTCGACCGCCACCTTCACCAAGACCAATTTCGAGTTCTCAACGCTGGAACACCGGCTGCGTGAGCTTGCCTTCCTGAACTCCGGCGTGCGGCTGGTCCTGCGCGACGCGCGCCAACTGGATGGGCCCGAGGTCGATATGCTCTACGAGGGCGGCCTGAATGCTTACGTCAAATACATCGACCGCAACCGGACCGCGGTGCACCCAGGGCCGATCTACGTAACGGCGGAGAAAGACGGCATCTCGGTCGAAGCCGCGTTGCAGTGGAACGACGGCTATCACGAAACCATGCTCTGTTTCACCAACAACATTCCCCAGCGCGACGGCGGCACCCATCTGGCCGGCTTCCGCGGTGCGCTGACCCGTCAGGTGCATGGCTATGCCGAGGCCTCCGGCATCCTGAAGAAGGAAAAAGTCTCGCTGACCGGCGACGACGCCCGCGAAGGCCTGACCTGCGTGTTGTCGGTCAAGGTGCCCGACCCCAAATTCTCCAGCCAAACCAAGGACAAGCTGGTGTCGTCCGAGGTGCGGCCCGTGGTCGAAAGCATCATGAACGATACCTTGAACCAATGGTTCGAGGAGCACCCGAACGAGGCCAAGACCATCGTCACCAAAGTGACGGAGGCGGCAGCTGCGCGCGAAGCCGCCCGCCGTGCCCGCGAGTTAACCCGGCGGAAGGGCGCGCTGGACATCACATCGCTGCCCGGCAAGCTGGCCGACTGCCAGGAGCGTGACCCGGCCCGGTCGGAATTGTACCTTGTTGAGGGCGACAGCGCCGGCGGCTCGGCCAAGCAAGGCCGCGACCGGGCTTTTCAGGCGATCCTGCCGCTGCGCGGCAAAATCCTGAACGTCGAGCGGGCGCGCTTTGACAAGATGCTGGCCTCGGCCGAAATCGGCACGCTGATTGCCGCTTTAGGCACGGGAATCGGCTCGGACGACTTCAATATCGACAAGCTGCGCTACCATAAAATCGTCATCATGACCGACGCCGATGTCGACGGCAGCCATATCCGCGCTCTGTTGCTGACATTCTTCTATCGCCAGATGCCGGAACTGATCGAGCGCGGCTATGTCTATATCGCACAGCCGCCGCTGTTCCAGGTGAAGCGCGGCGGGCGCACGCTGCGGTACCTGAAGAACGAGACCGAGCTGGAACAGTTCTTTATCGATTCCGGCCTGGAAGAAGCAGTTCTGACATTGGCGGACGGCAACCAGCGCGGCGGCAACGACCTGGCCGATCTGGTCAACGACGCCACGCGGGTGCGTGCTCGGGTCGCATCGCTGGCACGCGAGGTCGGTTCCGAACGTCTGGTGGAGCAGGCGGCGATTGCCGGCGTCCTGACCCCCGCTATCCTTAGCGACCACGACCAGGCGGCAGCAGCAGCCACATACCTTGCCAAGCGCATGGATGGCCTGGAAGCGGAACGCGACCGCGGCTGGAACGGCACGGTGAATGAAAACGGCGGAATGGATTTCACGCACACCAAAGGCGGCTACGACCGGCGTTACCACTTTTCCGCCCGCCTGCTGAACAGCCAGGAGGCGCAGCGATTGGACGATAGGTCCGCCGAGCTGCAAACCGTCTATGAACGGCCGGCCATGTTGTCGCTGAAGGGGGAAGAAACAAAGATTATCGGGCCGCTTGGTCTGCTGGAGGCAGTAACAGCCGCAGGCCGCAAAGGCATCAGTTTCCAGCGCTACAAAGGTCTCGGCGAGATGAACCCGGAGCAGCTTTGGGAAACGACGCTGGACCCGAACGTGCGCTCGATGCTGCAAGTCCGCATCGGGCATGCCGAGGAAGCAGGCGAGATTTTCTCGACGCTGATGGGCGACCAGGTGGAGCCGCGCCGCAACTTCATCCAGGACAATGCCTTGAAAGTCGCAAACCTGGACGTCTAGACCATGGCCGGCGCCATCCGCATCACCCGCGGCTACGCTCCGGGCGCAATTGGCAGGGTGGTGGAGTTGCACGGCCGCTACTATGGCGAGGCCTGGGGGTTCGGACGGCAGTTCGAAGCCCAGGTTGCAACCGAACTCGCCGCCTTTTTGCAAGGCTATGATCCCGCCCGCGACGGTTTCTGGCTTGCCTGGCAGAATGAAACGATCATTGCTTCGGTCAGCCTCGATCACAGGCTCAGCGGCGGCGAAGACGGCGCACGGGTCCGCTGGTTCATCGCCTCTCCGGAAGCCCAGGGGACCGGCGTTGGCCAGCGCCTGTTCGATGCTCTGTTGGCGTTCGCGCCGAATACTGGCAGGCCCAATCTCTACCTCTGGACCTTTGCAGGCCTGACGGCAGCTCGGCGCATTTATGACCGCGCCGGCTTTGTCCTGACAGATGAAGCTCCCGACAGCAATTGGGGACCGATGATTACCGCCCAGCGCATGCAACGATAACGAACGCAGACTTCCCTTTAGGACGACCCGCCAGACTGCAAAATGGCGGGCTTGATCCACCAATGCGGCGCTCGGGCCCGCAGCCAGGCAGCGGCGGCCTCAGCGTGGCGCGCGGTTGGATAAATGCCAAAACACGTCGAACCGCTGCCGGACATCCGGGCCAGCAGCACGTCGGGCGTCCCTGCCAGCGCCGCCAACGCCTCGCCGATCTCCGGCGAACAGGCCAGCGCCGGACGGGTCAGGTCATTGCGCGCCTCGCTCAGCCACTTCGCCATCCCGGCAACGTCAAGCCCAGAGGGCGGCGTCGGCGACGGCAACGGTTGGCCGTAACGGCCGCTCAATTCTGTAAACACGCGACCGGTCGAACTGGCCACGCCGGGATTGGCCAAAACCACCGGCAATTCCGGCATTTGTTCGACCACGGATACCCTCTCGCCCATGCCTTGAACCAACGCCGGACGGCTCAGCAGGCAGACCGGAATATCCGCACCCAGGTCTGACCAACTGGATGGGTCGCCCGGGTCGGCCTCCCACAGCCTCGCCAGCAGGCGCAGCGCCGCCGCCGCATCCGCTGAGCCGCCGCCAATCCCCGCGGCGACGGGCAGTACCTTGGTCAATTGCAACGCCATCGGCGATGCGCCAGACCGGCCCGCTGCCAGCCGGCGCGCCGCCCGCACAACCAGGTTGTCGGCGTTCGAGACTTCACCCATGGATTCCGCAAACGGCCCGTCCAACGTGACGGCCCAGTCCCTTGCGATTCCCGTTGCAGATACGGCATCGCCACAATCGGCAAAGGCAACCAGGCTCTGTAATTCGTGATACCCGTCCGTGCGCCGCCCCAACACATGCAGGTACAGGTTGACCTTTGCTGCAGCAAACTCCGGCGACGACGGCAACACCGGGTCAGTTCGCCTTATGGGCCACGATGCAACGCTCCAACCCACATTGAAGCTTTTCTTCAAGCGCCGGTATTGCCGTGGCGGCCGGCTCGAAATTCAGCGCGCGGCGCCATTGAAACCGCGCTTCGACCTTGCGACCGATCTGCCAATAGGCGTCTCCCAAATGCTCGTTGATCACAGGGTCCACCGGTTGAAGCGTGATCGCCCTCTCCAGTTCCTGCACCGCATCGGCAAAGCGTCCGGCACGATAATACGCCCATCCCAAGCTATCGGCGATAAACCCGTCATCCGGCCGCAACTCGGATGCACGGCGCACCATTTGCTCGGCCTTTTCCAGATTTTCGCCGCGATCGATCCAGGAATAGCCCAGGTAATTCAGCACGAACGCTTCATCCGGCTTGATGCGGAGCGCCTGTTGCAGATCGCCTTCCGCCCTGGCCCACTGGCCCGTCCGTTCCAAAGCAATGCCCCGGGTATACAGCAGACGCCAATGATCGTCGGTAAGCGTTCCCAATTTTTCCGCCGCCTTGTCATAAGCGACGACGGCTTCGGCAAACCGATGCTCGCCGCGTAAGATGTCGCCGAGCAAAATCAGGCCATCTACCGAATCCTGTTCCGCCTTGCCGAGGGATTCAAGAGCGGCAATAGCCTCGTCCGCAAGGTCAGCGCGGGCCAGATCCCTCGCCTGGGCCAGACGGGCGACCGCGAAGTTCGGCGAATCCGGGCCGATAGTTCCGAACATGGCAGCCGCGGCAACATAACGTTTTTGCTTTTCCAGCACCTCGGCAACCAATATGCGCACCAGGTCGCTGTCCGGGCGCAGCGACAGCGCCAATTGGCCGTAGATCAAGGCGGAAAGGGTGCGGTTGCCCTGATTCAATGCCGCCGTAATACTGAACAGCGCCTCAGCCAGGCCATCCCGTGCATTGCGCACCAATGGCGGTACCGTAGCATCGCCCTTGCGGGCCTCGAAATTGGCGACCAGCGCTGCCGATCGCCCGGAACCTGCAGCCTTCTGTTCCACCGCGCTGTCATAGGCGGCATCTGCTCGATCCGTTTTGCCGACGTCTTCGATCAGCGCCGCGTGAATTGCAATGATTGCCGACCAGGCCTTTTCGTTTTCGCTAAAGGCCAGAACAGCACGCGCGGCCGGCAGGTCGCCGGCGGCGGCAAAGGCCCACGCCTGTCCCAACAGGCGCACCAATCCGGGAAAGCCGCCGCCGTTCAACTCTGCCAGAGCGGCAACCGCGCCGTCGTTATCCCCGCGAATGACCCGGTCGACCGCGTCTACCACCGAAGGCAGCATGTCGTTGGGATCGCTCCGATGCAGGGCCCTGACGTGCGGAACCGCTTCCGCCAGCCGCCCTTCGGCCAGCATCAGGATAAACACCCGCTCGCGCAGTTCCAGATTGTTTGGCGCCCAACTCAGCGCGCCGTCCAGGAATTTGGCGGCGTTGGCATAGTCCATGGTGCGCTGAGCCAACTGGCCGGCCAAATACTGACCGGAGGCCGAACTGCCCCACGACGGCCGGGCCAATGCCAGCGTAACTTCGCGCGAGACCAACCGATCGGTCTTCGCTTCGGCCGGGCCGGCAAGAATTGCCGCCGTCACACCAACCGCAAGACCGACCCACGCTTTTAGCATCTGGTTGTTGCCTCCTGTTCAGCGCAACCTTGATTGCGAATTCTACATGTTCGGGTAGTTCGGTCCACCGCCGCCTTCCGGCGTTACCCAATTGATATTTTGGGTCGGGTCTTTGATGTCGCAAGTCTTGCAGTGCACACAGTTC
>JAYPXD010000060.1:4280-10479 GCA_038135395.1 Alphaproteobacteria bacterium | reverse complement strand
AACCGTGGGCCTGCGCCATCCTCATCGACGATCTCATAGACGCCGGCAGGGCAGAAACGCTGTTCCGGCGCATCATAGCGGGCCAGGTTGTGCTTCACCGGCACGCTGTCGTCCTTCAGCGTCAGGTGGACCGGCTGGTCCTCCTCATGGTTTGTGTTCGAGAGATAGACGCTGGACGGCTTGTCAAAGCTGATGATGCCATCGGGCTTCGGATACTCGATCGGCTTGGCCTTGGATTTGTCCACCAAGCTCTCATGGTCTGTGCCGTGGTGGCTGAGCGTCCAGGGCGCCTTACCCCGGAACACAAGTTGGTCGATGCCGGCGTATATCGTGCCGCCGAACAGGCCCCATTTGAATGCCGGTCGCACATTGCGGGCCCGGTAAAGCTCGTCATAAAGCCAGCTTTTGCGGAATGCTTCCGGATAATCCTCCAGCACGCCGTATTCTTCGCCCCGGCCCAGCGCGGCGGCAATGCTTTCCGCGGCCATCATGCCGGTTTTCATCGCGGCGTGAGAGCCTTTGATCCGCGGCGTGTTCAGGAAGCCGGCCTCGCACCCGACCATGCAGCCGCCGGGGAACACCAGCTTCGGCAGCGATTGCAGACCGCCTTCGTTCAGGGCGCGGGCGCCATAGGCGATGCGCTTGCCACCCACGAACACATCACGGATGTAATGGTGCGCCATCCAGCGCTGGAACTCATCGAACGGCGAAAGGTAGGGGTTTTTGTAGTCGAGGCCGACGACAAAACCCGTGGCGACCTGATTGTCCTCCAGGTGATACAGGAACGAGCCGCCATAGGTATCCGGCTTCATCGGCCAGCCGGCAGTGTGCATGACGGTGCCAGCACGGTGCTTCGCCGGGTCGACCTGCCACAGTTCTTTTATGCCGATGCCATAGGTCTGGGGCTGCACGCCCTGGCGTAGGCCGAACTTGTCCATCAGCTGTTTGCCCAGCGAGCCGCGGCAGCCTTCGGCGAACACGGTGTACTTGGCGCGCAATTCCATGCCGGGCTCAAAGGTCGGCTTCTGCTCGCCATCCTTGCCGACGCCCATGTCGCCGGTGGCGACGCCGCAGACGCGGCCCTGGTCGTCATACAAAATTTCAGCCGCCGCAAAGCCGGGGAAAATTTCAATACCCATGGCCTCACACTGCTCGCCCAGCCAGCGGCAGAGATTGCCAAGAGAGATAATGTAGTTCCCGTGGTTCTTCATCGCCGGCAGCATCATAAATTCCGGCCAGGGCAGCGACGAGTTCTCGGTCAGGAACACGAATTTATCGCGCTTGACCGGTTGGTTCAGCGGCGCGCCGCGGTCAGCCCAGTCCGGCAGCAGTTCGTTGAGCGACCGCGGATCCAACACGGCGCCGGACAAAATATGGGCGCCGACTTCGGAGCCTTTTTCGAGCACGACGATGGCGAGTTCTTCGCCCTTCTCCTCTGCCAATTGGCCGAGGCGGATCGCCGTCGCCAGCCCTGCCGGACCGGCGCCAACGATCACAACGTCAACTTCCATGCTCTCGCGTTCCATGGGACCCCTTGTCCTTAACTGAGTGGTCGAGTGTTCTAGCGTTGGTATAGACTACCATAACAGTCCGCCGCTAGGCAGACCATTGAGCCAAGCCCGCTTGATAGTACCGCGACCCGGGTGAAGGCAACCCGAGATACTGGTGACACCGGAAAGGACACAGTTGGCAATGAACCCATGGCTGGCAACATTGCAATGGTACATCGACCTGGGGGTCGATGAGGCTATCGCTGCAACGCCGTGGAACCGCTTCGAGGCTGCGGCCGCCCCGACGCCCGCCGCCGAAGCTGACAAACCCCGGCCGCAAGCGGCTGCGATGCCGCTGGCTAAAGCCCCAGCGCCGCCGCCTCGCCCTGCGGCTCCGCCACCGTCGCCGGTCCTTTTGGACCTTTCCGACATCCACGAGTTGGAAACCCTGCGCGCACGCCTTGAGGCGTATGACGGCTGCGCCTTGAAAGCGACGGCGACGAACACCGTCTTCGGCTCGGGCCCGGATGACGCCCGCCTGATGATCATCGGCGAGGCGCCGGGTGAGGAAGAAGACCGGCGGGGCATGCCGTTCGTCGGCCCTTCCGGCCACCTGCTGGACCGGATGCTGGCCGCGATCGGCATGGACCGCGAGCAGGTTTATATCGCCAACACCCTCTACTGGCGCCCGCCCGGCAACAGAACGCCGACGCCAGCGGAAACTCAAGCCTGCCTGCCATTTCTGAAACGGCAAATCGAACTGATAGGGCCCAAGGCGCTTTTGCTCGTCGGCGCCGCCGCCGCGAAAACAATGTTGCAACGCTCGGAAGGCATTATGCGCATGCGGGGCCGCTGGTTTGACTATGATTCTGGTGATGGTCGCCCCGCCATCCCGGCCTTGGCGACCTTCCATCCGGCGTACTTATTGCGCTCTCCAGCCCAGAAAAGAGAGGCCTGGCGCGACTTGCAAATGCTGCAAATTCGCCTAGCCGGCGGCAATGCTGAATAAAAAACTTACAAGATGATCGCAATTGGTGGTAATTGGCTCGTTTCCTGTGGGTTAACCGCATCCATGTTGCAGGTGTAAGCTTAGGCCAGTGTTAGCTGTTGCCACGCATCTCTCAACCGCTCGTGCCGCCCGGCGTCTGCTTGCCGGTGGCTTGGGCATCCTCGTATCGGTGGCGAGTGCGTGGGCGCAACCGGTCCCACTGACGCGTCCGGATCACATTGGCTCTAACCCGCATGCCACTGCAAACCGCTATGCGCCGCCGGCACGCAAGCCATGGCTGCCAAAATTGTTGAGCGACGCAGATGCGGCCCGTTATCAACGGATTTTCGCACTGCAGGACAATGGAGAATGGCAGCAGGCCGACCGGCTGATTGAAAAATTGCGGTCTAAGGTCTTGCTGGGCCATGTCCACTTCCAACGTTACCTGCACCCAACCGCGTATAAATCGAAATACGGCGAACTGTCCGCCTGGCTTCAGAGCTATGCTGACCATCCAGCTGCATACCGCGTCTACAGCCTCGCCCAGAAACGCCGCCCGTCCGGCGCAAAATATCTGCGTGTGCCGGTGTTTGGACAAGAACACATCCGCCACTATTTCGGCGAGAAGCCATCACGCAGTCAGGTTGCGTCGGCAAAACATCGGCAGATTGCGCAATCGATCCGCGCTAAGATTGCACGCAGCCAGTTGACCGTCGCCAGCCTGATGATCGACCGGAGCAGTCTGCCAGCCGCGATCGCAGACCGTTTGCGTGCACAGACGGCCCTGGGATGGTTGGCCATGAACCGCTCCCAAACCGCGTTCGACCTAGCAAGCCGCGCAGCCGCTCGCTCGCGTACCAGAACCGCGATGCCGGACTGGGTAGCGGGACTGGCTGCCTACCGCCTCCGCGATTATAGCAATGCCGCAAAGCATTTCGGCCTGCACGCCAAGTCCAAAGAGGCCGGAGACTGGACCGCGCCGGCAGGCGCATACTGGGCGGCCCGCGCGGAGACGAAACAGGGCCATCACCAAATTGCTCAACAATGGTTGCGCCTTGCAGCGAAACACCCCTACACGTTCTATGGGCAGCTGGCGTTAGCGCAACTCGGCCAGCCAACGCCGTATCGCCCGGTCGCCAGTAGCGTGAGCAACGCCGATATCGCGCACATCCGTCGTTTACCGGGCGGAGACCGCGTCCTGGCATTGCTGCAGATAGGCCAAATCCGCCTTGCCGATGAAGAATTGCTTCAACAGCTTCACAAAGTTTCTGTTGCCAGCCTTCGGCGGATCGTCGCATTCGCCGAAGCGGCGAAATTGCCTCAAACGGCAATGCGTGGAGCGTTCCGGCTGTCTGGGAACAGCGACGAATTTTTGCCTGGCGCCATGTACCCGATGCCGGAATGGCGTCCTCATGACGGCTTCAAACTCGATCAAGCGCTGATCTGGGCTTTCGTGCGGCAGGAATCGGTCTTTAACCCGCGGGCGACCAGCGGCGCCGGTGCGCGAGGCCTGATGCAGCTGATGCCGACGACCGCAAATTATATCGCAGGCGATGACCGGTTTGTCGGCAAACGCCGGGATGCACTCTACAATCCTTCTTTGAATCTCTCGTTAGGCCAGAACTACCTGCGCTATCTGATGGATAAAAAGATGATCGGACAGGATTTGTTCCGCCTGACCGTCGCCTACAACGCGGGGGTTGGCAATCTGGCGGCTTGGCAACGGGATGGTCTGCTGGCGGATGATCCACTGCTGTTTATCGAGATGCTTCCTCTGCTGGAGACTCGCTTGTTTGTGGAACGGGTCATCGCCAACTACTGGATCTATAGGGCTCTGATGGGTCAGAGGCGCCCATCGATCAAGGCCCTGCTTCGGGACGAATGGCCCAAATACAGCGAACAGGATCGGCCTCTGATCGAGTTGGCAGAGGATTTTAGTCGTGTCAGTCGATGAAAGCCGACCGTTTGTCCCGGTTCATATTGCGGTAATGACCGTATCCGACACCCGCTCCCTGGCGGACGACCGCTCCGGCGACACGTTGGTTGCGCGGGCGGAGGCCGCCGGACACAAGGTCGTGGCCCGGGCCATCGTCACCGATGACGTGCCGAAAATCGTCGCGCAATTGCGCCAATGGATCGCCGACCCCGGCGTCGATTGCGTGATTTCCACCGGTGGCACTGGCGTTACCGGACGGGACGTAACGCCAGAAGCCTTCGCCAGCGTCTATGAAAAGGAAATCGCGGGCTTCGGCGAGGTTTTCCGGTGGATCAGCTACCAGAAAATCGGCACATCGACCATGCAATCGCGGGCGACCGCCGGTGTAGCGGGCGGCACCTACCTGTTTGCGCTCCCCGGATCGACCGGAGCGGTGAAGGATGGGTGGGACGACATCCTTGCCTATCAGCTCGACAACCGCTTCCGCCCCTGCAATTTCGTCGAGATCATGCCCCGCCTGCAGGAGCATGTGGCGCAACGCGGCGGCTGAACTGACCGCCCGGCTCAAGGAATCCGCCCTTAACCGTAGATGTTAGCCCCAAATTAAGTCCTGTGCGCCACCCTGCCGGAAACCGTCGCTCCGGCCATGCCAGCCGGTGACGGTCATTGTCACAGGCGAAGGGTGGAACGGATTATGAGCCTTGGCTCCTCGATGAACGCAGGCGTGTTGGGTTTGCAGGCGAATTCGGCGCGGCTCGCGACGATTTCGGAAAACATCGCCAACAACAACACCAGCGGCTACAAACGGGCGGAAATCGACTTCTCGACCGTCGTCCTGGCCGAACCGGGCGCGTTTACGGCCGGCGGCGTCACCACCAATGTTCGCCGCAATATCGGGCAGCATGGCTTGGTGGAAGCAACGGCCAACAGCACCGATATTTCTGTCAATGGCCGCGGCTTTATCCCCGTGGTGCAATCGCAAACCCCGGAAAGCCTGGATAGCGGCCGCGACAAGTTCTGATTGGCCTCGACCGGGTCGTTCCGTCCCGACGTCGATGGCAATCTGATGACGAGCAGCGGCCATTTCCTGTTGGGTTTCAAGCTCGATCAGACCGGCATGCCCGTCAACCCGGCGATCGCGCGCAACAGCTTCGATGCCCTGGAGGTCGTCAACATCGGCGCCGGCGGCTTTACGGCCAGCCCGACCACCCTGATCGAATTTGCCGGCAATCTGCCGGCGCAGGACACCGAATCGAGCGGCTCCGGCGCACCCCGGGTCCTGCCGGTCGAATATTTCGACGAATTGGGCAACAGTGAATCACTCACCCTGACCTTTACGCCGGTCGTTCCCGGGTCCGGCACATCCGGCAACTGGCTGCTGACCATCGTCGACAGCGCGGATGGCTCCACGGTCGGCGACTTTGACATCCAGTTCAACCAGACCGGCGCCAATGCCGGATCGCTTGCCTCGGTCACCCCGACCCTGGGCGCCTACGATGCCAGCACCGGCGCTCTGACCATGACGGTCGCCGGCGGCAACGCTATCGATATGACTATCGGCACCCCCGATGAGGGCGACGGGCTGGTCCAGTTCGCCGGTGAGTTCGCACCGCTGCGCATCAACAAGAATGGCGCCGGCTTCGGCAATATCCTGCGGGTGGAAGTCGGCGAAGACGGGATTGTCGATGCCATCTTCGACAATGGTCAATCCCGCCCGATCTAACGGATTCCTGTCGCCGACGTGATCAACCCGAACGGCATGCAATTGACCGAAGGCAACGTGTT
>JAYPXD010000060.1:0-4270 GCA_038135395.1 Alphaproteobacteria bacterium | reverse complement strand
CTGACCCAGGATAGCGGCGGCCTGTTCCTGTTCGATTCCGGTCAGGGCCCGGTCGGCACGACACAGGGCTTCTCGCTGGAAAATTCGACCGTCGATATTGCCCAGGAACTGACGGACCTGATCCAGACCCAACGCTCCTACAGCTCGAACGCCCGGATCATCACCACCGTCGACGAGATGCTGCAGGAGACCACGAACCTGAAGCGGTAATCCGGACGCGCCGGCCCGCTGGCCACGCCACAGGAAGATGCAGCCATGACCATATCCACCGCACTTTCCAACGCCCTGTCCGGCCTGCTGGCAAACCAGCGGCAAGCCGATGTCGGCGCCCACAATATCGCCAACGCGACAACCGAGGGCTATGCCCGCCGCGAGGTCGAAGTCAGGTCGGTCACCACAGGCAACCTCGGGCAAGGCGTTCAGGTCACCGCGATCAACCGACAGATCGACCTGTCGCTGGTTCGCGACAGCCGCCAGGAGGACGCGCGGCTGGCCTATGCCACTAACAGCGCCGATGCCTATGCCCGGATTGCCGGCGCGCTGGGTGATAGCGACAACCCGAATGGGCTGCCGCAATTGCTGGACCGGGTCGAGGAAGCCTTCCGCGCCTTGGAAACCACGCCGGAATCCTCCGTGCGGCAGTCGGATACGCTGCGGGCCGTCCAGCAACTGACGCGCGGGTTCAGCGAGTTGTCCGAGGAATTTGCCAAAATCCGCAGCGACGCCGACGCCGCGATCGAGCGGGAAGTCAACGTGCTGAACGATTCACTGCAGCGATTATCCCTTGTCAACCGCGAGCTGGCGCTAAGGGCGGTCCGTGGCGCGGACACCGGCGACCTGGCCGATCAGCGCGACCGCCTGATCGACGAAGTCGCGCGACGCATTCCAATCCGGGTGATCCGCGGCAGCGACGAAAACAGCCTGATCCTGACCACCCGGGAAGGCGTGCCATTGCTCGACCACAACCCTGTCACCATCGAGTTCAGCCACCGTCCTATCGTCAATACGGCGGAAGTGTACGACCCTGCCGGCCTCGCAGCGCCCGGCTACTCGAATATCCTGTCGGGCCTGACCGTGAACGGACGCGATATAGCGCCCGGTTCCTGCGACATCCAGTCGATTGATGACGGCCTGATCGCCGGCCTGTTCCGCGTCAGGGATGAAATCGCGCCGGATGCCTTGCAGCGCCTGGACAGCATCGCCTTCGCCCTGGCCGGGCGTTTTCAGGACAGCGCCATCGACGCCAGCCTGGGCGCAACCGATGCCGGCTTGTTCACCGATGCCGGCGCGCGGGTCGATACGGCAGACCCCGCCAGCCTCGTCGGCTTTTCCGCCCGGATCGCCGTCAACGCCGCGGTCGACCCGGCTGCCGGCGGCGACTACGCCCGGCTTCGCGATGGTGTGGCCGCACCCGTTGCCGGCTATGTCGGCGACCCGGCGCAGGTGTCGCGCTTCATCGCCGGACTGACCGATCCGACCGCCTTCGCGGCCGCCGCCCACCTGACCGACGCCGCCATCACGGCCGGCGCGCGCGAGTACGTCCAGCTTGCACACCAGTCCCGGACGCTGGCGGCCCGCGACGCCGACGCGCAACAGGTCAGCTTTCAGGCGATTTCCGACTTCCGGCTGTCGCACTCCGGGGTCAGCATCGATGTCGAACTGCAAAAGCTCGCTCTCTACGAACGCAGCTTTGCCGCGAACGGCCAGGTGATCCAGGCAGCGTCCCGCATGCTGGACGAATTGCTGGCCATCGCCATCTGATCGCCGGCCCACGTCATCTGTAAGGAACGACCATCGTGGTATACGCCGCCAATCTGACCACACAGGTTTTGTTCGACCGCCTGCAGGGCGACCTGCAGCGCCTGCATAGCCGCTTTGCCGACAGCGTCGGCGAGGTCGCGAACGGCAAACGCGCCAACCTGGCCGATCTGCTCGGCGGCTCCGGCGCGCCGCTGTTCGGGCTCAAGGCCGCAGCCGCCCATGCCGACGGCCAGATCGACCGCGTCGGCATCGTCGAAACCCGGCTGACGATGATGCAGGCGGCATTGCAACACCGCCGGGGCGTGACCGATACGTTCGATTTTCGCCGCGTTCTCGACGATGCAACCAACACGGCCGGCTTTGGCGTATTGGTCCGGCAGGCCGCAACCGATGGCATTGACCAGGTGCTCAGCACGATGAACGCCGCTGTGAACGGTCGCTTCCTGTTCAGCGGCCAGGCGGTGGACCAGGCGCCAATGCGCCAGACCAATGGCATGATCGCCGCCGTGCAGGGCGTTGTCGCCAGTCATGTCGGCGCTGCTGGCGGCCAGATGACCACAACCGCACAGGTCGACAGCCTGCTGGCGGAAATCGCCAGCATGTTCGATGACACCCATCCCAACCCGGCCTTGCATTTCTCCGGCGAGGTTTACCAGGGCGCGCCCGATGCGAGCGCCGACCTTTCGTTCAGCGACGGCAATGGCCGGCGGATCACCTATGGCGCAAAAGCCACGGAAGCCGGCGTCCGCGACCTGCTCGAAGGACTGCACCTGTTCGCAGCCGTCCAGCGCGGCGATGGCCAGATGAACGAGCAGGCCTACCGGCACTTTGCCGGGGCCGCTGTCGCAACGCTTGACCGCAGCACGGCTGGCATTGTCGGCATCGAGGCGCGTCTCGGCCTGGTGCAAACCGACACCGCCTCCTTCCGCGAGGATCAACAGGCCTCCTTGCTGGTATTGCAGAACCGGATCGCCGCGATTGAAGATGCCGACCCGACTGAGGCGGCCACATCCCTGACGTCGCTGGAAACGCAGTTGCAGGCCAGCTTCCTTGCCACGTCGCGCATCCTTCGCCTGTCGCTTGCCAGCGTGCTGTAACCTCCAGGACCGGGTTCCCCGCCATGCGCAGCAGCAAAATCTTCCACGGGGTCGTCGTCATGCTACTGGCCATTATCGGCTATGGCGGCCTCAACGTCACGGCAGGCGCCTGGGCCGGCCAGGCGCGGATCAAGGACCTGGTCGATTTCCAGGGCGTCCGCGGCAATGACCTGGTTGGCTATGGCCTGGTCGTCGGCCTGAACGGCACCGGCGACAGCCTGCGCAACGCCCCCTTTACCGAAGAAGCCCTGGCGAACGTGCTGGAGCGGCTGGGCGTCAACGTCCAGGGCGAAAATTTCCGCCCGCGCAACGTCGCCGCCGTGCTCGTCACCGCCGCGCTGCCACCCTTCGCCCGCGCTGGGTCGCGCATCGACGTCACGGTTTCCGCCATCGGCGACGCCAAAAGCCTGTTGGGCGGCGCGCTGGTCATGACGCCTTTGAACGCCGCCGACGGCAAGATCTATGCCGTGGCGCAAGGCCCCTTGCTGGCCGGCGGCGAGGCGTTTGAGGGCAACGCCTCGACCCTGACCAAAGGCGTTCCCACCGCGGGCGTCATCCCGAATGGCGGCCGGGTTGAGCGGGAAGTCGAGTTCGATCTGGCGCAATTGCAGACCGTGCGGCTCGCCCTGCGCAACCCGGACTTTACGACGGCGAACCGTATTCAATACCGCATCAACCAATTCCTCGGCCAACCGCTGGCTGCCGCACTCGATCCGGGAACAATCGACCTGCAGGTGCCGGACGCGCAGCGTCGCCAGATTGCCGGCTTCATCGCCAGCATCGAATCGCTGGAGGTATTGCCGGACCAACCGGCCAAGGTCGTCGTCGACCAACGCTCCGGCACAATCGTCATGGGCGCCGATGTGCGCATCTCCACCGTAGCTGTCAGCCAAGGCAACCTGACCGTCCGCATCACCGAGACCCCGCAGGTCTCGCAGCCCAATCCGTTCGCTGCGGGAGAAACCATTACGGTGCCGCGCACCGATATCCAGGTCGACCATGGCAACAACCGCATGGCGTTAGTGGAAGGAGGCGCCAACCTGGCGGAATTGGTGGCGGGACTGAACGCGCTCGGCGTCGGTCCGCGGGACATGATCGACATCCTAAGTGCGATCAAAAGCGCGGGCGCACTGCATGCCGAGTTTATCGTGCGTTAGCCAAAGCAGGGCCGCTCACTACGATTTGGCGCCAGGGCGGCACGCGGCTAATGCGGGGTTTTTCCTGTCCGCGCCGCAAATTCAGCGCTGCCGGCGGCAAAACTGCCACTGGCGTCGAGCAGTTGGTTCAGATGCTTGCCCATGGTCATCGCCTGGTCCAGCGGCATCGACCGGGCAGCGCGGAATGTTTCTTTCGTCTGCTTGACCGCGGCGGGGTTGAGCTTCAGCAACCGTTGGACAAAGGCCTCGGCCAGA
>JAYPXD010000059.1:2527-16126 GCA_038135395.1 Alphaproteobacteria bacterium | reverse complement strand
GCACAGGTCCAGCCGACCGGCCGCGACGGCCGCGCCACCAAGGCCGATGTCCAGGCCGCCGCGGCCAGTGCGCCGGTGGCCGCCCCTGCCGTACCGGCGGCGCCGCGCGATCTTGGCCCGCGGGAGGAGCGGGTGCGCATGTCCCGTCTGCGCCGCCGTATCGCCGAGCGCCTGAAAGAGGCGCAAAACACCGCCGCCATGCTGACCACCTTCAACGAGGTGGACATGACCGAGGTGATGGCGGTGCGCAACGCCTACAAGGACACCTTTGAAAAACGCCATGGCGTCAAGCTGGGCTTTATGTCGTTCTTCGTCAAAGCTGCCATCGCCGCCTTGCGCGAAGTGCCGGCGGTGAATGCGGAGATCGACGGCGACGACATCATCTATAAGAACCATTACGACATCGGCGTTGCCGTCGGCACTGAGAGCGGTCTGGTGGTTCCGGTCATTCGCGATGCGGAAGCCCTCAGCTTTGCCGAAGTGGAAAAGACCATCGGCGATTTCGGACGGCGTGCCCGCGATGGCAAGCTGAAGCTGGAGGAACTCTCCGGCGGCACCTTCACCATCTCGAACGGCGGCGTCTATGGCTCGTTGATGTCGACGCCGATCCTGAATCCGCCGCAGTCCGGCATTCTCGGCATGCATAAGATCCAGCAGCGCCCCATGGTGATGCCGGATGGCTCGATCCAGGCGCGTCCGATGATGTATCTGGCGTTGAGCTACGATCACCGCATCATCGATGGCTCTGAGGCGGTAACCTGTCTGGTGCGGATCAAAGAGGGCATCGAAGACCCGCGCCGCTTGCTGATGGACCTGTAAGTCTACCCTTTTCAGACTGTTTCCGGCGGAAGGAACTTCCCCATGTATGATGTGATCGTCATTGGTGGCGGCCCGGGCGGCTATGTTGCCGCCATCCGCGCTGCGCAACTCGGCATGAAAACCGCATGTGTGGAGATGCGCGGCGCGCTGGGCGGCACCTGTCTCAATGTCGGTTGCATTCCATCGAAGGAACTGCTGCACGCCTCGCACCTCTACGAACAGGCGCAGAGCGGCTTTGGCAAGCTTGGCATCAAGGTCGAAGGCGTTTCGCTCGACCTTGGCCAGATGATGAAGGCCAAGACCCAGGTGGTGCGCGGCCTGACCAAGGGCATCGAGTTCCTGTTCAAAAAGAACAAGGTCGACTACATCGTCGGCAGGGGCCGGATTATCGCCGCCGGCCATGTTGGCGTTACCGATGCGGATGGCGGCGAACAGGTGTTGGCCACCAAGAATATCATCATAGCCACCGGCTCTGAGCCGATGCCCTTACCCGGCGTCGACGTCGATGAGAAGACCATTGTCAGCTCGACCGGCGCACTGTCGCTGGCGGCTGTGCCCAAACAACTGGTGCTAATCGGCGGCGGCATTATCGGCCTGGAGATGGGTGTGGTCTGGCAACGGCTCGGCGCAAAGGTGACGGTCGTCGAATTCCTCGACCGCATCGTGCCGGGCGTCGATCTGGAATTGGCGAAGGAAATGCAGAAGCTGCTGAAGAAGCAAGGCTTCGACTTCCGCCTGTCGACCAAAGTCACCAAGGCGGAGCGCACTGCTGACGGCGTGCGGTTGTCGCTGGAGCCGGCAGCGGGCGGTGAGGCCGATGCCCTGGAATGCGACACGGTTCTGTTGGCGATTGGCCGCCGGCCCTTTACCGTTGGGCTGGGGCTGATCGAGGCCGGGGTTGAGGTCGATCCGCGCGGCCGCATTCCTGTCAACGGGCAGTTCCAAACCAACATTCCCGGCATCTATGCCATCGGCGATGTCATTGCCGGTCCGATGCTGGCGCATAAGGCCGAGGACGAGGGCGTTGCCTGCGCCGAGATGCTGGCTGGGCAGCATCCCCATATCGACTACAATTGCATCCCCGGCGTGGTCTATACCCACCCAGAAATCGCCTGGGTCGGCCAGACGGAAGAGGATTTGAAAGCCGCCGGCCGCGCCTACAAGGTCGGAAAGTTCCCCTTCATGGCGAACAGCCGCGCCCGTGCCGTCGGCGACGCGGACGGGTTCGTCAAGATTTTGGCGGATGCCGCGACGGACGAGGTGCTTGGCGTCCACATCATCGGCCCGGATGCGGGCACGATGATCGCGGAAGCCGTGCTGGCGATGGAGTTCAAAGCGTCGGCTGAGGATATCGCCCGCACCTGTCATGCACACCCAACTTTGAACGAGGCGTTGAAGGAAGCGGCTTTCGCAGTGGATAGCCGGGCCATTCACGCCTGACCGTTAGATTTGCCGCATAAATTTCACAGATCGCCGGCGATTGGTGATCCAGGTCACGCTTGACCCTGACCCGAATGCGCTAGACCATATCCGCCTATCGTAGCCAAGGTTCGGAAGGAGACGGGCGTGGTACGCAGGGCCGTCAACATCGCAGCAATCGTCGTCAGCTGTCTGGCCCTGGTGGCCTCGCTCGGTTGGCTCTGGCTGGAAGGGCGGTGGAGCGCGTGGTCACCGCCGCAGGGCGAGCCCGCCGCGATTGGCTACAACGCCTTTACTAAGGGCGCATTCGGGCTGGAAGCCTTCCCATTGAAATACGCCGTAGTGGCGGGCCGCGTCTCGTCGGCCGCTTTCACGACCACGTTGGAAGACGGCCGGTCGCTGTGGGAGACCTTCGGTTTCCTGCCGAACAGCAAGGCGGTAACGCTCAAGGAGCCATTTTGCGAGGGCAATGCCGACAAGTGGCTGCCCTATGGCTTTGCGGTGACGAATTACGTGCCGGCGACGGCCGTGCAGACCTCGTTGAAGTTTGCCGGGCTTACCTGTGCCTCGTGCCATTCCGGCCAATTGCGGCATGCCAACGGCAAGCTGTCCGAGCCGATTTCCGGCATGGGCAATATGGACCTGGACGTCATCGCGTTCACTGACGCGGTCCGCAACGCCGTCATGGACCCGGACCTGACCGCGGACAAGATCCTGAACGAATACGCCAAAGTGTGCCCGAACGAATCGGCTGGCCTGGTCGATGGCTTTGTCGAGAAGTTCATGCTGGATGGTTGGTTGTCCGGCATCCGCGCGGCGATGGGCGGCGACAGCCGCAAATACGGCCTGCCCTACCACGGCATCCAGATGAAGCAGGCGGCGGATATCCCTGCCGGGCCAGGCCGGACGCGGCCGTTCCGCTCGATCGTCCGGGTTGCGATGAACCTGCCGGGCGACGAGAACTATGCTTATTCGAAAATCCCGGTCGTGTTCGAGCAAAATCAGAAACTGCGTCCGCGGGCCCAATATGACGGCTCTCTCGGCGATCCGGTGACCCGCAGCTTTATTGCGGCCTATGCCAGCGGATCCAGCATCAAGGCGTTGTCCAAGCCAGAGGTGGTGCACAACATCAAAAAGGCCGCCGCCTATACCGAGGACCTGGGCATCGGCATCCCTGTCAAGACTTTTGCCGCCCACTTCCCGGACCATGCGCCCGCCGCCGCCGATGTCGAGCTCGGTCTGAAAGTTTACAAAGAACACTGTGCCGAGTGCCACGGCTTCAGGCCGATCTCCGCCGACCCGGCCAAGGTCGAACCCTGGGTCGCCAAGGGCGCCTATCTGCACAAGCTCGAAGGCGTCGGCCCGCTTGCTCCCGCCAAGGGCGGCCTGGGAGTCGATGCGGAGCGCGTCACCTTCCGCTATGCCCACGACCTGCCGCTGGCGATCTGGACCACCCTGCCGGGCAACCCAAAGATCACAGCCGTTCAGGAAAAGCGGTTGGACAAGGCGATTATCGATGCTCAGGACGCCGGCGCGCCGGCCCTGGCCTATTTCTGGCAAAAGCAGAAAGAGCAATTCCTGCTGACCAAGCGGCAATACCGTCTGGGGCATCCGCTGTACTTCCCGGCCTGCCCGGAAGGCGATGCGACCTGCACGCCGGAAAGCTTGCTGGATCGCGCGCCGCCATGTGCGCTCGACTTTAAGGCCTATCCGCAAACCTGCGAAATCACGGATTTCGAAGCGTTCGTGAACAACCCGATTCCCTATGCCTTTCTGCGCGCGCCATACCTGCACAATGGCTCGGTGCCGACCATGGCGCAGTTGATCAACCTGGAGAAACGGCAAACGCAGTTCTGCCGCGGCCAGAATGTCTACGATCCGGAGAAACTCGGCTATGACGCGCCGGACCCGGTGAATGGCAAGTGCAGCGACCCGCGCGAAGCCTTCCTATTCGACACCAGGGTGCGCGGCAATGGCAATGGCGGCCACAACTATCCTGCGTGGGACCCGGACAATTTGACGGCAAAGCAGCGGGCCGACCTGCTGGCGCTACTCGCCTACCTGAAGACCATCTAGGGCGGGCGGGACCATGGCCGATCTCAACACGCAACCGCCACCGCCCTTCCAGCGCGAGCATCTGGCGATCTCGCTGTTGGCGTTTTCGCTGCTGTTCGCGTTCTCGATCCTGTTCGGATTGACCCAGCCGGACATCACCTTTTTCCGCACCCATGCCTTTGCCTGGTCGTCGGCGCTGCTGGTGACGCCTGCGCTCTACATCTTTGTCCGGTATTCCGGCATGACGCCATTGACCCACTGGTGGCGGCTGTTCTGGAGTTTCGCCTGGGTGATGATCGTCATGCATCTG
This sequence comes from Alphaproteobacteria bacterium, assembly GCA_038135395.1. Taxonomy (GTDB): domain Bacteria; phylum Pseudomonadota; class Alphaproteobacteria; order Bin95; family Bin95; genus JACKII01. The sequence goes on along the minus strand of JAYPXD010000059.1, from coordinate 11,523 downwards.
ATCTGGGGTCTGGGCCTGGAACACGACTGGCAGCCGCTGACCGTGTTCGAGCGCCAGGGCTTTTGGGAGGCGTTTCCAATCTTTGTCCTCCAGGTCTTCTGGCTGTTGGATATGGCGATGAGCTGGACCCGCCTTGATTGGGCCTGGGCGACCGGCGTCTACAAGCTCTGGCAGACCTTTATGGCGTTGTTCGTGTTTCTGAATTTCTTTGTGTCGCTGGTGGTGTTCCGCAACGATATGGAAAGCTTGGCCATCGGCCTGGCAATGACTGCCGTGGTTGCCGCGGCGGCGCTGTTGCGCTGGAACGAGCGGGAGCAGACGCTATGACCAGACTGTATCGGTTCGAGCTGACGCCGTTGCTGGACCAGCGAGTGGCGGCATTTCTGGTTTTCTCCCTCGGTTTCGCGATCGCGATGTTTGCCGGCCTGCTGGCGGATGACGCCGACTATGCCCGCGCCAAATACACCATTTGGCCGGTGGTCGCGCTTGGCGGCTGGGCCGTCGCCCTGATGCTGCGCTACGGGCCGGGCGAGGCGCTGGCAGAAACCTCATGGCGGCTGTGGTGGGCCTGGGGCCTGTTGGCCTATGTGCTGCATCTTTATTGGGGCTTCGGGCTGGTCTACGGCGGCAACCTGGATGCCGTCTATGCCGGGCAGGGCGATCTGGTCGCCACCGCCAATTTTGCGCTCCTGGTCCTTTGGGCCGCTAGCGTGGTCTGGGCCTATGCCAGCTGGCCCGGCCTGTGGCTGCACGCACTGACGGCCCTGCTGTTCATTGTATCGACGCTGATGGCCAGCCTGGCGTTCGGTCGGGATATCTCGCCCTATGGCGGCGCGATGATCCTGGTTGTCTGGTTGGCGGCGCTGTACTTGCGAGACCCCGACTAGAAAGGACGTCCGATGGCCAAGACTGATGCTGTTGCCCGACCAACTGCTTTCGAAGAGCCATCCGGGCGCCTGCCGACCGCGCCGAATGTCCCTGCCTCATTCCTGCTGGTGCAGTTCTGGCGGGATATTTTCGGCAAAGAGGTCCAGAGCGCGGCGACCTACTCCTACCTCTGGATGGCCGACCAGATGGGCCACGTCGTCCTGGGCATCATCCTGCAATTCGCGTTGACCTTTGTGCTGCAATACTTTTTCGGGCTCTGGGACGCATTGGCGAGCGGCCTTGCGCTGTTGGGGATCAGTGGTGTGGTCTCTTTTTGGGAGTACCGGGCCTATTCGGTCGCTGCCGCGGACGCCGACAAAGGCATCTTCCCACTGGACCGGACGCTGCTGCGCGACAATGCGGTGATCGCTGCGGCCTATATGATTTTTGGCGTGCTGGCAGGCTATGCCTTCCACCTGACGGGCTGGTGGGGCGCGTTGATCTTCCTGATCGCCATGGCGCTGTCGATCTATTACGCGCCCTACTGGCTGCGCCAGAAAATCATCTGGCAGAAGGCGGCGCGACCCTACCTTTCCCGTCTTGCCGATGTGAAATCGCAAGTGGAAAAGCCGGCGGCGACAGCGATTCAGGACCTGGTCGATTCGCATCCCGGCGCGCCGCCTTGGCGCCAGATCGTCCTGGCCGGCCCCGTCGGCTCCGGCCGTACGCCGCTGCTGACCGGGCTAGGCACCGACCTGGCTTTCAAGGGCTTCAAAGTCCGCTATATCCCCTTCGACTCACTGCTGGAAATCAACGACCAGTACCGGCCGGACAAGCCATTGCCGCCCATCGGCGCGTGGGGGCCGAAGAATATTTTCTACTGGCCATGGTTTGAAGCCCAGGTTGTCTTGATCGACAATGTCAGCCAGGTGGTCGGCGCCGGGATTACGGCGCGGCCGAACTCCGACCTGGGCACGACATTGAACCAGGGCCTGTCCCTGATCCGCGAAGACCTCTGCAACCGCCACTCTGTCTGGGTGTTCGGCCTAGAGGACCCGGATGACGAGGCCGCCTGCGCCGCCCGGCTGGACGAATACGCCACCAATGTCCGGGCTTTTTGCAAAGGTGTGGAGCCGCCGATCATCGTCAGACTGGGCGCGGCGACCGAACGGATGGAATAACGCGGGCTGCGCCGTCAAACGCCCAGCCAGGTCCTCTGCGCTTCGGCGTCAGCGGCGAGTGCGGCGGCCGCGCCTTGCCATTCCACCTGGCCCCGGCCCAGGACATAGGCCCGGTCGGCCAGTTCCAGCGCAAACCGGACGCTCTGCTCCACCAGCAGCACGGTGGCCCCCTCGGCCTTGATATCCGCCAGCCGCTGATAAATCTCGCGCACGATCAGCGGCGCCAGGCCCTCTGTCGGCTCGTCCAGCAGCAATAGCTTGGGGTTCAGCAGCAGGGCGCGGGCGATGGCCAGCATTTGTTGCTCGCCGCCGGAGAGTTGCGCGCCGCCGTTCTGCCGGCGCTCCGCCAGTCGTGGGAAAAGGTCATAGACGCGGGCAACGGTCCAGGCGCCAGGCCGGCGCCCGACGACCAAGGTCAGGTTCTCATGCACGCTGAGCGACGGAAAAACGCCGCGGTGTTCCGGCAGGTAGCCGATGCCGGCAAGCGCCAAGGCATGCGGTTTCGCCCGTGCGATCTCCTGGCCGTCGAAGGTGATCCGTCCGTCCCAGGCCGGCGTCAGGCCGATGATCGACCGCAACGTCGTCGTTTTTCCAGCGCCGTTGCGGCCCAGTAAGGCCACCACTTCGCCCGCCGCCACCTCAAGCGAGACGCCGTGCAGCACCTGGGTTTCGCCATAGCCGGCGGTGACCGTATCCAGCTTCAGCACGCGCCGGCCTCCCCGCCAAGATAAGTATCCTGCACCAGGGTGGAGGCCCTGACCTCGTCCGGGCTGCCTTCGAACAGAACCTCGCCATAGTTCAGAACGGTGATGCGCGTGGCATGGGAAAAGACCAGATCCATGTCATGCTCGACGATGAGTACGGCCAGGTCGGTAGGCAAGCCATCGATCAGGGATAGCATGCGCCCGGTTTCCTCCGGCGACATGCCGGCGGTCGGTTCGTCCAGCAGCAACACCTTGGGCTCGCCGATCAGCGCCAGCGCCACCTCCAACTGCCGCCGCGCGCCATAGGACAGGCTGGCCACTGGCCGGGCTAAGGCGTCGGCCAACCCAACTCTTTCAGCCACATCTTCCGCCCGAGCACGGGCGGCGCGGTCGGCTGAGAGCCGTCGCCAAACGTGCCAACCAGTGCCATGGTGGGCGATGTCGGCAAGCGCCAGGTTCAGCGCCACCGACTCGGTCTCGAACAGATTGTTGCGCTGAAAGCTGCGGCCCAGGCCGGTGCGGGCACGGGCGTCGGGCGAGGCGTGGGTAACGTCGCGGCCGTCCAGCAAGATCTGCCCGGCGTCCGGCTTGACCTCCCCGGCCAGCAGGTTGAACAACGTGGTCTTGCCGGCGCCGTTCGGGCCAATGATGGCGTGACGCGCGCCGGTCTCCAGCTTGAGCGAGACGCCCCGCGTCGCTTGCAGCGCGCCAAAGCGCTTGAACAGGCCGCTGGCTTCCAGCATCTAGCCTCGCCTCCGATGCAACAGCCGTTCAGTCAGTCCGACCAGGCCGTTCTGCCGGCTCAACACCACCAGAATCAGGAAGCCGCCCATGACTGCGCCCCAATAATCGGTGACCGAAGATAATTCATGGCGCAGCAGCACCAGCACCACCGCCCCGACGGCTGGGCCGACCAGCGTGCCCAGGCCGCCCAGTATCAACATGATCAGCACTTCGCCCGAGGTGGTCCAGTTCAATAGGTGTGGAGCGATAAATTGCGTGTGCTGGGCCGAAATGCTGCCGGCGAATCCGGCGACGGCTCCGGCAAAGGCAAAGGCTGCGGCCCGATAGGCATGGACGCGCAGGCCAAGGGCGCGCAGGCGGTTCGGATTGGCATGCAGGCCCTTCAGCACCGTACCGAACGGCGTCGCCAGCACCCAGGCCAGCAGCAGGTAGACGACAACGGCGCAGAGGATTACGGCCAGGGCGAAACTACCGGGATCGCTGAGGTCGATGCCGACGCTGGACAGGTCCAGCCGTCGGATGCCGTACAAGCCATCGTCGCCGCCCAGCGCTTTGTTCTGGAAGAAGAACTCATACCCCATTTGGCCAAAGCCAAGGGTGATCATGATGAAGAAAATGCCTTCGACCCGCACGGCAACCGCGCCGACGGCCAGCGCGACAGCACCGGTTCCCAAAGTCGCGCCCAACATCGCCATTGGCGCTGTCAGCCCGACCATCGGGCCGCCCAGCCAGGAATACAGATAGGCGCCCAGGCCGAACAACGCGGCATGTCCCAGGCTGACCATGCCGCCATAGCCGGCCAGCAGGTCCAGGCTCATGGCCAGGATGGCGAAGACCGCCACCTCCGCCAGCAATTCGAAGCCATAGTATTCCGACTGGCTGTGCCAGACCAGAAGCACGGCCAGCAGTGCGGCGGCAAGGAGATGGCGGAAGGTCATGGCGTCACCCTCGCGCCGGCAGCAAGCCATGCGGGCGGAACAACAGCACCGCAATCAGAGCCGCATACATGGCGACGCCGGCGAAGTCCGGAAACAGCGCCGTGCCGAATGTCAGGGTCGCGCCGATCACCAGCGAGCCGACGAATGCTCCGCTCAGGCTGCCAAGGCCGCCGATGACGACGACCACCAGCGTCGGCACCAGGATGCCCACTCCCATGCCGGCTTCGGCGCTGAAGGCGGGCATGGCGACGGCGCCGGCCAGCCCGGCCAGCGCACAGCCCAGCAGAAACACCAGGAAGAACGTGCGCTCAACGTTGACGCCCAGGGCCGCAGCAGTCTCCGCATCGTCGACCCCGGCCCGTACCTCGGCCCCCAGCCGCGTGCGGTTCAGCAGCAGGTAGAGCCCGCCGAACACGGCGAAGCCAACGGCGATGATGAACAGGCGGTAGGCCGGATACGGCTCGACACCGATATGGATTGTGCCGCTGAACGGCACATTGCCTGTCACGCCCAAGGCATCGGTGCCCCAGAGATAGCGCTGTGCATCCATCAGCACGAAAATCAGACCGAAGGTCACCAGCACCTGCGGCAGCGGCCCGGCGCTGCGCAGCCGCTCTATCAGGGTGATGTAGAGCACTGCGCCTACCGCGGCGACGGCGACCGGCGCCAGCGCATAGGCCCACCAGACGCTGCCCAAAGCCTCGGCAATGCTGTAGCCGATCAGAGCGCCCAGGGCATAGAGCGAGCCATGGGCCAGGTTGACGAAATTCATCAGCCCGAAAATCACCGTCAGCCCGACGGACAGCAGGAACAGCAGCATGGCGAGCTGCAGGCTGTTGAGGCCCTGCACCAGCCAAAAGGACGGATCGGTCAGCATCGTCAACTAGCCACCCCGAGACCGCGGTACGGCCCCGGGGTGGTTTGAAGCTACATTTTGCAGCCGTTGACCGGGTCCTGCACGCCTTCGATCGTCGCCAACACCTTCTGCGTGACCTTGCCGTCAGCAAATTCATTGCGGAAAATGTACATGTTCTGGATGACGTTGTGCGTCGCCGGGTCGATCCGCAGCGGCCCGCGTGGGCCATTGAAGCTGACTTTGTTCAATTCGTCCTTAAATTTGGCCTTGTCGCCCCCGGCAGCGGCAATCGCCTTGACGATCACGTGCGCGGCGTCATAGCCGGCGACGGCGAACTCGCTGCCCAGCTTGCCTTCGTAGGCGGCCTTGTATCCATCCTGAAAGCGCTTGTTTTCCGGCGTGTCGATGGTCGGCACATAGTGCAGGCTGGCGATAATGCCGTCGGCAGCTTCGCCCTGGACATGCACATAGGCCGCGGATGTCAGGAAGCCAGCGCCATAGAGGGAAAGGTCCTTCGCAGCGCCGAACTCTTTGTACTGCTTGACGAAGCTGATCGCCGCGCCGCCGGCGAAGAAGGTCATCAGCGCCTGCGCGCCCGAAGCCTTGGCCTGGCTGATATAGGGGCCGTAGTCTTTGGTGCCCTGCAGTGGCGGATAGGCCTCGCCGACGATCTTGCCGCCGGCCGCCTCGAAGGTTGCGCGGAAGGCATCCATCATCTGGTGGCCCGCAGCGTAGTCGGGCGCCATCAGATAGGCGGTCTTGATGCCCTGCTTCGCCATCCACGGCCCCATGACCCGGGTGATGGAGCTGTTGGAGAAGCTGACGCGGGTGATATAGGGGCTGCAGCGCTCGCCCGTCGCATCGTCATTGCCGGCGTTGGAGACGACCAACGGCGTTTTCGAACTGTGGACGAAGTCGCGCAACGCGCCCAGCACGGCGGACGAAACGATACCGGTCAACACGTCGACCTTATCCGACAGCACCATTTTCTTGGCTTTTGCCAGGGAAGCGCCTGGATCGGCTTCGGTGTCGTCGCGGACAACGCTTACGGTGTTATTGCCAAGCTCTCCGCCGAAATCTTTCAGTCCCAGCATAAAGCCGTTCTCGATATGCGCGCCGAGGCCGGCATAGACGCCGGAGAAGGGCAGCAGGATGCCAACTTTGTAGTCGGCGGCTTTGGCCGGCAGTGCGGCCAGCATCGCAGCCGCGGCGGCGGCAAGGACGGTGCGTTTCATCACGGTGATCGGTCTCCCATTAATCGTTCAGGCCATGACTAGCCGAGACGGCGGCGGGAGGGAAGTCTGAAGCCCGCGCCCGCGGGCCTCGCAACCGGTTAAGCCTCACTGGTTACCCCGGCCCCAGCTGGCGCAGCGCTGCCTCCAGGCTGGCCCGTGCTTGGGCCCGGTCATCGTTGCTCAGCGCCGCAGGGCTGAACAACAGGCGCAGGCCGGGTTGATTGAGCCGGATCAGATCGCCGGCTTCCTCCAGTTCGTCAAAGACGCCCAAAACTTTGTAGGCATGCACCGGCCGCGACAGGCCTTTCAGCGACAACAGGCCGAAATCCTCTGCGTGGATGGCGTCGCGCACCAGGGCGTAGGTTTCGCTGGAGATCAATATCCCGCCTGTCTCAGCGTGGCCTTGCAGGCGGGCGGCGGCGTTCACCTCGTTGCCGACCACGGTATAGTCCATGCGGTCTTCGCTGCCGAAATTGCCGACGGTGCAAAATCCGGTTGTGATGCCGATGCGCAGTTCGAAGATTTGTTCCAGCCCCAAATCCCGCCACTTCCCTTGCAGCTCGCGCAAGCGCCGCTGCATGGCGATGCCCATGCGGACATAGGCGATAGCGTCTTCCTTAGGCCCTTTTGAATCGGGGTCGCCAAAGAAAGCCAGGATCGCATCGCCGATGAACTTGTCGATTGTGGCGCCGAACTTGATGGCGATCTCGGCCATTGCCGACAGGTAGTCGTTCAGCGTCGCCGTGATTTCCTCCGACTCCAGCGTATCGACCACTGCGGTAAAGCCGGCGATGTCGGAGAAAAAGATGGAAAGCTTCTTGCGCTTGGCATCGACCGTCACGTTTTGCGTGCCGGCAAAAATCGAGGAATACACTTGCGGCGACAGGTATTTCGACAGCTTGGTCGAGAGCAATTCCAGCGCCTGCGCTTTCTCGCTGGCGATGACGCTGGCGTCATCGGCCCCTTGTTTCGCCTCGCGCAATTCCTGTTCTGCCTGCTTGCGGTCAGAGATATCGGCAATCGCGCCGACCAGTCGCACGACACGCCCCCGCGTATCCCGGACCGAAGAAGCGCTGTCCGCCACCCAGACATATTCGCCGGCGCCGCTGCGGATTCGGTACTCGCACACGAGATACTCAGACTCGCCTTTGAAATGCATCATCGTTGCCGTGCGATACCGTTGACGGTCCCGAGGATGCACCCGCTCGTTCCATTCGCCCGAAGAGAGATTGTCGGTCCGCAACCCTATAATCCGGTTCAATTGGTCGGAAACCGATAATCGGTCGCCCGCCACATCCCAGTCATAGAGGCCCTCTGTTGCAGCCGCCGTGGCCAGCGAGAAACGCTCCTCGCTCTGGCGTAGGCTGAGTTCCGCCTGTTTCAACGTCGTCACATCGCTGAACACGCCGACAAGCCCGCCATCGCGCGCGCGGCGCCAGCTGACATTGACCCAACTGCCGTTCGCCAATTCCGTCTGGTACGATCCCTGCGCCCGGGCCCGCAACGCCAAGCGGTTCGTCACCCAGGTTTCCGCGTCGGAGCCAATGCCGACCAGGCTTTGGTGCTTGGCCAAGCCGTAAAGCACGTCCTCGTAAACCACGCCGGGCACCAGCATTGCCCCGACATCCGGATACAAAGTTCGATACTGCTCGTTGCACAGCACTAGCCGGTCGTCGGCATCATAGATCGCGAAGCCGTCGGAAATACTGTCGATGGCCTTTTCCAATTGCTGACGCGCGGTTTCAGCGGCATCGCGATGCGCAACCACGTCGGAGATGTCGCCTGTCGAACCCACCATGCGAACCGCCTTACCCGCGGCGTCGAAGCGTGCGACCCCGTGCTGGCGTGCGTAGCCCCAACTGCCGTCGCCGCGCCGGTAGCGCATTTCAGCCTCAAACCGCTCGGTCTCGCCCTTGAAATGGGCGATGACCGCCTTGCGATATATGCCACGATCATCCGGATGGATTCGGTCGAACCAATCCTGCGGCGATTTCAATTGGCGCGGATCGAGCCCAAGAGACGACCGCACGCCGGCCGAATAGTAAATTTCGTCCTTTTCAATATCCCAATCGTAGAGGCCCTCGTTAATCGCCTCCATCGCGATGGCATAGCGTTCTTCGCTGGCGCGTTGGGCCGCTTCCGCAATTTTCCTGCGCGTAATGTCGGAGACCGCGCCGACCAAGCGAACGGCGCGGCCTGCATGGTTCCGCACGCAACGGCCTATATCGGACAGCCAGACGAATTCGCCGGATTTGCGGCGCATCCTGTATTCGATTTTGAGGTTCGGCGCTTCGCCCCTGAAATGCGCCACCAGGGCGGACCGGTAGGCTGCTGCATCGTCCGGGTGCACCAGGCCGGCCCAATCTTCCGAGCGAAGCTCACCAGGATCCAAGCCCAACATGCCGGTCAGGCGATAAGACACCGAGAGGGAGTTTCCCGAGATGTCCCAGTCATAAATGCCCTCGGACGAG
>JAYPXD010000059.1:0-2517 GCA_038135395.1 Alphaproteobacteria bacterium | reverse complement strand
CGCTGACCAGTTAGTGCCATTCCTGGCGCTGGCGCAGCGACCGGGCTTCCTGTTCGCGGATCGTGATATCGGCAAACGTCAGGCACAAGCCGCCAAAGCCCAGCGCCGCAAGTTGCATCTCAAAAATGCGACCGTCGGAGATCACCTGGATTTCCGAATAGCGCAGTCGCTGGCGGGCACGCTGCAGCCAGGTATCGACGAAGCCGTCATGTATCTCAGTCGGAAGCCCGCCATTCACCGCTTCATGCCGAAGCAAGTCAGCCAATGAGACGCTCGATTGGCACAGATTGGCGGGATAGCCGCGCGTGTGACGGAAAAGGTCATTGAACGACGCCAGCCGCAACTCCGCATCGAAAACCGCCGCAGCAACCCCTACCGAAGACAAGACTTCCGCAAACAGGCCTTCGCCAAGAGGAGGCGCTTGGCCATTCCAAGCTGGATCGGTTCGCATTGTCTGGCACTTCTCCCAATGTTCAAGGACTATGACACCGGTGACAGAAAGTGCAAAGCGTAAATGCTTTTGGTTTTGGCCAAGTTATCAAAGAAAATTTCAGGATAAATTGGTCCGGAAATTTCGATAATACGAACGAATTCGACAGAACATCATAAGAAGCTTCCGCTCTCGTCCTTCACAGTCCCAATGCCAATTCCGCGGGACTGGGGTGGCGGTAAACCAGCATATCAGGCCGCCCGTCGCGCTTCATCCGGCGCTCGACGTGGGCCCCCATCCGCTCGGCCAGTCTGATGGAACTGTGATTGCCTTCGTAGATGCAACTCGCGATCTCATTCCAGCCAAGGGTATCGTAAGCGCAGGCGCGGGCTCGAATGGCAGCCTCGCGCGCATATCCGCGGCCCTCAAACCCATTCATCAACAGCCAGCCAACCTCCGGCGCCGGCCACCCTTCGGGATTTCAGAGGCCAACCTGCCCGCAATAGGCGCCAGTCGCCTTTTCTTCCACCGCCCAGAAGCCATAGCCCCGGATACACCAATGCCCGATCTCGGCGGTGAACATGATAAACGCCTCGATCCTGTTCTTGATGCCGCTGAGGTAAAGCGCCCGGTCAGTGGCGGAATGCTGCCTGTTGACGCCTGGCCAAAAAACAAAAGGCCCCGGCGCTTGGCGCGCCAGGGCCTTAGAACTTCTCTGCGAGCGGGGCTCAGTACGGACTACCGCTTTCCTTTTTCACGCCCGCCTTCATCTTGCCCAGTTCCTGCTGGCAGCCGATGGCCATCATGCGGCTGTCGTTGGCGATGGTGGTGAGTAGGAAGCCCTTCTCGATCATTTCCAGGGCGAATTCCGCCGTGCCGCAGTGCAGGCCGGCAGGAATGCCGTGCTTTTTGCAGCCCGCCAGGATTTCCATCATCTTGTCGTAGACGAACTGGTCGGTCGGATCGAGCCGCGGCTCGCGGCCATAGGTCAGGGCCAGATCGCTCGGGCCGATATAGACGCCATCGAGGCCGGGAGTGGACAGGATCTCGTCCAGGTTTTCGACGGCCTTGTCGGTCTCGATCATGGCGATGGCGAGAATGGTCTCGTTCGCCTTCTTCACATAATCGCTGCCGGAATACAGCACCGCGCGGATCGGCCCGTTCGAGCGGTAGCCAAGCGGCGGATACTTCACCGCGCCGACAAAGCGTTCGCACTCTTCGCGGCTGTTGATCATCGGCGCGATGATGCCCTGCGCGCCGGCGTCCAGCAATTTCATGATCGCCGCCGGGTCGTTCCACGGCACGCGGGCCGTCATCGGCACGTTGGTGGTGGAAATCGCCTGCATCATGTAAACGGCGTCGATGTAGTCGATCAGGCCGTGCTGGGTGTCGATGGTGATGGCGTCCCAGCCCTGGTGCGCCATGACCTCGGCGGAGAAGCTGGAGGGGATCGCCAGCCAGCCGTTGACGACGGCCTTGCCGGCCTTCCAGGACTCGAGAATGGGGTTTGCGCGCATGGTTCAGAGCACTTCCTTGTTGATGACGTTTTCGGGGTTGAGTTTGCCGTTGAAGCAGTCGACCACGTTTTGCGCTGCGGTCGCGCCCATGCGGAACATGCTTTCCTTGGTGTTGCCGGCAGAGTGCGGCGACACGATGATGTTGTCGAGCGCGAACAGCGGGTCCTCGGCGCGGGGAGGCTCGACCACGAACGGGTCGATGCCGGCGCCGGCGATGACGTTCCGCTTCAGGCAATCGACCAGGTCGGCCTCGTCGATAATGCCGCCACGGGCGGTGTTGATGAGGAAAGCCGTGGGCTTCATCATCTCGATCTCTGCCTTGGAGATGATGCCCGTGGTCTCCTCGTTCTTGGGGCAGTTGACGGAGACAAAGTCCATCTGGCCCAGCACGGCACGGAAATCCTCGACCGGCGTCGCGCCGGCGGTGGCGATGGCGTCCTGGATCACATAGGGGTCGTGGACGAACACCTTCATCTGCATGGCGTTCAGCATCGGCACCAGACGCCGCCCGATGCGGCCGAAGCCCAGCACCAGGACCGAGCGGCCGGCCAGGTCATAGGCCGGAACCTC
>JAYPXD010000058.1:13253-16144 GCA_038135395.1 Alphaproteobacteria bacterium | reverse complement strand
CGCAGAAATCAGGCTTTCCGGAGGTCTCCAACTTTGTCTTGCGGTCGATGATCCCGATCATGTTGAGATTTCGCAGCGACACCATGATGTCACCCACATTCCACATCGGAAACGCCGCCGCCATGTCCGGCTCAAGGACGTCGAGGGCATTGGCGTGGAACGGGTCATCCAACTCTTCATCTTTGAACTGGATATCCTCGGAATCGCGATAGTTCAGGGACAGAAGTCCGCGGAAATCTGAATTTTTAATCGCATCCCTCAATACTATTCTGTCTATCTCTTTGCCATTCCGATCTAGTATTAAGATCATGTCCTCGTAATATTCCGAAATTCCTTGACTCATGCCTTCCGGATTTTTGTACAAGTATTCATGCGCCCAAAGCAGAATGTTGCCGGATTTTTCGACATAGATGTCGTGATGGGCGTTGACGTCCGCTTTCCAGATCACATTCGAATTCTTGTCGAGCTTCGCCAGTCCACCGCCGAACGGGAAGTTGCCAGCGGTATAGTTCAATAGAATGTCGCCATTCGGATATAGCCAGGAACCGTGATAGTCGATTTGATCATCGCTTGCCTGATATTGGATCTGGGGAGGATTGGGCCACGCAGCGGAAAAGTCTCTCTGCCACTGATGTAGCGTCTTTCCATTCATGTCCACCAAGACAGCGGCGTAGCGCGATCCATTGAAGCCAGTAAACATCGTCAGACCATCAACGGCGCGGTCCTTCAAATATACACTGACCGGGCCACTGTCCGTCAGGCGGTCCTTTGCTGCCGGCCGCAAAATTTCGACCGAGAATGTCTTTTGTTTTTCCGCCGCCATCAGAGATTGTGCTGCAGTGATCGCATTTTTTATATATTTATGCGGGTACAGCCTGAATGCCCCGACTGAATATCCGATAGTAAAGACTACAACCGCGATGCCAAATACGAAGACCAATATAGGGATTTGGCTCGACAACTTTCGCATAGATTGGCACCGCCGCGACATAGTATGGTATGATCGAGCCGCTCAGAACCGGCGGGTTCGACTGACAGGAAAGGTTATGGATAACCCGGTTGATGTCCACTTGATATTGCTATCGTAATTTGCTGCTTGGCACAATTAATGAGACGTCGCGGGCTGGGGGTTTCAACTGATCTTTACCGCTACGCGACCAAGGTCCCCATAGGTGCTTTCGATGCTGTCGCCAGCCTTGATCGGCAGCGCGCCGGTGCAGGATCCCGTAGTAACCCAGCAGCCCGCTTTGATCGTCCTGCCCAAGCGCGCCTGGCGGTTGGCGAGCGCTGCGGCCACGTTCAGCGGATGCCCATTCATGGTTTTGCCAGAATGGCCCTCGGCGTGAACCGCGCCGTTGACGTGCTGCACGACCTTGTGCCCGGAGAGATCGAAGCGCTGCCAATCGGTGCGCCACTCGCCCAGCACCATGCCGGCATGGCCGTTGGCCTCGGCCTGATAGAGCAGTGCGGTTTCCGGCCCGCCCGGATTGGCGGTGCGGCGCCAGACCAGTTCGATGCCGGGGGCGATGGCATCGATATAACCGGCGATTTGTTCCGCCGTGAACGGTGCGGCGGCGGGCGGCACGTCCTTACCGAAGCGCAGCACGAATTCAGATTCGAGCAATAGCGGCTCGCCGGGACATTTGACGGTAGAGCCACTGGCGACCGTCCATTCGGCGGCCAGTTCGGCGCAGCCGGTGTCCTGCATGCCGGCGGGTGGCGGGCCGGCCTTCCAGCCGCCGGGGGTCAGGTTGCCGATCCGGAACGTGTCCGCCTGTACGGCGATGACATCCGCTTCGGTTCTGGGGAAGTCGGAAGCGGCGATTTCCACCGCCTTACCCGCCAAACGTGCGGCTTTCAGGGTTTCGGCGAGGCTCATTGCACGTTGTCCTTGATCCAGTGTTGCACGAGGTTGGCGACCAGGTCGCTGTTGCGGTCCATCATGGGGAAATGCGAGTTGCCTGCAATCCCCATTTGCGGCAGGTCCCAGTTGGCCCAGTGGCCGCCGGCGGCGGAAATGCGCGCGCCGTAATCGGCCACGAGTCGGCGGAAAAGCGCCCAGCGCTCATGCCCCTCGAAATTGTCGCCCCAAATGACGACGTGCCGGGTGCCGGCGTCGGCTAGCGTCTTCACCTGGGCATCGTCGGCCAGGGCGGGGCCGGAAGGCTCCAGGCTGACCACCGCCCGGACCATGCCCGGATTGTTCACCGCGGCCTGGAACGAGAAGGCGCCGGACTGGCTGTGGCTGACGATGACGCAGGGGCCGACCTTGGCCACCAGTTCGTCATAGGCTTTTTGGGTGATGGCATCGTGGCCGGCCCAACGGGCGACCACCTGCTTCTGGTACTGGTCCGTCGCCTCGGTCGGCCATTCGGTGTTGGCAAAGTAGGTTCGGTCCTCGTGGCGGGTGGCGAAGCCGTCCAGCGGGCCGAAGCGGAACATGCGCCAGGCGTCCTGCTGCGAGCGGAAGATTGGCTCGCCCTCGAACACCTCCGGGTGTTTCGCCCAGCTTGCCCGCCCGCGCTCGACCGCGTCGGAGCAATAGACGTCGAAGCCGGCCTCCAGAAAGCGCTGCTGCCATCCGGGCCGACCGTCGGGCGTATCTTCCCAGGTGACGCCGGTCTGGCCGCCGCCGTGCCACATCAGCACCGGGTAGGGGAAACTCGGCGCGGAGAGGAGGGTGTATTGCACATACATCTGCTCGACTGCGAACCGGCCGTTCGGGTCGATCTCGATCGGCGGCCCGCCCTGGGTGATGCGGGCGGTGCGGACGGGCAGGCCTGAAAGTTCGACCATCCTGCCGCCGAGATGAAAGCCGCCGATGGCGCGGACTGAGAAGGTCATGGGTCAGGCCTCCGCAGCCTGAATCGCCCGCCATACCGCCTCTGGCG
>JAYPXD010000058.1:10676-13243 GCA_038135395.1 Alphaproteobacteria bacterium | reverse complement strand
TCTATGTGGTGGACGCCGACGATTTCCAGCGCATCCAGCATAGCATTGATGACCGCGGGCGGTGCGCCGGTCGCACCGGCCTCGCCGCATCCCTTGACGCCCAGGGGGGTGGCGACGGTCGGCGTTTCGACCGGCAGGAAGTCGAAATCGGGGAAGTCCGAAGCGCGCGGCAGGTGGTAATCCATGTACGAGCCGCTGAGCAATTGGCCATCCTCACCATAGACCGTGCGCTCGAACAAAGCCTGGCCAATGCCTTGGGCAATGCCGCCATGCACCTGGCCCTCCAGCAGCAAGGGGTTCAGGGCGCGACCGAAATCGTGGACCACGGTGTAGTCCAGCAGGGCGAACGCGCCGGTGTCGGGATCGACCTCCACCTCCGCAATATGGACGCCATAGGGGAAGGTGTGGTTTTCCGGCACGAAGCGGTCGAAGCCGCCGAGGCCCGGTTCCTCGCCATCCGGCAGATTGGCAGGATCCTGGGTCAGGGCCGCCACCTCCGGCAGCGAGACCCGCAGGTCTGTGCCCACGACGGAAAAGACGCCGCCGGCAAAGTCGATATCGCTTTCGCCAGCCTCGAATTTCTGGGCGGCAATGCGTTTCGCCTTCTCAATGATCTTATCGGACGCCCTGGCAATCGCGCCGCCGCCCATGGGGATCGACCAGGAGCCGCCGGTGCCGGTGCCGGTCTCGACTTCGTCGGTGTCGCCCTGGATCACCACCACGTCTTCCGGATCGACGCCCAGCCATTCGTGCACAACCTGGGCATAGCTGGTGCGGTGCGCCTGGCCATTCGATTGCGAGCCGATGCGCACGGTCACCCGGCCATCCGGCTGGACATCCACTTTGGCGGCTTCCGACAAAGCGGGCCCGCCGCCGCAGCGCTCGATATAGAGGCAAACGCCAATGCCGCGCAGCCGACCCTGGATTTCGCTTTCGGCCCGGCGCTCGGAAAAGCCCTGCCAATCGACCCGCTGCTTCGCCTGCTCCAGCAGATCGGCGAAATCCGCGCTTTCGTAGGTGAGGCCTGTGGGGGTCTTGTAGGGGAATTGTTCGGGCCGCAGCGCAATGCGGGCGCGGTAAGCGATGGGGTCTTCCCCCAGGTCGCGGGCGGCTTGATCCACCAGGCGCTCGATCAGATAGGTGATCTCCGGGCGGCCCGCGCCGCGGTAGGCGTCTACCGGCGTGGTGTTGGTGAAGGCGCCGGTCACGCGGACATAGAGCGCCGGAATGCGGTAGGCATTCGCCGCCATATGCATGTTGGTCGGCGAGACAGCGCTGCCGTTGGCGTTGTAGGCGCCGAGGTTGGCGAAAGTGCGCACGCGAAAGCCCAGCGGCTCGCCGCCGGCATCCAGCGCCAGCTCGCCGGTGGTGACGTTGTCACGCCCGGCGGTGTCGGTCAGGAAGGCCTCGTCGCGGTCGCTGACCCATTTGACCGGGCGGCCAAGGTCCCGCGCCGCGAACAGGGTCATGCAGTTTTCGGCATAGAGGCCATTCTTGCCGCCAAAGCCGCCGCCGACATCGCCGACCAGCACCCGCACCGCTTCGCGCGGCACCTTGAACACGACGTCGGCCAATTGTTCCTTAAAGCGATGCGGCATTTGGGTGGTGGCGTGGACAATGAAGCGACCGTCTTCATACCGGCCGAGCGAGCCGCGGGTCTCCACCGCGTTCAGCAGCACGCGGTTGTTGATGACGTCCAGTCGGACAACGCGGGCGGCCTTGGCAAAGCCTGCATCGGTTGCAGTTTGGTCCCCCAGTTGGAACTCGAAGGCGCGGTTCGCGGGCGCATCCTGCCAGATTAGCGGGGCGCCAGCCTCGGTGGCGGCTTTGGCGTCGATGACGACCGGCAGGGCGGCGTATTCGACCTGGATCGCCTCAGCCGCATCGCGGGCTTGTTCGCGGGTTTCGGCCACGACGAACGCCACGCTCTCGCCGGCATAGCGCACCCGGCCGCGCGCCAGCAATGGCTGGCCATGGTGATGGTATACCGTTTCTGGGACCAGAGGCGGAAAGGCGAGGGTCGGGATATCGCCGAGCGCCGCGACATCCGCATGAGTATAGACCGCGAGCACGCCGGGCATTCTCTTGGCCACCGCGGTGTCGATGCCGGTGATTTCGGCGTGTCCATAAGGGCTGCGCAGGACATAGGCATGCGCCAGATTCGGAAACGAGAGGTCATCCAGGAACTGCCCCTCGCCGCAGAGCAGCGTCGGGTCTTCCAGCCTTAGCAGCGGTTGCGAGATGCCGAATTGCGCCATGAAACGCCTCTTTTCAACGGAAGTCCGCATTCCAGCACGGTCAGCGGCGGAACGGAAGGGGCTCAGCCAGCCGCACCGATCAGTCCGGGAATTTGCCGGTCTTATAGAATGCGTCCAACTGTGCCCGGTATGGAGCGGTGTCGAAACCGCGCTCCGCCAGCCAATCGGAATTGTAGTAAGTATCGAGATAGCGTTCGCCTGGATCGCAGATCACGGTAACCAAGCTTCCCGACCGTCCGTCCCGATGCATTTCAGCGGCAATCTGCAGGGTGGCATCCAGAGCGCAGATTACATTCGTATCTCACATGT
>JAYPXD010000058.1:0-10666 GCA_038135395.1 Alphaproteobacteria bacterium | reverse complement strand
CTGCAGGGTGGCATACAGGTTGGTGCCGGTGGAGCCGCCGCATTTGCGGCGCAGCAGCCCTTCGAGGAAATGGATCGCAGCAAAGGAAGCGGCGTCCGCGACCTTGACCATGCGGTCGATGACGCCCGGTTGAAACGAAGGTTCGGCGCGGGGCCGGCCGATGCCTTCGACGTTTGACGATACGGACAGCGTGCGGCTGCGGTCGCCATCGCGATACACATCGAAAAAGACCGAGTGTTCCGGGTCCGCCACGCACAATTGCGTCCTGAGCCGCTTATAGCGGATGTAGCGGCCGATGGTGGCGGACGTTCCGCCGGTGCCGGCGCTCATCACCACCCAGGCCGGCTCTGGATAGCGTTCCGCCGTCATCTGCGAGAACAGCGATTCGGCGATGTTGTTGTTGCTGCGCCAGTCGGTGGCGCGCTCGGCGTAGGTGAACTGGTCCATGTAGTGGCCGCCCAATTCGCCGGCCAGGCGGTGCGATTCGGCGTAGATCTGGCTTGAATCGACCTTGTGGCATTCGCCGCCATAAAACTCGATCTGGCTGATTTTTTCGACCGAGGTCGATTTGGGAATGACCGCAATGAAACGCAGGCCAAGCAGACGCGCGAAATACGCTTCCGACACGGCCGTGCTGCCGGACGAGGATTCGATGATCGGCGTGCCTTCGGTGATCCAGCCGTTGCAAAGGCCATAGAGAAACAGCGACCGGGCCAGGCGATGCTTCAGGCTGCCGGTCGGGTGGATCGATTCGTCTTTGAGGTAGAGCGTGATGTCGTTCAGCGCCGGAAGGTCCAGCCGGATCAGGTGGGTGTCGGCGGAGCGCGTCAGGTCCGCCTCGATCTTGGCGATTGCCGTGTTGACCCAGTCGCGCATGCCGCCTCTCCCATCCGGCAGCCGACCGGCACAGGGGCCGGACGGACCTGCCATGCCGCTGGTTACGCCGCCGCCGCGACGGTCAGGCGGCCGGTAACGCCGAACTTGTCGATCAGGCCCTGAACCGTGCCGTTTGCTTTCATTTCCTCGATAAAATCGCTCAGCATCTTAAAGCCGGCGTCGCGGCCCTTTTTCGTGCACGATGCCTGCTGCACGGCGGTAAAGCGATCCGGCAGCAGCCGGGCGCCCGGCAGTTTCTTTACGTCGTCGATCAGCTTCGGACGCAGGCCGGCCAGGGCGTCCATTTTCTCGTTCACGAACAGGTCGAACGAGGCATCGAGGCCGGAAACGCGGCTGACTTCGGCATGTTTGATGTTCCGTTCCAGCCACAGGTCATAGGCGGCGCGGGCGGATACAGCGATCCGGGTACCGGCGCTGTCAACCTCCGCGCATTTCTGGAATTTTGAGCCGGCAGGCACCATGTAGGTCGCCTCGATCTCCACATACGCTGCGGTGAAGTTGACATAGGTGGCGCGTTGCGGCTCGGCCCCGACAAAGCCCACGTCCCACAGGTCATCCTTGGAGGAATCGGCCAGCAAGCCCGGATTGGCGTAGGGATGGTACTCGACCGGCACGCCCAGTCGTTCGGCGAACAGCGCTGCCATCGAGGGGGCGACGCCTTCCGGGTCGCCGGATGCTGTCTTGCCGGTCACCAGCAGGAAGTTGCTCATGTTAATGGCGGCGCGCAGTTTGCCGGTGGGCGCCATTTCGGCGGCGAGGGGGTGAGCCATGGGGCGGTGTTCCTATCCTGAATTGACAACTGGCCAGCACTTAACCCAATTCACGCATCAGCGGCAAGCGACCCTGTGGCCGGGCTGGTCGTCATGGCCAGATGCTGCGCGGTGACGGGCGGGTAAAGTTCGTGCATGCCATTCGTGCGGCCGTCGGCACATACGATGCGGCAGTGGTGGCGTTGCAGTTGCCGCGGCTCTCGGACGCCGCAGGAGTGCGCGATGATGCCGATTTCATGATGCATATGCTTGGCATACCGCGCCACGCGTTCCGCCTTATCGACCGGGTCGAGCCCTTGCTGCAGGCGTGGGTCATGGGTGGTGACGCCGGTCGGGCAGGTATTGCGGTTGCATTGCAGAGCCTGGATGCAGCCTAGTGCAAACATGAAGCCACGAGCGGATTGCACGAAATCGGCGCCGGCGCAGATCGCCCAGGTCGCTTCCGCCGGCGTGATTAGCTTGCCGCTGGCGATGATGCGGGTGCGGCCATGCAATCCAGCGCGGTCGATGATATCGGCTACCCGCGGTAGGGTTTCCTTGATCGGCAGACCGACATAGTCCATCAGGCTCATCGGCGCTGCGCCGGTGCCGCCGTCGCCGCTGTCGATGGTGATGAAGTCTGGCGCACTCTCGATGCCGCGCCTGCCGATTTCCACCATCAGGTCCTCCAGCCAATCGTAGCCGCCGATCACCGCCTTAAAGCCGGTCGGCTTCCCGGTAACGTCGCGGACGTGGGCGATCATGTCGAGCAGGTCACCGGCGCTGCCGATTTCCGGGTGGCGGTTCGGGCTGATCGAATCCTTGCCCTGCGGAATGCCACGAATTTGCGCGATTTCCGCTGTGACTTTGACTCCGGGCAGAATGCCGCCTTTTCCGGGCTTTGCCCCCTGGCTGAGCTTGATCTCGACCATCTTGATCTGGGGATGTCCGACGACCTGGCGCAGCTTTTCGTCGGAAAGGCCGCCGTGCTCGTCGCGCACCCCATACTTGGCGGTGCCGATCTGAAAGACGATGTCGCATCCGCCCTCCAGGTGGTAGGGCGCCAACCCGCCTTCGCCGGTGTTCAGCCAGATCCCGGCCTTGCGTGCGCCGTTCGACAAGGCCAGCGCCGCCGGCCGCGAGATCGCGCCATAGCTCATACCTGAAATATTGAACAGCGATTGCGGGCAGTAGGGATGGCGGGCGTAAGGGCCGATTTCCAGAACTCCTGTCGGAGCGGCGTCCTGGTCCAGCGGAGGATAGGCTGCGTTGGCGAACAGAATGGTGCCGGTGGGGCGCAAGTCGCGGGTGGAGCCGAAGGCTAGCGTCGTATCGAGGTCTTTGGCCGCGCGATAGACATAGGAGCGCTCTGCCCGGTTGAACGGCATCTCTTCGCGGTCCTGGGCGAAGAAATACTGGCGCAGGAATTCGCCCAGGTCTTCCAGCAGATAGCGCATGCGTCCGATGACCGGAAAGTTGCGCCGAACCGCATGCTTGGTTTGGGTTACGTCTAATATGTAAAGCGTGACCAGGGCCAGCACGGCCAAGCCCAGTACAAACAGAAATAGGGCCGCCGAAAACTCTATGATTCGGGTGATGGTCGTGAAATCCATGGTCACTCAACTCGCCCAGTCTGGGGGAGGTCCGCTGGCTGCGGGCCGGCTGTTCTCCCCAAGATGAGGGTTTTGGCTAGCCGATACTAGACGGCATGCGTCAATCGGCGGACAATAGGCCGTGCGCCGCATGCCTGCCGGCGCGGTCACAGGCGGAGCGCGGCGGCTTATGTATTTCGGTTGGGTCATTGTCGCCCTGGCGTTCGTCAGCCTGACGGCATCGTACGGCCTGCTGTTCGGCTATAGCGTTTTTGTGCCGCACCTGAGCGAGGCATTGGGGTTGAGCCGGGCGGCGGTTCTGGCGCCGTTTTCCGTCTGTGTGGCGCTGTATTCGCTGCTGAGCCTGGTGACTGGCCGGTTGACCGACAGGCTTGGCCCGCGGCGGGTGATGCTGGTCGGCGGCGCGGCGTTGGCGGGCGGCTATGCCCTGATCGGCCAGGCCGAGACGACGGCGGCGCTGTTCATCGGCATGGGTGGCGTGGTCGGCGTTGGTATGAGCGCGGCCTATATTCCGACGACGGCGACGGTGGTGCGTTGGTTTCTGGTGCGCCGCGGGTTGGCGCTGGCCCTGGCCAGCATGGGCCTCAGCGCGTCGATGGCGGCGGGTCCGTTCGCCGCCGTGTCGCTGATCGACGCATTCGGCTGGCGTTCCGCCGCATTGGCGTTGGGGCTGATCTGCGGCGGCGCGGTATTTCTGTGCGCCATCGGCATGCGCCGCGATCCGGGGGAGGGGGCATTCGATGCGGCGACGCCGAAGCGGCCCTTGCGGCCGGAACCAGCCTTGACCTTTGCCGAGGCCCGCCGGACTCCGGCTTATTGGGTATTGGCGGGCGTATTCGTGCTGACCTGGGCCATCATGTTTTTTCCGTATTCGCATCTGGCGAGCCTGCCCGCCGATTTCGGCTATGCCGCGCATCATGGCGCAGGCCTGATCGGCTCACTGGGCGCAGGCGGCGTGATCGGTCGGCCGGCAGCAGGGTGGTTTGCCGACCGCACCAGTCCGCGCGCGGCGCTGGCGGCGGTGATTCTGGTCCAGGCCGTGGCGTGCGGTGTGTTCATCTGGGCGGAGGCATTGTGGGTGCTCTAGGCCGCGTCGGCGCTGTTCGGCGTCGGCGCGACGGCAGGCGTGACGCTATTTCCGGCCATGGTCGGCAGCCTGTTCGGGCGGCTGCATGTCGGCGCGATATCCGGCTCGATCTTCGCCATCGGTGGTCTCGCAGGCTCGCTTGGGCCATTGGCGGCCGGCTATATTCACGATGTCACCGGGGCCTATACCCTGGCGTTTGCCATCGGGGTCGGCGGCAATCTGCTGGCAGTCGGACTAGTGACACGATTGCGGTCATTGTCGGGAAACTAGCATCGGGCATCCCGCCCCTTGCATTCCGGTGCGCCTTTCGCTCCTATGGCGCGCCTTTCATGGGAGCCGTCAATGCCGTCTGCACTCAAAACTGTTCCACACGCCTCGCATTGGGGCGCGTTTACCGCCGTTGTCCGCGATGGCCGTGTCATCGACGCTCTGCCGATTGCCAACGATCCGGATCCTTCGCCGATGCTGGCGGCGATCCCGGGCATGGTGCATGGACCGGCGCGGATCGCACAGCCGATGGTGCGTGAAGGCTGGCTGAAGTATCGCGACCGCAACCGCGGCGCGGACCGGTTCGTCGCAGTGTCATGGGACGAGGCGCTGGACCTGGTCGCGGGCGAACTGAAACGCGTGAAGGCGGACCATGGCAATGCGTCCATCTTCGCCGGCTCCTATGGCTGGGCGTCTGCCGGGCGCTTCCACCACGCCAAGAGCCAGCTTGGCCGGTTCATGAACACGTTCGGCGGCTACACCACCCAGAAATACAACTACAGCTATGCCGCCGCCCTGGCGCTGCTGCCGCATGTTTGCGGCACGGCGCAGCCGAGCGAGGGGCCGATCAGTTCCTACGAAACGATCGTCGCCGAAACGCGGCAGATGGTGTGCTTCGGCGGCCTGTCGATGAAGAACACACAGCTCGATTCTGGTGGCCTGGCCCGGCATGAGAGCGCGGACTGGTTGAAACGTGCGGCGGAGGCGGGCGTGCGCTTTGTCATCGTCAGTCCGATCCGCGACGACGTCCCGCCATTCCTGGATGCGATGGGGGCGGCTGAATGGCTGCCGATCCGGCCGAATACCGATACTGCGATGATGCTGGCCATGGCCTATGTGCTGGCGAGTGAGGGGCTGGCAGACGAGGCGTTCCTGGCCAGTCATTGCGTCGGCTGGCCGCAATACCGCTCCTACCTGTTGGGCGAGCGTGACGGCGTTGCGAAAACCCCCGCCTGGGCCGAGGCCATCTGCGGCGTGCCGGCGGACCGTATCGCCAGCCTGGCGCGCGAGAGCGCCGGCCTGCGCACCATGTTGTCCGCAGCCTGGTCGCTGCAGCGCGCCGACCATGGCGAGCAGCCGTTCTGGGCGCTGGTGGCGCTGGCGGCGGCTTTGGGCCAGATCGGCCTGCCGGGCGGCGGCTTCGGATTTGGCTATGCCTGCGTCAGCGGCCAGGGCGTGCCGCGGTCTACGGTATCCATGCCAACCTTGCCGACCTTGAAGAATCCGACCGACAGCTTCATTCCCGTTGCGCGCATTGCCGATATGCTGCTGTCGCCCGGCAGCGAATACGAGTATGACGGCGAGGTGCGGACGTATCCGGATGCACGGTTGGTCTATTGGTGCGGCGGCAATCCGTTCCACCATCACCAGGACCTGAACCGGCTGGCCCGGGCCTTTCAGCAACCCGAATGCGTCGTGGTGCACGAACCGTTCTGGACCGCAACGGCCCGGCATGCCGATATCGTCCTGCCGGCGACGACCACGCTGGAACGCAACGATATTTGCGCCGGCAAGCGCGATCACACCTGGGCCGCCATGCACCAGGCGATTGAGCCGGTCGGCAATGCCCGCAACGACCATGCTATTTTCTGCGGGTTGGCGACGCGCCTTGGTAATCTGGAGGCCTTCACCGAAGGCCGCGACGAGGCTGGCTGGTTGCGCCACATGTACCAGGTCGCCGAGGAGAAAGCGGCTGCACAAGGCGTGACGCTGCCGCCGTTCGAGGCATTCTGGGAAACAGGCGAAGTCAACATTCCGACGCCGACCAAGCCGTTTGTGCTGTTCGAGGATTTCCGGCTGGACCCCGAAGGCGCGCCCTTGAAGACGCCGTCGGGCAAGTTCGAGATATATTCCGAGACCATTGCGGGGTTTGGCTACGACGATTGCCCCGGCCACCCGGTCTGGTTCGAGCCGCACGAGTGGCTGGGACATGTGCAACAGGTCGGCGAAACGCCGTTGCACCTGATCTCAAACCAGCCGCGCACCCGCCTGCATGGCCAGAACGACCCGGAGGGTCCGAGCCGCGCCAGCAAGATCAAAGGCCGCGAGCCGATTTGGCTGCACCCGGAAGATGCCGCTCTGCGCGACGTCACGGATGGCGATATCGTCCGTGTCTTCAACAGCCGCGGCGCTGTGCTGGCCGGCGTGGTGGTGACCGACCGGGTTGTGCCCGGTGTCGTGCAATTGGCGACCGGCGCCTGGTACGATCCGGCTGAACCAGGCGGCCTCGACAAACACGGCAATCCCAATGTTTTGACCCGAGACCAGGGCACTTCGCGCCTTGGGCAGGGGCCAAGCAGTCATTCGGCCCTGGTCCAGGTTGAGCGCTATCGTGGCAACCTGCCGCCCATTACGGCCTGGCAGGCTACGGAGGGGTCTGCATGATGGATGGATTGCCGTAACGATTTGATGACGCAAGATCATAGAGCGGCGACCGTACCTCCTGAGCCCCGGCGCCGCCTTTGTTCACGATGGAGAGCCCTACCATGCAGTTGATCGTCCGCAAATTGCTAAGCAAGGAAGAAGTTTCGCAGGTTCGGTCACGGATGGATGCCGCGCCATTTATCGAAGGCGCTTCCCGCGTCGCCGGCGCCGCGGCTTCGGTCAAAAACAATCAACAAATCCGAGAAGATTCCGATATCTACAAGGAGTTGGTCCAGTATCTGATGCGGAAGATTGCCGGCAATTCCCAGGTCACCAACAATTTCTTTCCAAAGACAATTCTGCCGCTGCTTCTGTCCCGGTACGAGGTGGGGCGGTTTTATGGGCCGCACATGGATGCGCCTTTTTTCCGAAACGGTGATTTGCGAGCAGATGTCTCCATGACCTTGTTTCTCAGCGAGCCGGAGGAATATGGCGGCGGGGAATTGACGCTGATGCCGGGTGGCGAAGAAGTCATGATCAAATTGGCTGCAGGGGACGCCTTCTTCTATCCGACAACGGTTCTGCACCGCGTGGCGGAAGTGACTTCGGGCGTGCGCGTGGTTGCCGTTACCTGGATGGAAAGCTTTATTCGCAACCCTCAATATCGGGAAATCGCCGCGCAGTTGAATCGTGTGCAAGGGGCGCTTGCAATCCGTCCGGACCTCTCCGAAGAAGCCGATATATTGCGGGCGGCCTCTTCTAACTTGCTGCGGGATTGGTGGGCGCGTTAGAGCGTTGCCCCCAGTCCTACCGAATCGAAATCTGCTCCAGTAAAGCGCCGCCGCCCGCTATTTTACTTTTCGCCCGCTGGTGCGTTGCAGCACGCCTTCGACAAAGGGCGAGGTCTGGATGTCCTGGAAACCGGCGGCGGCGAAATAGCCCTCGACGTCAGCGGTGGAGTGGGCCAGGCCGGTGCCGTTGACGATGGCTTCCGACAGGCCCCAGAGCGCCGCATCGGCGGGGCCGGAGCGGTCGGCGTCCAGTGCCTCGCCGACCAGGTGGAACTCGCCGCCAGGGGCGAGGGCGTCATAGGTCTTTTTGACCACGGCGTCCTCGTTGAAGTCGCAGGCCAGCGCCTCCACCCGGTCGCTAACGCCGTTCTCGGCGATGAACTCCCGCGCCACCTCGGCCACGGACGCCAGGTCCAGCACAGAGGCTTTCAGCTCCGGATACAGCTTTGCCGCCTCGATGCAGTAGGCGCCGGAGCCGCCGCCGATGTCGATCATGTGCTTTTTGCCGGAGAGGTCCACCTGGCGCAGGAACAGCCGCCCGGCGCCGCGGCCGATGGAGTAGGTGGCCCGGTGGTAACGGCGCGCATCCTCCACCGTGAATTCCGAGACCTTGACGTTGTCGGCGCGCGGCGGCGTCTGGTTCTGAAGGATTTCGGAGAGGCGGCCCCACTCGTTCCAGTCCGGCTTGGTGAACAACATCCACTCGCCGGCATAGCCGGGCTGGCCCTGCACCAGAAAGCGCTCGACATCCTGCGCGTTTTTCAGCCTGTCGCCGTCGCGCTCGACCAGGCCCAGGCCGACGCAGGCGACGATGATGCGCTCGCCGTGCAGGGCGGTGACGCCCATGGCCTTGCTCAGGCTTTCCTCGGTGTTGTGGCCTTCGGCGATCCTGCTGAACAGGCCCAGTTCGACGCCGGCCATCAACGCCGCGCTCTCGCGGTAGGCGCGGACCATGCGTTGCAGGCGGACGGTGGTGGGGCGGGGATTGGCGGCGGCGGTCATGGTCAGGCGTTTCCTTTGGGTCGCATTCCGGGGAGCAGTAAGATAAGCGCAGCCAGCACATCGAACGCAACAAAGGCGAGCAGGGCGGGTCCATACGCCCCGGTGCCGTCGCGCAGCCAGCCGGCCAGTCCGGAGCCGAAGCCAGCGCCGATGTAGAGGGCGATATTGGCAAAGCCGTAGACCTTGCCATAGGCCGCCGGTCCGAATGCCTGCCGCAGCAAAAGAGGTGGCAGCATCACCACATTGCCGATCACCAGGCCCGCTATGGCACAGCCAAGATAAACCGAGGCCAGACCGCTGGCACCATAGAGGATGGCGATACCGGTGCCTTGCAGCAGGTATGTAGCAGCGGCCAGCCAGGAGACCGGCAGGCGGTTGGTCAGATAGCCGGTGCCGAGCCGTCCGACCGCACCGACGGCTACACCCAGGCTGATAGCGTAGGCGGCGTCCGCAGCAGGTAGCAACTCGCTCAAGTACGCCAATTGGTGGGCCAGATAGCCCACCTGCGCGCCCAGCCCCAGGCCGCCGGCGATGGCGATGCGCCAGAACCGCGCGGTTCTGAGAGCATCTCGGGCGGTAAAACTGGTCTCGGGCGCAATGGCGGCGCGGTGTGCATCGGTCGGCCGGCGCAATACGAACAGGGCCAGCGGCACGATGGTCAGGGCGACGAGGGCGCCGATGGCTGTGACTGTGGCCGTAAACCCGAACAAGCTGCTGGCACCAACCATTGCCGGCACGCTAATGGCGCCACCGACACTGGCGCCGGTCAGGGCAAGCGATAGCGGCAAACCCAGCCGCGGCCCGAACCATGGCACCAGCGAGGCGCTAATGGCCGGCGTCGCAATCAGCGGGTAGCCGGTCGCGATCAGGGCATATACGGCATAAAGCTGCCAGGGTTCGGTCAGATGCCCCATGGCTGCGACGCCGCCGCCGATCGCCAGACCACCGTAGGCAACAGCCAGCCGTGTGCCGAACTTGTCCGCGATCCAGCCGAACAGCAGCGTCACCGGAATGGCCAGCCAGAAGAACAGGGTAATGGCGTTGCCGATCAGACTGGTGCTCCAGCCGTGCTCTGTCTTCAGGGCAGGCAGGTAGACCGTATTGCCATAGAACACCGTGCCCCACGCCAGCACCGCCATCCAGAAGCAGACGCCGGTAATGACCCAGGCGTAGGCCGGCGTCTGCCGGGTGGTCACGCGGCGAGCCCCATCTGCCGCAGCACTGCCGCCCCCAACTCCGTCATCGGGTTGGCGAAGGTGTAGAGGATGGAATAGTGATTGTCGTAGTCCGGCTGGATCGCCGTCACCTCCGAGCCGTTCGCACGGCAGACGGCGGCATAGTCATCGGTCTGGCGGATCCATTCCTGGGTTTCGTGTGCACCGACGGCAACCACCAGCGGCATATTCGGGCGCGGCAGGTGCCATAGCGGGCTGACGTCGGGCACGGTCTCCGGCGTCATCAGCAACTCCTCGCCGCCCGGCACCCGCAGCATCGGCGTCAGGTCGTAGAGGCCGCTGACCATGGTCGCCCCCTTGATCGCATCTGGCGGCAGGCCGAGGCTCTCGCAGTCCGTGGCGGACAGCATGGCGCAGAGATGCCCGCCGGCGCTGTGGCCGGAGATGAAAATACGCTCCCGGTCGAAGCCGAACTCGTCGGCCCGCTGCCAAACCGCGGCGAGGCCGGCGCGGACCTGGCGGATCACCTCGGTCAGCGGCACGGTCGGGCAGAGGTCGTAGTTCAGCAGCACCGTTGCAGCGCCTGCCTCATGAAACATCGGCACGATCAGCGTGTGGTCGAAACTGTCGAGAAAGCGCCAGAAACCGCCGTGAACGAACACCTGCACCGGCGCGTTCGGCTTTGTCGCCGGGAACACGTCCATGCACTGGCCGGGCGTGT
>JAYPXD010000057.1:7820-16144 GCA_038135395.1 Alphaproteobacteria bacterium | reverse complement strand
CCGATCATCGGACCGCCCCATTGCGGGTCTCAACCGACACCGACCAGCAACTGGTGGCGGATTGGGTGTTCAACTGCACGTATGCCGACCTGAATCACGCCTATGGCGAGCATGCCGGACATGAGCCGGTGACCGACCGGTTCGGCCTGGTTCACCAAATCGCCGAGGTAGCGTTGTTCCAGCCGCCGCCGCCTCTGGCCCGGCGCGGCGTTACCGTCATGGATGGCCCCTTCTTTTCCGCCATGCCATTTCCAGCGCTGGGCCTGCATTCCCTGACCCATGTGCGCTACACCCACCATGCCAAATGGAATGAGGACGGCGAGCTGCCATTCGGCTTTACCGAGCGCTGTCCGACAACGATATTGCGGCGCTACCTGGAAACCGGCGGCGGCAAATTCGGCCGCTCGCGGTTTGCCTGGATGGTGCGCGACGCTGCCCGCTATATGCCCGTGCTCGCCGGCGTGCCGCTTGCTGATACACTGATCGACATCAAGACGCTGGCAGTCGGCACGCAGGTGGACGACGCGCGGCCGATCCTGATGCATCGGGACGACCGCATGGGCCGTCTGGTCTCCGTCATGGGCGGAAAGGTCGACAACATTTTCGATATATTCGAGTTCATCGAACAGACGCTGGGCCTGGCCACACCGCCGAACAAAGGCTCCGCCGCCAACCGCTCAGCGGTTTCCGCACCCGCCGCCGCTCTAGGGAATTGACCAGCATGTCCACTTCGAATCCGACGTGGTCGTCGATCGACACGCTTGCAGCAGCAACAGCGGCTCTGGCCGACGGTCCTATGCAAAAGCGTCTGCGCGAGACACTGCCCAGCGTCGTCATGGTGGTATCGGATGCCGCCGACTATATTCTGCCGTATCTGGAGCGTCTGTCGGCGATCCTGCGGCAGACGTTCGACCATTATGAGGTGATCATCGTCGATGATGCCTCGCGCGATAACACGGTCGCACTGGTATTGCAGGCTCAGGACACGATCCCGGGCACGGTGTTGCTGGGCCTTTCCAGCCAGCGCGGCGCCGACGTGGCTGTGGTGGCCGGGTTGGAGCATGCTATCGGCGACTTCGTTATTATCCTCGACCCCCGCCTCGACCAGCCGGAGCTTGTGCCGGCGATGACGGCACGGGCCCTGGGCGGCGCCGATGTCGTCTATGCCCTGCCGCGTGAGCGGGTGGATGGGATCGAGCTCGACAATGTTCTGACCAACATGTTCTTGGAATTTGTCGCGCGGGCCAAGGACATCGACGTGCCGATTGCCGCGTCCAGTTGCCGTTTGGTCAGCCGGGCGGTGTTGAATTTCATGCTGAAGCCCACAAACCGACACCGCATCCTGATGCTGTCGCCGGCACTCTCCGGCTTTGAACATGCAACGCTGGTTTACGACAGGGAATATCCCGGGATTGCTGGTCGGGCCCACGGCAAAAAACGGTCGAGCATCCGACGGATGGTATCTCTGGCGGCGCGGGCAGTGTCATTGACCCTTGCGGTCTCCGTGACTCCGTTGCGCGCCGTCTCGCTGCTGGCGCTGGGGGCCAGCGGCCTGACCATGCTCTATTCGCTCTATGTCATCGGCTATTGGCTGTTCTCCGAGACAGTCGCGCCGGGATGGACCTCGCTGTCACTGCAGATCTCAGGCCTGTTCTTCTTCATCACCCTGGTGCTGGCAGTGATGAGCGAATACCTGCTGCAGGTGCTGGAGGGCACAGCCAACCACCCGCTTTACTATCTGGCTCGGCACACCCACAGCAAATCGCTGGCCTATGACAATACGTTGAACGTCATTAGCCGCGGCGACGTCGGCGCGGAGCAAGCGGCTGACCTCGCCTCCGATCAACCCGCCGATCCGAAAGCCTAACCCGTGCCGCTGATTGCAGAGGTTGCGCGGCTGAATGCGGCGATCCCGCAGCCGCTGAAGTTCGCATTGGTCGGCGCGTTCAATGCGGGACTGGACGTCGTGATGTTCGTGGGCCTAGTCTATGGCCTCGCACTTCCGCCGGTCGCTGCCAATATCATCTCTTACGGAGTGGCGATTATCAGCAGCTTTCTGTTGAACCGGTTCTGGACGTTCGCCGACATCGAAAAGCCGGTTACGGCAAAGCAGTTCGCCGTCTATGCCGGCCTGAACAGCATCGGCCTGGGCATTTCGACCGCCGTCATCTGGCTGTTGGTTGGGTTGATCGGGCCGATCCCGGCCAAGATCGCATCGCTGGCGGCAACCTATGTTTGGAACTATTCCACCAGCCGGTTCATCGTTTTCCGCCCGACCCCACAGAACGGCTGAAGCCAACCGGGTCAATCCTAGGGAGCGCGTAAGACCTATGCCATCCGCCTCTGCTTCTTCCAGCCGTCCGCTGCGTTGCGCGTTGGTCGGCTATACCGGCTTCGTCGGCTCGAACCTGCGCTCACAGGCGCCGTTCGGGTCGATCTACAATTCCAAGAATATCGAGGAAATCGCCGGCCAATCCTTCGACCTTCTGGTGTTCGCCGGCGCTCAGGCCAAGAAATGGTGGGCGAACAAGGAGCCTGAGGCGGACTGGCAAGGCATTGACCGCGCGTTGCGGGCAATGCAGTCCGTCAAGGCCGAACAGGCTGTCCTGATCTCCACCATCGACGCCGTGCCCCCCGGCGTCGGCCTGGATGAGGCCGCGGACTGCCATGCCGTGGATAACCATGCCTATGGCCGCAACCGCCTGGCGCTCGAAGACGCCTTCCGGGTGCAATTCGGCAATCCTTTGATCGTGCGCCTGCCTGGCCTGTTCGGCCCTGGGCTGCGCAAAAATGTGATCTACGATCTGCTGACCGATAACATTCTGGACAAGATCAACCCGGCCAGCAGCTTTCAGTACTATGACCTGACCAGATTGTGGGACGACATTCAGACCGCGCAATCCGCCGGCCTCGACCTGGTGCACCTGGTAACGGAGCCGGTGGCGACGTCGGAAATCATCGATGCGTATTTCCCCGGCAAGCGCGTCGGCTGGGACGCGGCTCCGATAGGGGCCTACGACTTCCGCACCCGGCATGGCGCGGTGTTTGCCGGGGCCGGCGCGCCTAGCGGCTACATCGAGGCCAAGAAAAGCGTATTGGAGCGCATGGGCCGCTTTATCGAATCCTGGCGCAACGGTTCGGCCCAGGAAGCCGGGCCGGCCATGGCCGCCTGACGGGGAAAATCTGTATGAAACTGGCTGTCTCCAACATCGCCTGGGATGCGCCCGAGGACGCTGCCGTGCTGGCCGCTCTCCGCGAGGGCGGGGTGCATGGCGTAGAGGTCGCGCCGACCAAATTCTGGCCGGACTGGCAGGGCATGTCGGTCGCCGCCGCGAAAGCGGAAGCCCAGCGGCTGGCCGACGCCGGCTTTGCCGTGCCGGCACTGCAAGCCATCCTGTTCGGCCGTCCCGACCTGCAGGTGTTCGGCGACGAAGCCTCGGTCGCAGCGCTGATCGCGCACATTGGCAAGGTCTCGGCAGTGGCCGCCGCATTCGGCGCGCGGACATTGGTGTTCGGCTCGCCCCGCAACCGCGATCCGGGCGCGCTTTCCCAGGAGGCAGCGATCGAGCAAGCCGCCGCTGTGTTCCGGCGCATTGGCGCGGTCTGCGCCGACCATGGCGTCGTGCTGGGCTTGGAGGCCAATCCACCCGCCTACGCCTGCACGTTCATGACCCACTGGTCGGAGGCGGCGGCCGTTGTCCGCCGGGTCGATCATCCGGGCGTGCGCCTGCACCTGGACATCGCCTGCACCGAGATGGCGGGCGACCAGGCCACCGACGCAATCGGCAACGCTGTCGACATCATCAGCCACGTCCACATTACCGAGCCGCAACTCGGCGACCTGTGGGACCCGAAAATGCACCACGCCGCCTTTGGCGCAGCCATCGCGGCCAGCGGCTATGACGGCTGGGCCTCCATCGAAATGCGCCGCGCCGACGATCCCGTTGCAGCCGTTGCACAGGCTGTCGCATTTGCCCGCACGCATTATCCGATTGCGCCGGCGCCATGAGCGAGGTGCAACTCTCGATCGCGGTGCCGGCCTATAACGAGGAAAGCACCATTGTCGCCACGGTCGAGGCCATGGTGGCGGCGTTCGAGCCTACGGGTTGGACCTGGGAAATCGTCATTGCTGACGATGCGTCCCGCGACAACACCTGGATGGTGCTGCAAAACCTGGCCGAGCGATTTCCCGGCGTGCGCCCGGTCAAGAACTCTGGCCCCGGCGGCTATGGTATGGCGGTCAAGGCGGCGCTCGCGGCAACGCGCGGTCAGGCCGTCGTGGTCGCGATGGCCGATGGCTCCGACCTGCCGGAGGATATCGTCGCCTACGGCCGCGCGATTCTGGAAGAAGGCTATGGCTGCGCGTTCGGCACGCGCTTCTCCAATCCGGAACGGGTCCAGGGTTATCCGCCGGTCAAACGGGTCCTCAACCGGCTGGGCAACCGCCTGATTGCCTGGGCCGCCGGCAGGGCGTATGACGACTACACCAATGGCTTCAAAGGCTTCCGCCGCGATGTGCTGGACAGCATCCAGCCCTTGGTTTCGGCAGATTTCAACCTGACCATCGAAATGTCGATCAAGGCGGTGCAGCGTGGCGCCACGTTCAAGGTGGTCCCGAATGGCTGGCGCGACCGTGAAGGCGGCGAGTCCAAGTTCAACATCGTCAAGCTGGGCCCGCGCTACCTGATGACCATCCTCTATTGCGTGCTGGAGGACAAAATCCGCCACGCCGGCGCGCGGCCGCGGTAACCTTATCGGGCGCCGCGGCAACGGCATGGCGCAGCAGGCTCGCGGTCAGACCTCCGGCAGGCCCTCTTCGCGGCGCACCGTATTGATGATCTGGCGCACCCGGTCGCGGAACGGCGGATACTGCAGTTCAAATTCCTCGACCAGCCGCGAATTGTCGATCAGGTAGTTGCCGGAGGCATCCTTACCGCCGGTCTCGTGCTCGAACGTGATTTTCGCATCCGGCAGGAATTCTTTCACCAGCTTGGCTAGGTTGCCCATGCTGATAGTGTGGCCGCCGCTGTTGTAGATGGTGTGCTTCGGCTTATCCTTGGTGGCGACGCGGGCAAAGACCTCGGCGATGTCATCCACATGGATCGGGCAGCGCGTTGCATCCGCATAGGGGAAGCTCACCGGCTGGCCGCGGGCCGGCAGCACCATGCAGCGGACGTGATCGATGGAGCCATCGACCTTGTCCGGCCCGGTGACGTTCGCGGGCCTGACGCAGGTGATAGTCATCCCGTATTTCTCACGATAATCCTGCGCCTGGAACTCGTTAAAGATCTTGTTGAAGGCGTATTGCAGCGTGCCGTATTTCGGATCGTCCTCGTTCACCAGCCGCTCGCCGAAATTTTTCTGCTGACCGCTGACCGCCAGCGACGAGGCGAAGACCGTGTGCTGCACGCCGCCCAGCCGCGCTGCCTCGAAGCAGTTGTCCATGCCGACCACGTTTAGCTTGGTCGCCACATGCGGCGGCATGTCGGAGCCGATGAAATAGCTGAGGTTCATCAGCGTCTTCGGCTTTACCTCGTGCACCAAACGGACCATGTCGTCGAACTGGGTAACGTCCGCCCGGACCATGCGCACCGCATCGCCCAGCGGCTGAAAGATGTGGTCCGCCAGCGAGAAGTTGATATCGGCGCACACGATTTTCTCACCGCGCGCGACGAGAAGCGGGATCATACGGCGGCCGATAAAGCCGGCGCCGCCGACAACGAGAATGGTCATGGAATGGGCGTCCTCAAGGTTGGATGATTGGCTGGCGCCAGCATCCCCCAAACCCGTACACGTGAAAAGCCCCTTACGGCAACTTCTGCAGCCAGCGCACAATTCGCCGGGTCCGGTCCGAGAACAGGCTCTCCGAATAAAAGCTGCCGGCGGCCCGCTTGGATGCTTCGGACAAGGTCGGATAGGGAGCCACCACTTGCGCCATCGCGCCGATCTTCAGCCGGTTCTGGATCGCCAGGCACCAGGGCAGGATCAATTCGCCGGCATGGGGCGCGGCGATGGATGCCCCGAGGATTCGGCCGTGTTTCGTCGCCACGACCTTGACCAGGCCTTCGGTGCGGCCGGTGGCGATGGCGCGGTCGTTCTCCGCCATCTTCCAGACCAGCACCCGCACCGCGTCACCATGCTTCGCGCGCGCCGCCGCCTCGGTCAAGCCAACGTGCGACAGTTCCGGGTCGGTGTAGGTGGCCCAAGGAACCAGGCCATGGTCTGCCTTGGCGGGAAGGTGAAACAGCAACCGCTTCAGCACGACCCCCGCCTGATAGCTTGCCGCATGGGTGAATTGAGGACCGCCGGCAACATCGCCGACGGCAAATACACGGGCATTGGTGGTCCGCATCGCCGCATCGGTGCGGATCGCGCCCCGTTCCAGCAGGATCTCGCCTGCTTCGAGCCCCAGGCCGTCCACGGTGGCCTGCCGTCCGGCCGCCACCAACAGGTGCGAGCCATCCACAGTGCAGCCAGTCGACAGGCGGACCCGGACGCCGCCGCCCAGCATCGGCTCGACCGCATCGACCCCGATACCCTCGTGGACGGCAATGCCCTCCGCCAACAGGCTGCGGCGGACAACAGCCACCAATTCCGGCTCGTCCCGCGCCAGCAGCGAACCGCGCTCCAGGACCGTTACCCGGCTGCCCAGGCGCCGATGCGCCAACGCCATCTCGCACCCGATAGGGCCGCCGCCGATCACCACCAAATGCTCCGGCGCCTCTTGCAGGTCCCAAAGCGTTTCATTGGTTAGATATGGCACACCGTCCAGCCCAGGCACCGCCGGGATCATCGCGTGAGAGCCGGTGGCGACAACGAAGCGTCTGGCCCGAATGCGTGTCCCGTCCGCGGCCTCAACCGTACGCGAATCCAGGAACCGGCCGGCCTGCCGGATGACCCGCACACCCAACCCCTCGAACCGCTCCACCGAATCATTTGGCTCGATCGCCGCTATCGCCGCTCTCACCCGCTCCATCGCTTCACGATAGGTGGGGCGAGGGTGTGAGGCCGCAGCCGCCAACAGCGCCTTCGACGGGACACAGCCGTAATTCAGGCAATCGCCGCCCATCTTGTGCGGCTCCAGCAGCACGACGCTGGCGCCCATCTGCACCGCGCCGGCGGCAACGACCAGCCCGCCGGAGCCCGCGCCCAGCACGCAAATGTCCGGTTTCAACACCGTCATCGCTTCACACTCACATGGATTAGCGGGTGATTCAGGAGGTTATAACCGGGGGCGGCACGGTCTTGCTGCCGCGCACCCGCTTGTAAATCACCGGCAGCGCGGCCAGCAGCGCCAACCCGGCCAGCGGCAAAATCAGGACCGGATCCTTCAACAGGTCTAGACCGGGCACTTCCCCTCGGTCGAACACAACGCCCAGGCCTGCGCCAACACTACAATAGACGACAGTGCCGGGCAGGATACCCAGGAAGGTCGCCAACACATATTGGCGCAACGATATCCCGACAAAGGCGGGAACGATGTTCAAGACGAAGAACGGCACCACCGGAATCAGCCGCAGGATCAAAAGATACTGAAACGCATTGTCATGAAAGCCAGCGTCTAGTTTGGATAGTACCCGTTCGACCGATCCGCGCCAACTGGCGCCGAACGCAGAGCGGGCAAGCAGAAACAGACCCGTTGCGCCGACGGTCGCGCCGACGACAACCACCGCACTGGCCCAGGCGGTCCCCAGCAGAAAGCCAATCCCCAGCGTCACCACGGCCCCAACCGGCAGAGACAGCAACGTGACACCCGCATAGAGCAGAGCAAAACCAACCGTCGCCAATACCAGGTTAGCGCCAACCCATGCGCTCAAATGATCCCGCTCCGCCGCCAGTCGACCGAACGTCAGCACTTTGTCCAGATCATATGCGAAAAAAAGCCCGAACGCCGCGGCCAGCACGGCTAGCATCAGCCAAGGTCTCGCCCGGCTCATCCGTGTTTCCGGTCTGCTGTGAGCCAAA
Source organism: Alphaproteobacteria bacterium (assembly GCA_038135395.1). Classification (GTDB taxonomy): domain Bacteria; phylum Pseudomonadota; class Alphaproteobacteria; order Bin95; family Bin95; genus JACKII01. The sequence goes on along the minus strand of JAYPXD010000057.1, from coordinate 8,179 downwards.
CTAATGATCCTCCGATACGGCTCCTCCGCCATACAGGCGGTTTCATGAACTGGCTCTAAACTAAGCCTTGTGGTAAACACAAACGAGTCAGCTTTCCGTGAATGGTTTGATCGTCGGGCAAGATTTAAAGCTTCTTTCGCCGGATTTACCATTTTTGCAATGATTGGATGGTAGCTGTTTACCGCTTATCGGAATGCTACACCGGGCCATACAAGGTCGGGCATCGATCCCTTGGCCAGCAATGCCCCATTACTGCAGATGGGCATGGCAAATTTGCCCAGGGGCCGAAACCAACCGAAATTGTCGCGAGGGCGTAAAATGGCGAAGTTTGACTACGACCTGTTCGTCATCGGCTCCGG
>JAYPXD010000057.1:0-7810 GCA_038135395.1 Alphaproteobacteria bacterium | reverse complement strand
GGCCCGGGCGGCCAGCGGGCGGCAATAGCTGCCGCCAAAGCCGGCAAGAGCGTTGGCATCGCCGAGCGCGTCTCCGTGGTCGGCGGCGTCTGCGTCAATACCGGCACGATCCCGTCCAAAAGCTTCCGGGAAGCGGCGCTATACCTTTCTGGATACCGCGAACGCGGCATGTATGGGGCGTCCTATACGCTGAAACAGCGCATCACCATGGAAGACCTGCTCTATCGCACCGATTGGGTGATCAAGCGCGAGATCGATGTAATCCGGCACCATTTTTCCCGCAATGGCGTCGATTTGTTCGCGGCGGAAGCATCCTTCCTCGATCCGCACACGCTTCGCTTGAACGCCGTGGACGGCACCGGGGTGCGTGAAGTCACCGCGAACCAGGTCGTGCTTGCCGTCGGCACGACCACAGCGCGTGATCCGCATATCCCCTTCGATGGCCAGCGCATCTTCACCAGCGACGACATCCTGACCCTGAAGGAATTGCCGAAGTCACTGGCCGTCATTGGCGCCGGCGTCATCGGATGCGAGTACGCGACGATTTTTGCGGCGCTGGGCGTGCGTGTCACCCTGATCGACAAACGTCCGCAATTGCTGGACTTTGTCGATCGCGAGATTGCCGACCATCTGGTCTATCAGATGCGCCAGAACCGCGTTACGCTGCGCCTGGGCGAAGGTGTCGAAGGCGTCGACCAATATGACGACGACCGCGGCGAGCATGTGCGGATCCGGCTGGCAAGCGGCAAGGTCATCGTCACGCACAAGGCGCTCTATGCCGTCGGCCGTGCGGGCGCAGTCGGCGGACTGGCGCTTGAAAATATCGGGGTAAAGCCGGATGCGCGGGGTCGCCTGACCGTGGACGAGCACTACCGGACTTCGGCCGAAAATGTTTACGCCGTCGGCGATGTGATCGGCTTTCCCAGCCTTGCTTCGACTTCGATGGAACAGGGCCGCATCGCCGCCAACCACGCCATCAGCCAGCAATGCATTAAAATGGCGGAGCATTTTCCCTATGGCATCTACACCATTCCGGAAATCTCGACCGTCGGGGCCAGCGAAGAGCAGCTAACCGAGGCCGGCGTGCCGTACGAGGTCGGCAAAGCCGCCTACCGCGAGGTCTGCCGCGGCATGATCCTGGGCGATTCCTCTGGCTTCCTAAAACTGATGTTCCACATCGAAACCCGCGAGCTCTTGGGGGTGATGATCATCGGGGAGGGTGCCAGCGAACTGGTGCATATCGGCCAGGCGGTGATGGCGCACAATGGCAAGATCGACTATTTCGTCGAAAACGTCTTTAATTACCCGACCCTGGCGGAATGCTACAAGATTGCGGCATTCGATGGCATCAACCGCCTGGGCTAAAGCCAAGCACCCTTATCCAGACCATTCCTCCCACGCGTTTCGGGGGTCATTCCGGCAAAACGACAATAGCGCGGTATGCGTGCCAGGTGGCATGGCCAATCAGCGGGAACGCAATCACCAGGCCGACGAACAGCGTCACCATGCCCAGGGCTGTCAGCCCGGCAACTAATCCCGCCCACAATAACATCGCTTTGGGATTTTGTGTCACAGCCTTGATGCTAGTGGCTATCGCAGTGAAAAAGTCCGTGCGCTGGTCCATCAGCAGCGGCACGCTGACCGCTGACAAGGTAAACGCAACAATGGCCAGTCCGGCGCCGATGGCGGTGCCAACCACTAGCAACCCCAATCCATGGCTGGTCAGCAGGAGCGTCGCCGGCAGTTCGGTCAGCGGCGGGAACGTTGCTTGGCCGAAGAATAGGGCGAACAACAGCATCGCGAACTTTACCCAAAACAAAAACAGCAGCATCAACGCCACGGCAGTAAACGAGACAGGCTCGGCCGCAGCCAGGCGCCGGCTGGCTTCGTAAAGGCCTACGGCCAGAATCGGCCCCAGTAGCAGGAAGCCCGCCGCCAGCGTGAATATGATCGCCTGACCGCCCTGCATGAACAGTCCGATCAGCAAGGCCAGCGCCACCATGGCGAACACTGCGCCATAGGCCAACGAAATCGGCCAAACGCGCCACAGGTCGCGCCAACCGTCCGCTAACCACTCCCATGGCGCATCGAAGGGCAGGTTGCGCACCGGCAGGCCGGCGGCTCCCGACGACGGGGTTACGGGTATTTGCGTTACTGGCTTTTGCATGGCGTTGCCTCCTGGTCTGGCGCGCAAACTATGCCTAGAGTGCGACTATACCGCATGGGAGTGACCGATGATTGACCGAGATCAAATGCAGGCTTGGCTGAACCAAGGACAAGGCTATGCCGGCGGCAGCGACAGCGCCGACCGCGCCGTCCGCATGTTGAGCCGCGCCAAAGACAGCCTGGAACGGCTGGCTCCGGGATCGATGTTCGACACCGAGCCAGCACAGATTTTCGCGGTGCTGGAGCAGCTGGCCGATGACTAAATCCGCCGACCCTTGCCTCTGGAGCCTGACCGAGGCCGCCGACGCCGTCGCAGCTGGCGACATTTCCTCGCGCGAGCTGACCTTGGCCATTCTTGCTCGCGTCGAACAGTGGCAGCCGAAAATCAACGCCTTCATTCACCTGGAGGCGGACCTGGCGCTGCAGATGGCGGATGCCGTCGATACCGCCCGCGCCCGCGGCGAAACCCTTGGCCCGCTGGCCGGCGTGCCGATGGCGCACAAGGACATGTTCTACCGCGCCGGCATGCTGGCAACCTGCGGCTCGAAAATCCGCAAGGATTTCCGGCCTGATTACACCGCGACGGTGATGCAACGGTTGGATAGCGCCGGCGCTGTTTATCTGGGCGGGCTAAACATGGCCGAATTCGCGTTGGGCCCCACAGGGCACAACGAGCATTGGGGGCATTGTCGCAACCCCTGGAACCCGGCGCATATCACGGGTGGCTCCTCCAGCGGTTCCGGAGCCTCGACTGCGGCGCGCATCAGCTTCGGCGCTCTCGGCTCCGACACCGGCGGCAGCATCCGCCTGCCAGCCGGCGCAAACGGCCTGGTCGGCATCAAGCCCAGCTATGGCCGGGTCAGCCGCTACGGCGCCATGGGGCTGTCCTTCACCCATGACACTATCGGCCCGCTGACCCGTACGGTTCGCGACAACGCCCGCCTGTACGGGATCATCTCTGGAGCAGACCCAAACGATCCGACCTGCAGCCGCCGTGCGGTTCCCGATTTCGAGGCAGCCTGCATCGATGCAGACGTCAAGAGACTGCGGATCGGCGTGCCGGAAACCTACTACCGGGCAAACCTCGACCCTGAAGTCGGATCGCTGATGGACGCGTCACTTCGGGTCTTCGAAGCGCTGGGCGCTGAAATCAAACCGATCGCCATCCCAAATCCCGACCCCAACATCGATATCGCCAACATCATCACCGCCAGTGAAGCCGCCACCTTGCATGGCGACTGGCTCCGCACCCGGCCTCAGGACTATGGCTCCCAGGCCCGCGCCCGGCTGGAAGCGGGGTTCGCGGTCAGCGCTACCGACTATCTGACTGCCGTCCAAAGCCGCCCTCGAATGGTTCGCGAATTCTGCGACGCGGCGTTTGCCGAATGCGACGTGCTGCACGCCCCGACCTTCGACATGCCGATCCCAACGATTGAGGAGACCGACATGAGCGATCGCCAGGGCTTTGCAGCGCTTCTGGCGCGGGTCAGTTATTGCACGCGCCCGCTCAACTTCCTGGCACTGCCAACGCTAAGCGTGCCGGCTGGCTTTACCGCCAACGGCCTGCCCGCGTCGTTCCAGCTGATCGGCAAGCCGTTCGCGGAAGCGGCGCTGTACCGGACCGCCGCCGCCTATGAGGCCGCGACCGACTTTGCCGCCAAAGCGCCGGAGTTGCCGCAATGAGCGACACCGTCCTGGTGGAGAAGCACGGCTCGATCGCAGTGCTTCGTTTCAATCGGCCCGGCAATTTGAACGCTCTGACCCAACAGATGGCGCGCGAGACGGCAGAAACGCTTGTCGCGCTCGATGCAGATGCAACAATCAAAGGCATCGTACTGAGTGGGGCGGGGGATCGAGCATTTTGCGCCGGCCTGGACCTGGTCGAAGCCCGCGCCACGGAGGTGCATCAGGTCGAGCAAACATTTGGCACGATCTGCAACGTCTACAAGCAGATCCTGCTGACCGAAAAGCCGGTGATCGCTGCGCTGAACGGCATCGCTACCGGCGGCGGTTTCCAGATTGCGCTGGTCAGCGACCTGCGGGTCGCCCATGCCGGCGTCCGGGTCGGTCAGCCCGAAATCAATGCCGGCATTCCCAGCGTCATGGGCAGCTATTGGATCAGCCTGCATCTGGGATGGTCGCTGAACCAGGAACTGTCGATGACCGGGCGGCTGATGGCGGCGGACGAGGCCAGCCGCTATGGCCTGTTCAATCGGGTGGTAGCGGCGGACCAGGTGGTTGCAAGCGCCTGCGAGCTGGCAGAACACCTGGCCGGCAAGTATTCCGTCGCCTGGGCCCGCACCAAAAAGCGATTCCGTGAGGTCGCACTGAAGGGTTTCGAGGAGGCGTTCCGCGCCGGTGTCCTGGGCCAGCAAGAGGCCTTTGCCAAAGGTGAACCCCAGGCATTTATCGATGGCTTCCTGGCCAAAAAGCGAGCCTGACGCCCATCAGCCGTTCAACGCCACCAGAAATGCGGGACCGAACTCTTCGAGCTTGCGCGCGCCAACGCCATAGAGTTCGCCCATCGCATTAAGGCCAGAGGGGCGAACGGTCGCCATTTCGCGCAAGGTCCGGTTCGAGAAGATCACATAGGGCGGCACGCCGCGCTTCGCCGCCATCTGCGCCCTGAGCTTGCGCAGGCGCTCGTATGCCTCTGCCGCCGCGCCGGTGAGTTCGGCCTCGTCGTCGCTGCCGCCAGCCTCCCGCCGGAGCCGGGCGGTGGTGGCGATTTTCGGGTCGCGGACCAGTTCCACCTTGCGCTCGCCCTTCAGGACAGCACGAGCATGTTCGCCGGGAACCAGGCCGCCGTGGCCCTCGAAGTCGCTGCGGATCACGTCGGCGGCCATTAACTGGCGGGCGATGGTGCGCCATTCGGCCTTGGAATGCTCCTGCCCGACGCCGAAGGTCGGCAGGCGGTCATGGCGGAGCGTCACGATGCGCTCCGAGGTCTCGCCGCGCAGGATCGCGATCAGGTGCTCCGCGCCGAAGCGCTGGCCGGTGCGCACCATGGCGGACAGGAATTTCTGTGCAGCGATAGTGCCATCGACCTTCTCCGCTGGGTGCAGGCAGCGGTCGCAGTTGCCGCAAGGCTCGTGCCGGCTTTCGCCGAAATAGGCGAGCAGGGCCTGGCGGCGGCAGTCGCCGGTCTCCACCAGGGCCAGCAATTGATTCAGGCGCATGTGTTCGATCCGCTTCTGCTCCGGCGATTTCTCCGAGCTTTCGATCAGGTCGCGGCGCAGCTTGATGTCGTCCGTGCCGAACAGCAGCAGCGCCTCCGCCGGGTCGCCGTCGCGGCCGGCGCGGCCGATTTCCTGGTAATAGCTCTCGATCGAGGCGGGCAGGTCGTGATGGCAGACGAAGCGGATATCCGGCTTGTCGACGCCCATGCCGAAGGCGATGGTGGCGCACATGACCAGGCCGTCCTCGGCGATGAAGCGGTCCTGGATGGCGTCGCGTTGCTCCGCCGGCATGCCGGCGTGGTAGGCAAGCGCCGGGATGCCCTCGGCCTGGAGGGCGGCGGCGGCGTCCTCCACCCGCTTGCGGCTGCGGCAATAGACGATGCCGGTCGCGCCCTTGTGGCGCTCGACGAAGGCCTTCACCTGCGCCTTGACGCTGGCTTTCGGCTGGATCGCAAGACGAATGTTCGGGCGGTCGAAGCCAGAGATAAATACATGCGCCTGCTGCCCCGGAAACAGCTTTTCCAGGATATCCCGCTGGGTGGCGGCGTCGGCGGTGGCCGTCAGCGCCATGCGCGGCACATCCGGCAGGTGCTCTGCCAAGGCCGAGAGGCGCAGGTAGTCCGGGCGGAAATCATGGCCCCATTGGCTGACGCAATGCGCCTCGTCGATGGCAATGCGGCCGGGGCGAAGGTTCCGCAGCCGGCCCAGCATGTCGTCGGACAGCAGCCGTTCCGGCGAGAGGTAGAGCACCCGCAACTCGCCATTGTGGAGGGCCGCCAGCACGCGGCGGTTTTCCTCCGGACTGTTGCCGGAATTGACGGTGCCGGCGGGAACGCCCGCCGCCGTCAGGTTCGCCACCTGGTCGCGCATCAGGGCGATCAGAGGGGACACGACCACCGAGAGGTCGTCGCGCACCAGCGCCGGCAGTTGGTAGCAGAGCGACTTGCCGCCGCCGGTCGGCATGATAGCGAGCACAGGCTCGCCCGCCAGCGCCGCCTCGATCACCGGCGCCTGGCCCGGGCGGAAATCACTATAGCCGAAGACGTCGTGCAACACCGCCCGCGGGTCTCCGGCGGGCGGTATATGAGTATCCAAGGCAGGGGCTGGGAAAAGGTCGCCATCTGGCATGGCCGCTTCGGGCTCCGGCTCGGCGGGCGGATCGGACTGCATCGCCCGAGAAAGCCTGGATTCGCGGGTCCGAGCAAGGGGTCAGCTGGCCCTAGCTGTGGATACCGTCCGGTTGCCAATAGCGCACCAGCGCCTTGCCCAACATTCGGCCGGCCAGCACGTCGCGCAGGGCTTGCGGCGTGTTCTCAAAACCGTCGACCATCGACACCTGCGGCACAACACTGCCACTCTGAACCAGAGCCGCCATCCGCGCCCGTCCATCCGCCCGCCGCTCTGGCAGCAGCGAGTACATGGAGAAGGTCTCGACCGTGCATTCTCTAGCCCAGACCATGCGCATATTCGCAAAATCCGAGCCAGGGTCCGCGCTGTTGTTGGCGGCGGACCGCCCGACCAGAACGATCCGACCGTATTTCGCCATATTGGCGAACACCGCATCCGCAGCAAGGCCGCCGACCGTGTCATAGAAGACATGCACGCCATCGGCGGCAGCGTCACGCAAACGGCCTCCCAGGTCCGGCAGGCGGTAGTCGAGGCAAGCATCGGCGCCCAACTGCTCGGCAACGAACCGGCACTTCGCCTCACCGCCGGCAATACCCACCACCCGCATGCCGCCCGCGTTGGCGACCTGAACAGCGAGTGAGCCAAGCGCGCCCGCGGCTGACGTAATGACGCAGGTTTCCCCCGGCATCGGCCTTGCGTGGTCGGCAAACCCAAACCAGGCAGAAAGGCCGGGCGACGACAGAGCCGTCAGCCAGGTGCTGGCGTTCATTGCCGGATCGACCCTCGTCAGCCCCGCCGGTAGGGCATCTGCGTATTCCTGCCAGCCCAGCCTGCCCATGGCGAAGTCACCTTCTGCCCAGCCCTTCGCCCGGCTTTCCACCACCTGGCCAAGCATATCACAGGAAATCAACTCGCCGATGGCAAACGGCTCGACATAATTGGCGAAGTCCTTGCACCGCTGCGCCTGCCAGGGCGAGACAGCGGCATAGGCGAGGCGCAACCGCACCTGCCCCTCGGCCAGCGGCGGCAGGGCTTCCTCGACAATGGCGAAGTGCTCCGGGCCGGGCAGGGTCTCCGGGCGGGTCTTCAGCACGAATTTGCGGTTCATGGGCGGGCGTCCGTCGGCTAAGCTTGTCGGCCAATGCCTAGCACGAAGCCTTGGACCGCCAAACCGCCATGGACCTTGACGAACTCATCCGCCAGTACAACCCGCGCGAAGCTGTGCCGGACCACGAGGTCTGGAAGGCGCACTGGACGCTGGATAGCGAGCGGGTGCGGGCGACCCTCAAGGGCCAATTGCGCGTGCCTTATGGCGACACGCCTGGCCAGTGCATGGA
>JAYPXD010000056.1:0-16211 GCA_038135395.1 Alphaproteobacteria bacterium | reverse complement strand
ACCCGAAAAACGCCGTCAAAACGCAGAAATCAGGCTTTCCGGAGGTCTCCAACTGCAATGTGCTTGTAGCAGCGAGATAAACCCATCTAAATTCGAAATAAAATTTCGATATTGTACTTCCCACTTATTCAGAGGTTCACCTTTGATGTCATAAAGGTCCAAAATATAAGTGTACGGAGTAATGTAATCCGAAAATTTAAAACTGCGTCCGAATTCTTTTACTGTTAGATACTCGAGATTTGTTGGCTTAACTATGCAAGCCGGTAAGCCCTCGAAAATTGGCATAAAAACCAACTCACCGTTATTTTCTATTGGGAAATTGTCGTCCGGATTTGGAGGATGTTTTTCTTCTTGTATATCTTCTACATAGGCAACTACTTCTTCTTCCCCTTTATAATATATAGCAGCCAAAGCTATAATAAACAAAAATATAACTAGCGCGAACAACTCAAGGATTGTTGTGTTGACAACATTGTCTTCGCCACTGGAGTCGGAGCTCATTATGTTGTACCTGAAGGCTCAAGTTTCTTAATTTTGGCTTCAAGCTCTGCAACACGCGCCAGTAGCGCGACAGTTCCGGAATCCTGGCTTACGCGGAAGTCACCGCCCGAATAGTCGATATCGGCCGACAAGTAATGCGTGTTGATCACCAGCGACCGTGCCGGTGGCAATTCTGATGCAGGACCTGGTTGAGTTGTGCGGCCTTCATCCTCGTCGCTCCCGCCCGAATCATCGGCCTCCTTAGACGATTCGGCGTTCGACAACTTCTCGCCAAACGCTTGCAATTTGGAAAGAAGGTCAGACCCGAACGTGCCAAAGGACAAGGCATGGTCGCGCATGACCTCCAACAGCGACTGCATGGTGTTCGGACTGGTCCCCGCCAATGCGTAATATCGATGGATGCCGAAGCGCGCGACCAGACCCATGATCGTGCTCAACAAGGCAAGGCCGTTGCCAGCGATCAATTGCCCGACCAAGCCGCCTTCCAATCCCTCGCTGGAGGAATTCTGTAACGAACTGCCCAGTGCCAGCAATTCCAGAAACAAACCCCACAACGTCAGCAAGAAGCCCATGTAGTAACAGGAATCGCCGACAGTGATCATGTCTATTCTGGCATCTGATCCAGTTCCCATTCGCACTGCGCGGGTCACATAATACGATCCGCCAACCCCTATGAAAGATATCGCAAGTATGCTGGGCAATAGCGAAATAATAACGTCATGCCAGACTTTTCCGCCCCAATTATAAATAAATGTGATACCCGTAATTTCCAGGAATTTAAATAAACCAGCCGAGACCATAAGCACACATATGAAATATACGGCAAATTCTTTGGCAATTTGGACCTGATCTTGATTTCCCGCCGGCATTGAACCACAACCACTGATTATCCATCCCTGTGGCAAGTGTGTCCGTATCGTTAACCCTTTGTCAACCTATGATCCGGCGGTGTTTCTTGGTCTCGCACTTCCGTTCGGTCGTGCCTTAAGCGAGGCCGGCTCAAGCCTCAGGCCAATACAGCCTCCAGGGCATCCAACAGCCGGTCGATATCAGCCCGGGTGTGTTGCGGGCTTGGCGTCAGCCGCATCCGTTCCGTGCCTTTCGGCACGGTCGGGTAGTTGATCGGCTGAACATAAATCCCCCACTCGTCCATCAGTCGGTCGCACAGCGCCTTGCAGCGCACCGGATCGCCGATCCGCACCGGCACGATGTGGCTGGGACTGTCCATCAGCGGCAAACCCCGCTCAATCAGGCCGGCCTTGAGATACGCTGCATTGGCATGCAGGGCTTCCCGCTCGGCGGAACTGGCGCGGACGTGGCGGATGCTGGCGATGGCGCCCGCGGCAATCACCGGCGAGATGGACGTGGTAAAGATAAAGTTGGCGGCGAAGCTGCGGACGACATCGCATATCCGGGCAGAGCCGGCGATATAGCCGCCCATCACGCCGAATGCTTTGGCGAGCGTGCCGGATATGACATCGATGCGGCCCAAGACGCCGTCGCGCTCGGCAACGCCGCCGCCGGATGCGCCATAGAGGCCGACGCCGTGCACCTCGTCGATATAGGTCAGGGCGTTATAGCGCTCGGCCAAGTCGCATATTTCGGCGATCGGACCGAAATCGCCGTCCATCGAATAGACGCTTTCGAATGCAATCAGCTTCGGCCGCTCCAACGGCTGCGCCGCCAGCAATGCTTCCAGATGCGCCAGGTCATTGTGCCGGAACACGACCCGCTCGCACCGCGCGGTCTTGATGCCGTCGATCATCGAGGCGTGGTTGAACGAGTCCGAAAGGATCAGGCAGTCCGGCAACATGCGCCCGAGCGTACCCAAGGCCGCCTCGTTCGCCACATAACCGGAGGTGCAAACCAAGGCCGCCTCCGTGCCATGCAGCGCCGCCAGCTCGCGCTCTAATTCCACATGATAGGCGGTGGTACCGGCAATGTTGCGGGTGCCGCCGGAACCCGCGCCGACCTTATCGAGCGCTTCATGCATGGCGGCGAGGACGACGGGATGCTGGGCCATCGCCAGATAGTCGTTCGAGCACCAAACGGTGATCGGCTGTTCTTGCCCACCCAGTCGTCTGACGCCGTTGGGAAAGTTGCCGCGAGAGCGCAATATTTCCGCGAACGTCCGGTAGTTGCCTTCGTTGCGCAGGCCTTGCAGGAGGCCATCGAAATGTTGGTCATAAATCACGGCTTCAGCGACCCTCTAAACCTGAGATCAGCGTCCGGGAAATCCTGCGCGCTTTGGCTGGGTGAATCCACTGGGCATTTCAGCATCCCTGCACAGGCAGGGCCGAGGCAGTCAGAACTTGCTCATCACCTGTCGGGCGAAGTCTTCGGCAAACCGCCATTTCGCATCCACCGCGGTCGCCCACATGATTTCCTGAAGGCCCTGGGCCTCCAACGCCTTGATTTGCTCGACCAGTTCATCGGCAACGCCGACAAGACAGGTCGCCCGGATCAGGTCTGCATCGATCAGTTCGGCTTCGCCGGGATGCAGATAGGTATAGTGGAATTCGTGGGTCCGCAGATGCCGCAGTTCCGGCGCGGTATCCTCGACCAGCGCACAGTATCTGGACCACAGCGGTTTGAGGAAATCGGGGACTTCAACCCCTCGTTCGTGCACTTCGTCATAGAAATAATAGACGCTGGCCATGACGTTCGGGCCGATCAGGCGCTTGACCCTGTCGGAATCCACGGCTTCGCCCGGCTCCAGCAAGGCGATGTTGACCAACGCGCAGTTGCGAAAATCCTGGCCGATATCGCGCCCGACCCGAGCCGCGCCCTGGCGGACATGCGCCATCGCTTCCGGCACGGCGACGCCACGCGGCGGAATGGCGAAGACCAGGCCGTCGCCGAACTCACCGGCAAGCCCCATCGCCCGCGGCCCAAAGCCAGACACGTACAGCGGAATTTTCGGCTTCAGGTTCATATAGCCGGTTTCGTCATGCATCAGCATGCGGATCGGCTTGGTGACGCCATTGTAAGTATAGTCTACGGTTTCGCCCCGTAACAAAGCCGACAACACCGACAGATAGGACCGGTAGTCGGCAATGCGCATTGGCCGCTGGCCCATGGTGCGCATAGCGGTATTGCCGGTGCCGATACCGATATGGATACGGCCGGGCGCAATTCGGTTCAGCGTCGCCACGGCGGCAGCCTGCACCGCAGGGATGCGCGTACCGGTAATCGCCGTGCCGGTTCCCAGGTGCAGGCGAGACGTTTGACGCGCCGCCAGCGCCAAAACCGCATAACAGTCCGAGAACAGCAATTGGCTGTCCGCTACCCAAACAGAATGATAGCCCAGCGTTTCGGCGTGACTGAAAAAGCCGATCTCATCGATGTTTGCCATCACGCAAACGCCAAACTTCATAGGCCAAATCCTAATGTGCGGCGGACAAAAAGCGTGGTGCTAACGCAGGACGCCACGCCGGGATAACGACCGGCCCAGCCCGATCAAGCGGCTACCTCTGTCGCAAAATCATCGCGGCGTTCCATCACGGCGCCAAAGAAACCATCGGTATCGTGCTTTGCCGGCGTCAACTTCAGAAAATCGCCCGTGGCGACATTCGGCAACACACTTGATGCGGGAACAAGGAAAAAGTCCGGATGGGTTTTGAGGAAATCCGCGATTATGTCCTCGTTCTCGCGCATCAGCACCGAGCAAGTGCCGTATACAACCCGTCCCCCGGGCACCACGAGCGACGAGCCGCGATGTAACAGAGACCGCTGGATCTCGGTAATTTCGTCCAGGTTCGTGCCCTTGCGCGCCCAACGCGCATCCGGGTTGCGCCGCCAGGTCCCCGTACCGGAGCAAGGCGCATCGACCAGAACCCGGTCAAAATCCCATTTGTGCCGTTTTAACCAAGGATCGCTGGTCCCGGAAATCGCGCGGCAGCGGGCGTTTTGGACACCGGCGCGGCGCATGCGCTCGCGCGCCCGCTCGATCTTTGCCTCGTAGATATCGCAGGCCGAGACCCGACCGCGATTGCCCATCATTGCCGACAGCGCCAGGCTCTTGCCGCCTGCGCCCGCACAGAGGTCCAGCACATGCATCCCCGCCTGGGCGCCAACCAGAGACGCCAGCAACTGAGACCCTTCGTCCTGAACTTCCACCATGCCGTCACGGAAAGCCTGGATACTGCCAAGCGCCGGTCTGCCTTCAACGCGGATTCCTAGAGGCGAGAATTTGGTAGGCTGGCCCATGATGCCTTCTTCCGCCAGCGCGGCGATGGCGGCATCCCGTTCGATCATCAAGGTGTTGGCACGCAGGTCTAGCGGCGCCTGATGCAGCATCGCCTCCATCTCGGCTTCCACCTGGTCGCCCAAAGACCGAGCCAGTTCCGCCGCAGCCCATTCCGGCACTTCCAGCCGGACATACCAGGGCATATCTTTCGGCGTCAGGCCGTTGTTGATGACGGCCAACGCAAGCTGCGCCTCAGCCCCATTCAACGGGCGCGCGCCATAGCGCCCGCCGGTAAACGACGCATTGAACAGCGTCGGGGCGTGTACGGCCTGATCGATAATCACCCACCCCCGGGGGGTCGGCGGTAACTGCGCCTGCGCCAGCCACCAGTCGTACCGAGCGCGATGCCGCAGAACCCGAAATATCTGGTTAGCCACGACATTGCGGTCGCGAGACCCCATAAAGCGCCGAAATCTCAACTGATTGCTGACAACGCGGTCCGCAGGTTGGTCCGTTGATGCTATTGCGGTCAAAATTTCAATAGAGGTAGCGACCCTCGCAGCGGGCGTCATAGTATCGTCAATCTTACGTTCGAGGTTTCATTCGGGGCGATCGGCGCAGCACAACATACAGTGCGCCACTGCCGCCGTCTTTTGCATGAGCATCGCTCACAGCTGCAACATGGATACTTAAGGGCGGCGTTGCCAACCAGCGCGGCACAATGCGGCGGAGCACGCCTATAGATTCCTCACGTCGACTGGCCATTGGGTCCCAGCCTTTGCCAGTTATTACCAGAACAAAGCGCCTGTTCATTGCACGGCTGGCCGCTATGAAGCGATTAAGGGCGCCATGAGCCTGCGCTTGAGTCATGCCGTGCAGGTCCAACCGGCCCTCCAATGGCAACTTGCCCCTTCGTAAACGCTGGGCAGTGCGTTTGTCCAGACCTTGTACCGGACTTTTCACAATTGTATCAGAACTTGCACTCGATAGCGGTAAATTTTGGGTAATTCCCGCTTTATTTGTGCCGACAATCGACTCTGAGGTCTGCTGTTGACGATCTACGACCGCTGAAGATCCGGACGGGTCTGTAATTGAAACACGCGCAAGTGGGCGGTGTTTTAGGGGACTAACGGATGCCGCCACGCGCTGCCACAGTTCATGTTCCGCCTCACTCAGTCGCCGTCGCGCCGCCATCCGCTCAATCCCGCCCCGCGCGAAGCCTTCGCTGCGCGAACAAGCGCCAATCCCCGTCCGGCGCGCGAATTTCTGTCGCGTCGTCGTTGACCAGGCGCAAGCTCATGCCGCCATAGCGCCAAAGGTCCTGCCAGTCATCAAGGCCGGACAGGGCCTTCTCCAATGTTCGCGTCCTCAATCGGTGCATGACCCAGACATTAAGCGTGGTTAGCGTCAAGATGATGCCGCTGGCCAGAATCGCCAGGCCCCATATCCAACCGCCCAGCATCCAGGCGCTGGCGGTGCAGCACAGCGTTGCCACCAACGGCAAGGCGTTGTCCTTCTGCTGATAGGTGGGCGAGCCCGGGCGATTGAAGTGCCGCAAGTCGATGCCTATCAGCAGCTTCTCATCCCGATGCGCGTACCATAGCCGCTCATAGAGGCTCTGATCGGTAGACGGAGAACTCATCGATCAAACACGGTGTCTGTTAGGTGATCGGAATATCGGCGATATGTTTGCGGTAAGCGGGGCGAGCGCAAAGCCGGTCGTACCAGGCCCGAAGATTTGGCATATCGTCGGGCCTGTTTTCGATGGCGACCCCAAACCAGCGGTGCACAAATCCACCCAGGGGAAACTCTGCCATGCTCAACCGGTTGCCGCCGATAAAGGTTTTGCCTTCTAGCTGCGCGTCCAACTTCCGGAATGCCGCCGCCGCTCCGGCAACGCCCGCTCGGATTTGATCGTGATTGCGTTTTTCCGGCGGCGTACGGACCAGGCCCCAGAAAACATCCCGCATCGGCGTCGACAGCTCGGTATGCGTCCAATCCATCCAGCGATCCAGATCGGCGCGCACCATCAGATCTTCGGGATAGAGGCCGCCAAAATCATGCTTGGCCGCCAGATAGCGAACGATCGCATGGGATTCCCACAGCACCAGATCGCCGTCGATAATCGTCGGAACCTTGCCGTTCGGATTCATCGCAAGGTATTCAGGCTGATCATTGCCACCAAACGCTCCGCCGATATCGACACGCTCGAACGGCACGCCAAGCTCCTCGGCAACCCAGGTGACCTTCATGATGTTCACGGAATTGTTCCGACCCAGTATTTTCAGCATGCGCCTGTTCCCTCAAATGTTTTAGCCTCGCTGCGGCCCGCCAGCCGGCCTATGGTTTGGCAAGCCGTGGCCATAGCACGTATAAGTGACCCCGCGATTGCATGCGACCCGCAAGTGCCGCCGCACGGTCACCGGCGCCCCAGAAAAAGTCGGCGCGGTTGTCGCCTTTGATTGCGGCGCCTGTGTCCTGCGCCACCACCAACTTGCGCAACCGGGTATTGGGTTGACCGTCAGGGTGTTCTACATCCAGCCACACCGGCAGGCCATAGGGTATGAAGCGCGGATCGACGGCCAGCGAGCGTTCCGGCGTCAGCGCCGCCCCCTGCGCGCCCAAGGGGCTTTCGCCCGGGCGGACGTGAAAATAGATATAGCGCGGGTTCCGGTGCATCAACGCCTTGGCATCGCGGGGATGGCTACGAAGCCATGCCGCTATGGTTTGCATCGAAACGGCATCCCGGGAAATTTCACCCCTTGCGACCAAATCCCGGCCAATCGCGTAATAGGCTTGGCCATTGTTACCGGCATAGGCAAGCCCGAGGCTGCTGCCGTCGGCGAACTGAACGCGGCCCGACCCCTGGATATGAAAGAAAAATGCATTTACCGCATCGGACAACCAAACCAATTCCAGCCCCAGGCCATCCAACCCGCCAGCGTCGATTGCCGACCGGGGCAGGCTGACGTGCTCCGCAGTTTTCGGCATCCGATAGAGGGGAACTGAAAACTCGCGGGACTTCTGTTTCGATCCAGGCACCGTCGGTTCGAAATAACCTGTGACGAATGCATCGTCCGCAAAACGTTTCACGTGAAAATAGCGGGCGACCCATTCAGCCGTAACGGTTTTGCGGTGCATCGCATCCCGGCAGGCGGCTTCCCATGCCTTCCGGTCAACCGTTCCGGCAGTATTCCACGGACGTTGCTGGCAGGATCGCTTCCAAGCGGTAAGCCAACCCGACAAATCGTCGTTGGCCCAACCTGGCAAGGCCCCAACCGAATCCGGGACGGAATTGGTTTCGGCTCGTACTGCCGTCAGCCCGACCGTTCCCAGAAGAAGGACTAGAACAACCAGTTTGGATAGGAACGACACGAATCTGCCGCCGACGCCCGACCTATGCTTTATCTTCGGATTCGCGAATTTCCACCAAGGTCCAATTAGGATCTCGGGACGCGGTATCGCGAGCGAACGTCCAGATGTCCGTCACCGAATCGACCACGCCATGCTGTCCATGAATGGCATGCCCCTCACGATCCCTGGAAACGTTGATCTGCTCGGATCCGATCTTCAGGGTGACCTGCGCTGTCGATCCTACCAACTTAGCAGCGACAATCCGGGCCTCCCGGATCCGCACCAAGGTGGATTCCAAGGTCTCCTCACGGCCTTCCCGGCTACGCATTTCGGTGTCCAACATAGCATAGACATCCGCGCTGCTCAGCGAGCGCAACGTATCGCGGTCACCATTGGCAAAGGCATTGAGGATCAATTCGAACGCCGTTCGCGCCCCAGCAACGAATCCGTCGGCATCGAACGAGCGGTCGGCGCGTTGAATTTCAGCAATGCCTTGCTGAATCGGATCGGAGAGGTTGCGCGGCGCGGGCAATGGCACCACGTTATCCTCGTTCGCCTTCGAATCCGACCGAACGGCAGTATCGCGGTCTGCCTGCGGTTTACGTTCGTGCCCAATACGCTTGCCCAACACGCTGCGAAGCCGCAACACCAGAAAGGCAGCTATCATGCCGAAAAAGAGAATTTCTAAGAAGGCTGATCCGCCGTCCATTATTTCTACGCTCCACCTTGCCCGCGGCCGAAGCGCACGACCGGTCAGCACGCGTTCGAGATGACTGGGCGATCGTGCCATCCTCTACCTTGCGCCCAGAATGACAAGAATTCACGCTGGTGCGCAAGGCCTAGCTCACACATAGGCGGTCATAGCTGAAAGGGCAAGTATGCTAGCATTCGCACTGTTTTTTGGTCTCCCGATCCTGGAGATCGTGTTGCTGGTGCAAGCCGGAATCCTCTTTGGAATCTGGTGGCTTCTGGCTTGGATTCTGGCAAGCGCTTTGATCGGGATCGTTTTGGTTCGGCGTCAGGGTCTCGCTGCTATCCAGCAGGCACAAAGCGCCAGCACAGACGGCGAGATTCCCGTAGGGGCCATCCTGACCGGCATCCGCCTGGCGTTTGCAGGCATCTTCCTGATCGTGCCTGGTTTTATCACCGATGCATTAGGGCTTTTGCTGCTTTTGCCCTGGACCGGAAATTCTCTCGGTCGGGTCATGACCGCGCGCGTGCAGATGCACTCTACATGGCGGGGCTCCGGTGCAGGATACGGCGACGGCGGCACAGGCCGGCGAAACGATGTAGACATCGTGGATGCCGACTTCGAAGTTGTCGCCACAAAAGATACTGCTGCGAACGACCAAACTACTGGGTCTTTGGTCCAGGGTGACAACAATCCCTGGCAAAAGCGATAACAAAGCTTGCAGCATCAAAGGTACGAACGATAGCGTCCAAACGCCTAGTTGAGCAAAATACTGTTGGCATGGTAGCCGCCTTTCGAAACCGTCGAGCGCAGATGTCCTAACAGATCGAAGCAAACCATGCCTTGCCGGCTCTGTGCCAAATCGAAAATCCTACCAACGGAAAGCCTTGACCGATGAACACGCCGACCCCGCCCAATCCAGCCGAAGCTCCCGAGGCTCCCCTGGCGATTGCCGTTCAATATATCCGCGACTTCTCGTTCGAGAACCCGAACGCCCCGCAGAGTTTGAACGATATGGGTTCAGGCCCCAATATCACCGTCGATATGAACGTCGATGCCAAGCAACTAGGGGATCGGCAGTATGAAGTGATCCTGCGGATAGGGGCCAAGGCATCAAGAGAAACACGCACCATTTTCGAAGTCGAACTGCAATATGCAGGCGTGTGCCAGGTTGGAAAAATCGTTCCGGACGATCAGATTTCACCCCTGGTGATGATCGAAGGTCCGCGCATGCTGTTCCCATTTGCCCGCGGCATTATTGCAAATGCCACCCGCGATGGCGGATTTCCTCCGTTATTGCTGAATCCTGTGAACTTCGTCGCTTTGTACCAACAAATGGCAGCGGCCCAGAAAGCCGCCGTCGATGCGAAATCCGGCGCCAAAGCTGAGTAAGCAGGCCGAAAGGCAGGCACCGCCGATTGCCTTGCAGAGCATCGCCCGATCAACGTGGATTGCTTCAGCAATCCACTGTTCAGGGTAAGATGTTCAGAAAGCTGGATTTAGCTATGGTCCAAATCTGTTGGCGACCGCGGCTATTCAGTTTGCAACTGGCGCCAAATCGGATTTTTTAGCGCTTTCTCTACAAATGCCCTGTGTGCCGCTAGTTCTTCCGGTGGCGCAGCATGGGGCCGCATCGGCCGGATTTCCACATTCTCAACGGCAATTGCAGCCGTATCGGTCGACGCGGTGCCGGTGGCTGACGAACTTTTTGCCGATGCGGCCACGTCCATCGCTAATGTCAGGCCCGGTTGCCGTCCCCCGATCAGTTCCAGGTACACAGCGGACAGAAGCTGACAGTCGACCAGGGCGCCGTGCAATGTCCGCACGGAAAGGTCGACGCCAAACCGACGACAGAGCGCATCCAGACTTGCAGGTGCGCCTGGAAAACGTTTCCGTGCCATCAGCAACGTATCGATCAGCCGATCATAAGACAGTCCTGGACGTTTAATACGGGATAGCTCGGCATTGAGGAATTTCATATCGAATGCGCCGTTGTGGATGATCAACGGAGAATCATCGATGAAATTCAGAAAGTTATCGGCCTCCGCCGCAAATAGTGGCTTGTCCGAAAGAAAAGACTCCGACAGTCCATGAACGGCATAGGCCTCCTGCGGCATATCCCTTTCAGGATTTAAATAGCAGTGAAAGTGCGCCCCGGTCGGCATGTGGTTGCGCAATTCCAACGCGGCAATTTCGACAACACGATCACCATGCAGAGGATCAAGACCCGTGGTTTCGGTATCTAATACGATCTCACGCATCGCGATCATCCACCGAATTGCGGCCGCGCTTGATATCGCGAAGCACAGCGGCCAGTGCATCGCGCGTCACCCGGCGGCCCAGGCCCGATGGGACGACATAGTCCGCACGAAGCCGCTTCAGCGCATCAGGCATTTGCTTTGCCAGGATTTGGGCCAGGCGTTCCTCTGTCATCCCCGGCCGGGCCAACACTCTGGCTTTCTGCACATGCGCCGGGGCCGAAACCACCACCGTGGCGTCGCAGCGCTTGTCACCGCCGGTTTCAAACAGCAATGGAACATCGCGCACAGCGTAACGCAGCCGCCGCCTGGCAACCGCAGCAAGAAACGCTCGCTCCGCCTGCGCGACGCGCGGGTGCAGAATGCGTTCCAGACGCCGTAAGGCTAATGCATCACCGAAGACCCGCTTACCCAATTCCGGCCGGTTGACCGCGCCATCAACCACAACTCCCGGGAATGCGGCTTCAACAGCTTCAACAGCATCGCCACCCTTGCCCATCAGGCGATGGACATTCGCGTCGGCATCAAAAATTGGCAGCCCCATCGATTTCAACATCGCCGAAGCGGTGCTTTTGCCCATGCCGATAGAACCGGTCAGGCCGATGACAAATACAGGACGATTCAACGCTTAATGTCCTTCACAATAGCAGCGTAAAGCGCAGCATCGACAACCGGTTCACGTCCGAACCACTGCGAAAACCCAGGCCGCGCCTGATGCAACAGCATGCCTAAGCCATCGACCGTCCGCAGACCTCTCGCTTTCGCGGCAGCCAGCAGCGGTGTTTCCAACGGCACATAAACAATATCATTAACCACAGCATCATCTGGTAGACCCTTCAGATCAAGGTCGAGCGGCGGTTGACCGGTCATCCCCAACGAGGTTGTGTTCACCAGCAACCCCGCTCCCTGCAATGCTTCGGTTCGCGTATCCCATGAAATTGGCCTGACCTTCGCTCCGCTAGCAAGGGCAAGCGACTGCGACCGCGCCAACGTTCTGTTCGCCAGGCGAACCTCAGGAACTCCGGCATCCAGCAAAGCAAAGCAAATCGCCCTGGCGGCTCCGCCCGCGCCCAGGACAACAGCGGGTCTGTCCGATGGCCAACCTGACGCTGTTTGGGTCAGGTGCGCGATAAAGCCAAACGCGTCGGTATTGTCGCCATGCAATGCGCCATCGCTCTGAACAACCACGGTATTGACGGCGCCAATCCGCTCAGCAGCAGGAGTCAGTCGCTGCACCAATTTCAGGGCGGCTTCCTTATGCGGAAGCGTGATATTCCAACCACGCAACCCAATTTTTGGCAGCGTCCGGAAGCACTCGGCCAGATCATCTGGATTGATCGCTAACGGAATGTACGCGCCGTCAATGCCATAGGCTTCCAACCAATAGCCATGGATGCGCGGCGAACGGGAGTGCGCAATCGGCCAACCCATGACACCTGCCAGTTTAGCTGACCCGGAAATGGTCATCCGCGGATAACTCCCTCAGTGCGCAAGGTGTCCAGTACCGTCAATAATGGCAAACCCAGGATGGTGAAAAAATCGCCTTCGACCCAGTTGAACAGTTGCGCCCCCAAACCTTCGAGCTGATATGCGCCGACGGATTGGCAGACAGACTCACCGGCGGACTCGAGGTAATAGTCGATGAAATCCAGAGTCATCTGCCGCATTGTCAATGTAGCGACGCCGGTATGCCGACAGAGGATGTCAGACCCGCGCCGCATCTCTACAGCGGTAATCAATCGATGATCTTTGCCGGACAGATGCAAAATGCGTTCGCGGGCTTCAGCCAGATTAGCCGGTTTATCGAACCATTGCCCCTCACACTCCATCATCTGATCCGCAGCAATGACGATCGCGTCCGGCCGTTGCAAGGCAACTTTTTCCGCCTTGGCCTCGGCAAGCAACGCCGCGACGTCTTCGACCGCTTTTTCCGCGGCAAGTCCGACACTTTTGATCTGAGTTTCGTCAACGTCCGGACGCAGGACTTCAAACACAATTCCCGCATTACGCAGCAATGTTGCGCGCACAGCGCTGCCAGAAGCCAAAACGATAGAATCCGATGTTTTTATGGTCATGATCCGAGCCGTTGTTCATGCAGTTGAATGATTGCCGCGGCAGTTTCTTCTATCGATCGCCGCGTAACATCAATTACGGGCCAGTTTTTTGAGAGAAATAGCCGTCGAGCCTCCCGTACTTCCCGCTCGACCTTTTCACTGTCAACGTAAGGTGTTTCGGTCTCTTCCCGAAGCATTAACAACCGATTTCTGCGAATTTGGATCAGGCGATTGGGGTTAACAGTCAGGCCGACGACCAATGGCTTCGTCGTTGTGCTCAGCGCTTTTGGTAACGGTATGTCCGGCACGAACGGTATATTAGCTGCTTTAAGGCCCCGATTTGCCAAGTAGATGCATGTCGGTGTTTTGGATGTCCGCGACACCCCGACCAGAACGACATCCGCATCATTCAGGGATTCCGTCGACTGGCCATCGTCATGGGCCATCGTGAAATGCATGGCTTCAATCCGGCCGAAATACGCCGCATCCAACTCGTGCTGCCGGCCCGGCAATCCCTGGGACCGTATCCCGACGAATTCACCGATCGCATTCATGACAGGGTCCAGCAAGGAGACGAATGGCACGTTTATTTGCCGGCAGGCTGTTTCCAGAGTTCTGCGCAATGTTTCGTCGACCACTGTGCAGAGCACGAGCCCAGGGTTCGCAGCAATGCTGTCGATAACGCGCTCCATCTGAGCCGGGCTTCGCACCAGAACCCAGAAGTGCTCTGTCGCAGCCACGCCTTCAAACTGAACCAAACAGGCTCTGGCAACGCTGCGGACTGTATCGCCGGTAGCGTCTGACACCAGATGCAGTTGAAGATGTTTCACAGCGGTGGGCTCTGCCATAGCATTCGGGGTGTTTTCGTCCAATCAGACCGCCGGGGCGTAAGTCTGGGGAAAACGGAAGCGATTCGGTGAACAACATAGGCTGTTTTCAATCCGGGGCAAATTCGATCCCCAGCTTGCCTTCCCATTCCTGCGATAATCCCTATGGGGATAAACGAACGTAAACTTTCGGTCAGTTACGAGAGGCCGGATTCTACCCCTCAATAATCCCCGTGTCCAAACAGGCAGCGAACCCTGTTTCTCGCGTTTACCAGCGATTTATCCACATTATTCACTGAATTATGCACAGGATAACTTAATCCACGGGATACAACGGTAAGGCGTTCGAATTGGGATAATCCCCGCATTCCTCCGACCAACAACAACAACAACCTTTTAATAAACTCTTTTTGTAGATAGGCATTCCTGGCAATTTCGGCCCACGGGCGATCCGATCTCGCAAGGACTTTCAAAAACCGTGGCAAGACCGCTTCTCGATACCCTTACCGGCACAGCCGATGCGAATGCTCCTTCCCCGATTTGGTTGATGCGGCAGGCAGGCCGCTATTTGCCGGAATACCGGGCGTTGCGTGCGCAAGCGAACGGATTTGTGGATTTTTGCTTCTCCCCGGAATTGGCGGCGGAAGCTACCCTGCAGCCCATTCGACGCTTTGGGATGGATGGGGCAATTCTATTTGCCGATATCTTGTTGTTGCCCCATGCGTTGGGCCGGAAGGTAACCTTTGTTGAGGGCAAGGGGCCAGTTTTCGATCCATTGGCGCAACCTGCCGATCTGACGATCTCTGAAGGATGGCAGGAGATTACAGCGCCTGTGGCTGAAACGGTCAGGCGGGTCCGGGCGGCTTTGCCTGAACAGACGACCCTGATCGGATTTGCCGGCGCGCCATGGACCGTCGCGACCTACCTGATCGAGGGTGGCGGCAGCCGCGATCACATGCGGAGCCGGCAATGGGCCTATCGCGATCCCGACGGCTTTCAATCGATGATCGACGTCCTGGTCGAAACGACGATCGAGTATCTCGCCGCGCAAATCGAGGCGGGCGCCGATGCCTACCAACTGTTCGATTCCTGGGCCGGCGCCCTGACGGCAGATGGTATTGAACGGTGGAGCTTAGCGCCGTGCGCCGCCATCGCGACGGCGTTGTACAAACGCTATCCGCATGTTCCTTGCATCATGTTTCCGCGGGCTACCGGACCGATGCTGGCGCGGTTTGCGGCGCATGGCGCGTTTGCGGGAATTGGCATCGACAGCGCGGTAGCGCCGGCCTGGGCGGCACAAGCCTTGCAGCCGAACGCTGTTGTACAGGGCAATTTAGACCCGGCGGTGCTGATCGCCGGCGGCGATGCGATGCGGGCGGCTGTAAGAGATATTCTCGGCAATCTGGGAGGCAAAGGCCGCCATATTTTCAACTTGGGTCATGGCATCACCCCAGATACGCCCCCCGATCATGTCGCCGAGTTGGTCGCGTTGGTCCGCGGCGAGGTGTAGGGAATCATGTCAACTATGATGGATTTCCTTGCCGGTCTTTATCCTTGGACCAAGGCGCTGCACATCATGGCGGTGATCTCATGGATGGCTGGCTTGCTCTACCTGCCGCGGCTATTCGTGTATCATTGCGATGCCGAGATTGGCGCGGCAGACAGTGAGCGTTTCAAGGTGATGGAGCGGCGGTTGCTGCGCGCGATCATGAACCCGGCGATGGTCGCTGCTTATGTGTTTGGGGTTGCCTTACTGCTGACGCCCGGCATTGTGGATTGGTCTGCCGGATGGATCTATGTAAAGCTGTTTGCAGTGGCTGTCATGACGTCGATGCATCATATCTATGCGGTCTGGTACCAGAAATTTGCAAACGACGGGCCACGCCGTAGCACCAAAGTCTACCGCATCGCCAATGAGGTTCCGGCGCTAATGATGGTCGTGATCGTCATAATGATCGTGGTGCGGCCGTTCTGACCCGGCGTGGGTTTTTCTAATTTTAAGGCAACGGCACAATAATGTTTGACGAATGCCACGAGCGCGCTTACATCCCATAGAAGCGTTTCCTTGAGGTAGTTTCCCGGTTCCATGATGCGACTGGGTGTGGAACGCTCTCTCTGTTCCAGCCTGCGCCCCGAAGTGTTGTGCGCGTAGTCTGCGATATCCCACACGTGTAAAATAACGAGAAGCCATAGCCGTGCTGCAACCAGTAACGCAGTCTATGAATCTCCAGGAATTGAAGCGGAAGTCGCCGGCAGAATTGTTGGCGCTCGCTGAAGAGCTGGAGATTGAAAATGCAAGTACCCTGCGCAAGCAGGATATTATGTTCTCAGTCCTAA
>JAYPXD010000055.1:1062-16276 GCA_038135395.1 Alphaproteobacteria bacterium | reverse complement strand
CCATTCAGGCTTTCGGCCTTGGCATATTGGCGCTGATGGGGCTGGCCAATATCTGGCTGCTGTTTGCGTTGAGCGTGATGCTGGGCATCATCACGGCGATGAACCAGCCAGCCCGGCTCTCGATGGTGCGCAATCTGGTTCGCCCGGAAGACGTCGCCATCGCCATCGCCATCAACTCTGTGCTGTGGAACGCGGCGCGGTTTGTCGGGCCGGTGGTTGCGGGGCTGTTGATCGTCTACATGGACATCGGTTGGGCTTTCATCGCCAATGGCCTGAGTTTTATTGTCTTTCTGGTTGGTCTTGAGAAACTTCGCAATGATATCCCCCGCGCGCCTGCGGTCGTTGGCGGCCGGGTATTGCCGCAGATTTTGGAAGGCTTCGTCTATGTGCGACGACACCAGGGCCTGGGGCCACTGATCGCTTTGTTGTGGCTCGGGTCGATCTTCGTGCGCCCCTTTGCCGAACTGTTGCCGGGCTTTGCCGATGCCGTATTCGGCCGCGGCGCCGATGGCCTGGCGATGTTGACGTCTGCCACAGGCGTGGGCGCCGTATTGGCGGGGATTTGGTTAAGCCAGGTGGCACGACCGGACAAGC
Source organism: Alphaproteobacteria bacterium (assembly GCA_038135395.1). GTDB lineage: Bacteria > Pseudomonadota > Alphaproteobacteria > Bin95 > Bin95 > JACKII01. Next base: position 15,682 of record JAYPXD010000055.1, on the reverse strand, counting down.
TGACCGACCTGGCGCTGCATTCGCTGGTGGCGATGGCATTGGCGATGTTCCTGTTGTGCGCAACCAATTGGTTCTGGCTTGGGCTGGTGGCGACGGCGATGGCCGGCTGCTTCATGCTGGTCAACGGCGTCGCAGCACAAAGCCTGATCCAATATTCCTGTGCCCCCGAGATGCTGGGGCGGGTATTAAGTCTTTATGGCCTGAGCGCTAGAGCCGGACCAGCAATCGGCGCGCTGATGATGGGGACCGCCAGCGAATGGTTTGGCCTACGTACGCCAGTCATGGTTGGCGGCGGCATTTGTGTACTGAGCTATCTGTGGACGTTGAACCGCAGAAGAAAGATTGCGGAGGCCCTAGGTGTCGGGGCATCATCCGCGCCTACGACTTGAGGGATATTCTATGACCGACCGCTATGCTGCTTTTGAGACGCTGGCCTTTGACCGCCCGCACCCCCGTGTGCTCCGGGTAACGATGAACCGGCCGGAACGCCTGAACGCCGCCAACGCGACCATGCACCGCGAACTGGCGGAGGTCTGGCGCGTCATTGATGAGGATCATTCAGTCAATTGCGCTATACTGACAGGCGCGGGCAAAGCGTTCTCCGCCGGCGGCGACTTTGAAATGATCGAAGAGATCATCGACAATTACGAAACCCGGGTACAGGTTTGGAAAGAAGCGCGTGACATCGTCTACAATGTCATCAATTGCTCCAAGCCGATTGTGTCTGCCATGCGTGGGCCGGCGGTAGGCGCAGGCTTAGTGGCCGGGATCCTGTCCGACGTCTCCATCGCCGCAGAAAACGCCCGCATTATCGATGGCCACACGCGCCTCGGCGTCGCGGCGGGCGACCATGCCTGCATTGTCTGGCCGTTGCTTTGCGGCATGGCCAAGGCGAAGTACTATCTGCTGCTGTGCGACTCGGTCAGCGGCGCAGAAGCAGAGCGCATCGGTCTGGTCTCCCTCGCGGTTCCGGATGCTGACTTGGATGCAAAAGCGGTGGAAGTCGCGACACGATTGGCAGAGGGTGCGCCGAGCGCCATTCGCTTTACCAAATATGCCCTGAACAATTGGTATCGCATGGCCGGCCCGAGCTTCGACGCCTCGCTCGCCCTGGAGTTCTTGGGCTTCACCGGTCCCGAAGCAAAAGAAGGCCTGGGTTCGCACAAAGAAAAGCGGCGGCCTAACTTCAATCCGGATGTGCCGCTGTAACGCTACACACCCTAACCGACTGAGGATGGTCGATTGGCGAGCGATCACCAATGCCCTGGCGCAGCCGCCTTCAACGACGGATCGGCCTCAGCCGACAATTGGTCCTATCTCATTGTTGATGACAATCCTGCAGCTCTCGCGACGCTGCGCACATTGATGATGATGATAGGACTGGAGCCGCCTCTTGAGGCTTCGGGCGGACAGGAAGCGATGGATCTGGTACGCAGTTCCGACCTGGATTGCATCATTACCGACCTGCGGATGGAGCCGATGAATGGTATCGACTTCATTCGCTGGGTACGGGGCAGCAACGAGGCGCGAACTGCTTCGATCAAAATCCTCGCGATTTCCGCCTATCGCGACGCCGCGGAAATCGCCGGAGTAGAGGATGCAGGCGCGAATGGGTTTCTGAGCAAACCGCTGACAATCCGGTCGTTGCGACGAGCCATCGCATCACTGCAAGCTCCAACTGGCGACTTTGTCGATATTTCCGCTACGCCTGGGCCCAGCGCCAAAATCACCGGCAGCGGTCGATAGGCCCGCCCACACTTACGAATTACGCCCAATGCCCCATTGCCGTACCGACAACTTGAGCCGATCAATGGCAGCGATAGTCCTTTCGGATACTGCCGCCCCCTTATCCTCACGTTGTAACGGCACCGCAAAGATCAACCATCCCAAAGTCCAGGGAAAGCCGCACCGTGTTCCCCATGCTCGAATCCCTTGACCCTTTTGTCATCGCCGTCGCTTCCATAGCATTTTTCCTTGGTGGTTTGCTGAAAGGCGTCATCGGCATGGGAATGCCATTGGTCGCGATACCGCTGATCGCGACCGTCATGCCGGTTACCCAGGCTATCCCTTTGATGGTCGCACCCGGCTACATCATGAACCTGCTTCAAATGCGCCAGGCCTGGCACGCGCGGATGCCGTTGTTGACGTGGTGGCCGCTGTTTCTTGGGATGGCCGTCGGCGTGGTTGTCGGCGTCTACTTTGCTACCAGCGCGCCAGAACGTTTGCTGCGCGGCGTCCTGGGCGGCACGGTTGTGGTGTTTGTGCTTTTGAGTTTCGCCCGGGTAGAACTGCCAGCGCGGCATGTCGAAAACCCTGCCGCCGGACTGACAATGGGCGGAGTCACTGGGCTTTTTGGCGGATTGACCGGCGTGTTCGGACCGACCCTCGCCATGTATTTTTTGGCGCGGCGCCTGGAGAAAGACCGGTTTGTCTGGATTATGGCCGTGCTCATGTTCAGCGGCGTGACCTTCCTGAGTGGATCGCTGACCGCAGCTGGAAATTTCAGCCAGGCGCAATTGCTCGGCACCCTCGGCGTGCTCTTGCCGAGTTGGCTAGGTCTGACGGCTGGAGCGTGGGTTCGCGGCCGGGTCAGCCAAAATATCTTCCGCCGCGTGGCGCTAACAGCATTGCTGGTGATGGGGATTAGCCTGTTGGTGGCCTCACTCGGTTGGACCTAATCGTGAACGAGGCATTGCTTCTGCCCAACCCATTGTGTAGGTAGTCCAACAGGTAACAAGCGATTGCGTTCGGTGCGGTCGCTTTAACCTATTCAACCTGGAGGACAATGTCTGATGAAACTGCTTACGACCACACTTGCCGCCGTTATGGCGACAGGTGCTGCGCACGCCGCCGATCCGAAATTGCCGAAATCCATGGTCTGGAGTGCTTATGACCTGGGCTCTTCGGGCTATGCCGAAGCCACCGGCATCGGCAATGCGCTGAAAAAGAATTATGGCACCCGTATTCGCATTGTTCCGGCTGGCACCTCGATCGGTCGAATGCTGCCGATGGTGACCGGCAAGGTGAAGTACGGCTTCCTCGCCAACGAAGCCTATTTTGCCGCCGAAGGCACCTATGATTTCGCGACCGAGCAGTGGGGCCCGCAGGACATCCGCATCGTTATGGGCCGTGTCGCAGCCGTTGGCATGGCCACAGCCGGCGATATCGGCGTCAAGCAGATGTCGGACCTTCGGGGCAAGCGCATCGGCTTCGTCAAGGGCAATCCGTCGGTTAACGTCAAGAACGAAGCCTATTTGGCGATGGGCGGCCTGACCGTTAACGATATTGAGCAGGTCTGGTTCGGCTCCTATGGCGCGATGAAGACCGCCTTGCTGGCCAACCAGCTGGATGCCTTCGGCAGCGTCCCGGGGTCCGCCAACATGCGCGAGATCGAAGCCAGCCCGCGGGGCCTAGCCTGGCCGCCGTTCCCGCCCGAAAACAAAGAGGGCTGGAAGGCTGTGACCGATGTGGTCAGCTTTGCCGCGCCGATGCTCGAATCCCGTGGCGCAGGTCTTTCGAAAGAAAAGCCGGTCTGGCTGTTGGGCTATCGTTATCCGATGATCACTGTCTATCAGAACGCAGTGACGGCCGACGAAGTCTACAACGTTACCAAGGCCATCGACCTGTCCTTCGAGGACTATAAGAATACGACTGCCAGCTCTACTGATTGGGCGATCGATAAAGCGGGGCGGCCGCCGTATGACGCGCCGACCCACGACGGCGCCATCCGCTACATGAAAGAAAAAGGCCTGTGGCGCGATGAGGACCAAGCTTGGCACGACAAGCGTCTGGCACGCCTGAATAAGCTTTTGGAAGCCTGGGGTGAAGCACAAGCATCGTTCCACGACTGGCGTGTCGCCGAAGGCGACAAGGGCAACAAAGTCAGCGCCAAAGACGCTTGGCCGGACTATTGGGAATCTGCCCGCAAGAAAGCGCTTGGGCTGAAATAATCCCTCCTCCTTTAGATATCTGGGCCACCAGCAGCAATGCTGGTGGCTTTTTTTGTGCGTGCCCGCTGATAAGAACTGAGTACCATTGCGTGAAATTATACACGCCCAAACGGCTAAAATTTGACAGCAAAGGTTGACACTTGGCCAGAATATACGGTCCCATGAAGGCGTACAAAACAGAACAGGAGGAAATTGCTTATGATACGGTCTCTCGCCGTTGCTGCCATGGCGACTGCAATCTCTGTCTCGGGTGCGCATGCCGCCGACCCGAACATTCCAAAATCGATGGTATGGAGCGCTTATGACCTGGGATCCTCCGGTCATGGCGAAGCAACGGGCATCGCCAACGCCTTGCGCAAGAATTATGGAACCCGGGTCCGCATCGTGCCGTCCGGAACATCCATCGGCCGCATGCTGCCAATGACGACCGGCAAAGTCCGGTATGGCTTCCTCGGCAATGAAGCATTTTTCTCTTCCGAAGGCATTCATGACTTCGCGGTCGAGCAATGGGGACCGCAAGATCTACGGGTGGTTCTGGGCCGAGTCGCCACGGTCGGCCTGGCGGCGGCGAACGATGTCGGCATTAAGACAGTTGCCGACTTCAAGGGCAAACGCATCGGCTATGTCCAGGCCAATCCGTCGATCAATGTGAAGACCGACGCCATGCTGTCGTTTGGCGGCCTCACGCGCGATGACGTGCAGGTCAATATGTTCTCGTCTTATGGCGCGATGAAGACGGCCTTGCTGGCGAACCAGATCGACATCTTTATGAGCGTGACAACCTCGGCCGTGATCCGCGAAGTCGAAGCCAGTCCGCGCGGCCTCTACTGGGTCGAATTCCCGCCGGATAACAAAGTTGGCTGGGAAGCGATGACCAATGTCATCAGCTTTGCCGGACCGGTGCAGGAAACGCGCGGCGCAGCCCTGTCGAAGGATCATGCGAAATGGCTGGTTGGCTATCGTTATCCTGTCCTGAGCGTTTATCAGGACAAAGTGCCTACCGACGAGGTTTATAACATGGTCAAGGCCATCGACATGAGCTTCGATGACTTCAAGAACACCACCTCCAGTTCCTTTAACTGGGCGTTGGATAAAGCCGGCCGGCCGCCGTATGACGCACCGGCGCACGAAGGCACGATCCGCTACATGAAGGAAAAAGGCCTGTGGCGGGACCAGGATCAGGCCTGGCAGGATAAACGCCTGGCGCGCTTGAACGCCGTCCTCGCGGCCTGGGAAGAGGCGCAGGAGGAATTTACAGACTGGCGGGTCGCAGAGGGCGCGAAAGGCAACAAGATCAGCGCCAAGGACGCCTGGCCTGACTATTGGGAAAAGGCGCGGAAAGCCAAGCTGAAATAGCCAGCGACACCGCTTAACTTCGACTATTGGAGCCATTGGGGCCGCCGGCAAGACTGCTGGCGGTCCTTTATTTAATCCCGAATTGGACTGTCATTCCTGCGAATTATTCTCATAGGCAGCGGCGAACCTTTTGGATTGACAGCCCGGCAATACAAGCGTCCGATGCGGCAGGTACCCAAATCTCGGGACATACCACCTCATCATGGAGACGATCATCGTGTTACGAATGTTGACCACGCTGGCACTTGCCGGCGTCACGTCCATGGCTGTGGCTGCAGAGCCGAAATTGCCCAAGACCATGGTTTGGACCGCCTATGACCTTGGGTCGTCCGGATACGCCGAAGCAACCGGCATGGCCAATGCCTTCAAGAAGCACTTTGGCTCGCGCATTCGCATCATCCCGGCCGGCACGTCCATTGGACGACTACTGCCGCTGGTCACCCGCAAGGCCAGCTATGGCTTCCTGGCGAACGAGGCATATTTCTCGTCCGAAGGCAGCTATGACTTCGCGGAAGAAACCTGGGGTCCGCAGGATATCCGCATTGTCCTGGGCAAACCCAGTTCCACCGCACTGGCGGTCGCCAAAGACACTGGCGTCGTGACGATCTACGATCTGAAGGGCAAGCGGCTCGGCTACGTCAAAGGCAATCCGTCGGTCAACGTCAAGAACGACGCTTACCTGGCCTTTGCCGGCCTGACCCGCGCGGATATCACTCCGGTCTGGTTCGGTTCCTATGGCGCAATGAAGACCGCCGTGCTGGCCAACCAACTCGACGCGTTCAGCAGCGTGACAACGTCGGCCAACATGCGCGAGATTGAGGCAAGCCCGCGTGGCCTGACCTATGCACAATTGCCGCCGGACGACAAAGCGGGTTGGGCAAAACTGACCGCGGTCATCGACTTCGCGGGGCCAGTGCGCGAATCGCGTGGCGCCGGGCTCAGCGAGGCAGCGCCGCAAAACCTGATGCAGTCCCGTTATCCGATGATCACGGTCTATCCTAAAGACGTCTCCGCAGACGAGGCTTATCAGTTCGTTCTGGCTGCGGACATCGCCTACGAGGACTATAATAAGACCACGGCAACGAGCACTGAATGGGCGGTTGAACGATCCGGCAAAGGCCCTGCCGACGCACCGATGCACGAAGGCACCATCCGCTACATGAAGGAGAAGGGCTACTGGACCGCTGCCGATCAGGACTGGCAGGACAAACGCGTAGCCCGCCTGAACAAATACCTGGGATTGTGGGGCGACGCCCAGGACGAGTTCCACACCTGGCGCGCGGCCGAGACCGCCAAGGGCAACAAGATTGACCCGAAGGAAGCATGGCCGGAGTATTGGGAAAAATACCGCGCTGCCCACAAGTAAGGTCAGCGTTATATTGCTATGGAGCCGCCCGCAGCAATGCTGGCGGCTCTTTGCATTTCGTCGGTTGGCAATTAATTGCCCAGCACATGCCAGACAATGGCCGCATCGCGCCGCTGGCAAGCGAGGATGGCATTGGCCATCCGATCGTCCGGGCGTGCCTCCGAGGTGGTGAGCCATGTCATAAGGCCCTGGAGCACACGTTTTACGATAGCAGCGTCTTTACGCTGTGCATTCAGGATGGCGCGCTCCAACTGATCGTCGATGGTAACCGACGCGCCATGCTGCGTCGCAACATTGTCGAAAAAATTCGTTGGATAAGAAAGAACGCCCACGGTTCAAACTCCCGCTTAGAACTGGTAACCCCCGCCAATCGGTGGCTACCCAGCGTATATCGGCGAGTTGCTGCACCTGCACCAGTCATCATTTTGCAGTGCAGCAATGCAATTGATGCATATCACCATCGTTCGACATGCTTTGGCATGATTCCGTTCGGAACCGCCGCAATTTCATTGACCGTTTTTGTCTTGCCCATTTTGTTCCATAGTGGGTTTGTGTCCCGGGATCCTCTCGCGACGGTCGGGAATGCCGATCTTGCGTGTGCCCCCTGTCTGAATCTTGCGTAAGGCCACCCGATGCCGAACTCAACTCTTCCACCATTCCTGCAAGCCGAACTGGCGGCCGCCCTGGCGTCTTGCCCCCGGTCTGTTCAGCTGGCCGATGCGTTTGCGCTGTTGCGGGGATTGCAGGGCGCGCCGCAATCCGGACTGGCGGCGGATAGTGGCATTTGGCCAAAGCTCTTTGCGCCATCGCCCACACCGGAACTGCTAGCCGTCCTTAAGGCGGCGCGCGCAGCATTGGCCAAGCCAAAGCCCGCTGCCCTGGATTTGCCGGATCGATTGCCGGCCTTGCGCCAAGAACTGAAAAGCCGCCGCCTGGACGGCTTTATCATTCCGCACGGCGACGAGCACCAAAGCGAGTTCATCCCGGCCGCCAGCGAGCGGCTGGCGTGGTTGACGGGATTTTCCGGCTCGGCGGGGCTCGCTGTTGTACTTGCAGAGAAAGCCGCAATCTTTGTCGATGGCCGATACACCCTGCAAGTCCGTGACCAGGTCGATACCGCGGCCTTCGAACTGCAGCATGTGACCGAACAACCGCCGACCGACTGGATCACCGCCAACCTGCCGAGCGGCGCTAAACTGGCCATCGATCCCTGGCTGCACAGCGCCGACGCCGTAGAGCGGTATCAGTCAGCCGCGCACGCAGCCGGCGGCACATTGGAGCTGGTGGACTCCAATCCGATCGACAGCATTTGGAAAGACCGCCCTGCCCGTCCGCTGGCGCCAGTGATCCCACATCCGATGGAATTCGCCGGCGAGGCTGCGGAGGCTAAGCGGCAACGCCTCGGCGAAGCATTGGCCGCCGCCGGTCAGGCGGCCGCCGTGCTCTGCCAGCCGGACTCGGTCGCATGGTTGCTGAACATTCGCGGCGGCGACACGGCGCACACGCCTTTGCCCTTGAGCTTCGCCATTCTTTACTGCGACGGACGCACCGACCTGTTCTGCGATTCCCGCAAGCTGTTGGCCGATACCCGGCAGCACCTGGGGAATGGAGTGCAGGTCCTGCCAGTCGAAGGGTTGGGGACAGTACTCGACAAGCTGGGCAGCGCTTCAGGCAAAGTCCTGGCCGACCGGCAGAACACGCCTGCCTGGGTGCTGAATCGATTGGCTGACGCGGGAGCCGACATCTGCAACGGCGCGGACCCCTGCGTCGCGCCCAGGGCTGCCAAAAACGCGGTGGAATTGGACGGGTCGCGGGCCGCGCATCGGCGCGATGCTGTCGCCATCGTTCGATTTCTGGCCTGGATCGACGAACACGGCCCAGGCGGACAGGTTGGCGAAGTGGCGGCTGCCGACCAGTTGCTGGCCTTCCGGCGCGAAGTCCCCGGGTTCCGTGACCAAAGCTTCCCGACAATATCGGGATTCGGGCCGAACGGCGCTATCGTCCACTACCGTGCGACGGCGGCGACCGAGCGCAAGCTTGGTCCGGGCTCGCTCTACCTGGTCGATTCCGGCGGGCAGTACCGCGACGGCACCACCGACATCACGCGCACCGTGTGCATTGGCACGCCAACGGCCGAGATGCGGCGCGCATTCACCCGGGTGCTGCAGGGACATATCGGGCTGGCGACCGCGCGCTTTCCTGCCGGGACCACGGGCACGCAATTGGACGCGCTGGCACGCGCGCCGCTGTGGGCGGACGGGCTGGACTTTGACCACGGCACAGGCCATGGGGTCGGCTCTTACCTTGGCGTGCACGAAGGCCCCCAGCGCGTCGCCAAGACCGGCGCAGTGGCCTTTGTCCCGGGCATGATCGTTTCGAACGAACCTGGCTACTATAAAACCAAAGCCTTCGGCATCCGCACCGAGAACCTGCTGGTGGTGCGCGATAGCCCGGAGCCGGGCGATGCCGGCCGCAGGTTTCTGGAATTTGAGACGATCTCCCTGGCTCCGATCGATCGCCGTGCCATAGATGCAAAGATGCTGACGCCAGCAGAGCGGGACTGGCTTGACGCCTACCACGCCCGGGTACTGGCCGAAATCGGGCCGCATCTGGACGAAAAAACGCTGGCCTGGCTCCGGCAGGCGACAGCGCCGCTATAGCTAAAGCTTAGCGGTATTGCTGGCCGCGCCGTGATAGACGATCTCGCTTACGGCCTTGGCAGCTTTCGCCTGAAACGCCAGAACGGCGGGGTCCAGGTCGCATGAGACGCGCGGCGTGTGTTCAAACGCCCGCCGCGGATCCTGGCCGCGCACCAGCGCCGCGGAATCCCATGCTCCGACCAATTGCTGCGTGTCAGCCGGCATGAAATGCATGGAAACGCCGATCCGGCGGTCAGCACCCATGTTCGGGCCGCTGGCGTGCGCGGCCCGGTAATTGTGAATCGACATCTGCCCCGGCGCCAACGGCATTTGCACGGCGCAGGCTTCGTCAACGCCCTCCATGATTTCCTGGCCGCGCGTCAGCATATTGGCTTCGTGATAGCGCTCCTCGTGGTGCAGCGTATCGCCCTTATGGGTTCCCGGCATCACGCGCATGCAGCCGTTTTCCACCTGCGCCGATGAAAGCGCCAGCCAGGCTGTCAGCACCTTGTCGCTGGAAAGACCCCAGTAGGTATTGTCCTGATGCCAGGAAACAAAGGTCTGCGAGCCCGCGTCCTTGATCCAGAAAATCGTGTTCCAGCAGAGAATATTCGGCCCGATCAACTGCTCGATTGGGTCGAGCACGCGCGCGTCGCGGATCAGGTAGTCCAGCCATTTGAACAGCAGGTGAGACTTCGCGTCCGGACTGAGGACGCCGATAGGAAAGACGTAGCCGTCGCGCTCATACAAATCCAATTGCGTCTGGGATAGCGGCATGGATCGGTCCTTCCGGAAACTGCGATGTACGGCGCCCGCGCTAAGCAACGCCGGCGATGCGGTCCATCTCGGCCCGCTCCAACCCGAACAGGGCGGCGCGGTCTTTGATCTGGCTCCAGGTTTCCGGATCGACGTCGATGCCATTCGCGCCGCGATCCGCCCGGGTCGCGCGTTCCGGGTCGCCCGGGACCAATACCGGCTCGGCCGGGTTGGCAGGCGGCGAGGCTTTGACATGCGCTATCGTTTTGTCGACCTCGGAGTTGAAGAAAGCGCGGTCAACCAACCGGCCCGGATCGATCACTACAGACAACATGCAATTGATCGTCGAAACGGGGTCGCGCGCCGTTTCCGGGCGGCAAGTACCGCCACCCGACAGTACGCCAGCAAACAGTTCGTTGATCAGCGCCATGCCATAGCCTTTGTGGGCGCCGAACGACGTGAGCGCGCCTTTCGGCTCCTCGTAGAGCACTTTCGGATCGCGGGTCGGCCGGCCTTTGTGGTCGATCAACGCACCTTCCGGCGCTTCGATTCCCTTGTTGCGGGCGACGCGGATCTTGCCGGCCGCCACAAAGCTGGTGGCAAAATCCAGCAGGACCGGCGGGTTATTCTCGGTCGCCGGCATCACCGCCGTATAGGGGTTGGTGACATAGCGGCCATCGGTGCCACGGTAGGGCGCGACGATTGCGCCATGCCCGATGACATTGGTGTGGTGGGTGGAGACCATGCCCGCCGCGGCGCATTGCTCGGCCCACGCGCCGATGCGGCAGAGGTGCCAACTGTTGCGGATCGCCATGACGCACGTGCCATATTGCCGGGCCCGGTCGATGGCGATGTCAAAGGCCTCCTTGCCGATGACCTGGCCAAAGCCGCAATTGCCGTCGATAACGATCACCGCCCCTTCGTCCCGCGCGATGTCTGCATGTTGGTTCAATTGCAACGCACCGGAGTGAATGCCATCGAAATAATTTGGCAGCATGCCGACGCCGTGCGAATCGTGGCCGGAGAGGTTGGCCATCACCAGATTGTCGGCGACCAATTCGGCCTCATAGTCGGAAGACCCTGCGGCTTTGCACATGGCGCGGACAGAGGCGCGAAGAGAATCGGCGGCGATAATAGGCATTCTTTAGGCTCTTGGGCTAGGAACGGGCGTGACAGCGCGGAGGTTCCGTCGTTGAATAGAACCCAACAATAGCAATAGCTGCCGCCTTTAGGAAAGCGCCCAATCATCGTGGCTGAGTCACCCCGCGCCGGCCCCTGGTCGTTGCTGCAAGAGTTTGAGTTTCGCCATGTTTGGATGGCGGGAGCCCTGGTCGGCGTTATGCGATGGCTGGATGTGCTGGCCGTTGGCGTCTACACGCACCAGGTTACAGGCGATGCGTTAGTCGTCGCCTCGATGCTGTTCCTGCGGATGCTGCCGATGCTGCTCTTCGGTGCGGTCATCGGCGCATGGGCCGAGCGGGTGAACCGCAAGCGGCTGTTGCTGGGCGGCGTGATCTGCATCGCGGTGCTCTATGGCGTGTTGGCGACGCTGGCCTACACCGGACACATCACCTTGGTGCACGTCGGGATCGGTGCGGCGATATCGGGCGTTTTCTGGGCGATGGAAATGCCGGTGCGGCGCACGATGATCGGCCATATTGCCGGCACCGAGCGCATCGGCGCGGCCATGGGCCTCGAATCCTCAACCAACAACTTCACCCGCATGCTGGGGCCGAGCGTTGGCGGCATGCTGCTGGAATTCATCGGCCTCTATGGCGCGTTCACTCTGGGGTTTGCGTTGTACACGCTGGGAGCCATCCTGCTGTTGCCGGTCAAGTCCGGTACCGAGATCACCGGGCGCGGCACATCGATCATCAGCGTCATGCGCGACGGGATGGCAACGATCCGGGCGACGCGGCTGGTGCAGGCCGCATTGGTCGTGACCATCATCGTGAATTTCTGGGGCTTCTCCTACGTCTCCATGGTGCCCGTCATTGGCAAAGTGGAACTGGGCCTGACCCCCTTCCCTATCGGCATTCTCATGTCGGCGGAAGGCTGCGGCGCATTCCTCGGCGCGTTGATGATCGCCTTTAACGCAACGCCAGCGATGTTCGGGCGAATTTTCTGGTTCGGCTCTTTGTTCTATTTGGCTGCGATTCTGATTTTCTCGATCTCGGATACGTTTTGGCTGGCCCTGCCGGTGCTGTTCATCGGCGGCTTTGGCATTGCCGGATTTGCGACGATGCAGAGCGCTCTGATTCTGTTCAATACCCCACCGGAACGCCGCAACCGGGTGATGGGCGTCTTGGCCATGTGCATCGGCTTCGGTCCGCTCGGCATCCTACACGTTGGGTTCCTCGCCAGCCAGTTTTCTGCGGCCATTGCCGTCACGATCATCGCGACCGAGGGCTTTTTGGCGCTTTGCTTAGCCGGATACTACTGGCCGGAGTTACGACGGCTTGCCAAGCCAAAGATAGAAGCGTAAATGCTTCCGCTCACGCATGTCGGGGTGTAGCGCAGTCTGGTAGCGCGCTAGTTTTGGGAACTAGAGGTCCCCGGTTCGAACCCGGGCTCCCCGACCACCGTGGCTTATCTTATCCCGTGACTTTATCAGAAAGCCGATCCGGCGCTGGACAGGCACCCTGACGCCACAGAAGTCATTTCCCTATTCCGCCGCCGCCTGCTGCGCCACCGTCGGCCCTTCGCCGGCCAGCGTCGTCCGCCTCACATCCCTCGGTTCGTGTGAGGGGAAGGGCCGGGCGCGGTGCATGGTGCGGCGGTTGTCCCAGATCACCAGGTCGCCCTTGCGCCACTGGTGCTTGTAGACGAACTCGCGCTGGGTCGCGTGGAAGGTCAGGTCGCTGAGCAGCAGCATCGCTTCCGGAGTCGGCCAACCCACGATCTCCCCCGCGTGAGAGGCGAGGTAGAGCGACTTGCGGCCCGTGTCGGGATGGACGCGCACCAGCCGTTGCAGCACCGGCTTCATCCGGTCCCGCTCCTCATCCGTGAAGTTGGTGAAGCCGATCAGGCGGCGCGAATAGAGCTGCGAGTGCTCGCAGACCAGATCCTCGATCTCCGCCTTGGTCTCCTCGTCCAGCGCGTCATAGGCGGCGCGCATGTCGGCAAACTCCGTGTCGCCGCCCTTCGACGGGACGGAGCGCGCGTGTAGCAGCGAGTATTTCGCCGGCACCACCTTGAACGAGGAGTCCGAATGCCAGAGACGGTTGCCGATGCCGAACAGGCGGCGGCGATCGTCCCGCCCAAACACCTTGTTATTCTCATCCAGGTTCGAGACGTCGGCGAAATTGGTCGAAATCCGCAGCTGATCCTTGTTGCGCAGGTTGGTCGTCACCGGCGGCTCGATCGGGCCGAGGCTGAGGGTGAAGGCCATCTGGGTTTCATCGGTCAACGGCTGCTCGCGAAAGACAACGACCGCGTATTCGGTCATGGCGGCATGAATCTCGTCGGCCTGCGCTGGCGTGATCGGCTTGGTGATATCCAGCCCCGATGCTTCGGCAGCGAAACAGGGACCGACTTGGCGGAAACTGAGCGACATAGGCAGCTCCTCTGGAGCGGATGATCGATTGGCGATAATGCTAGGACAGTCCGGTCGCCGGTGGTAGCCCTATCGCGTTGAAGCCCTGCCAAAAGTGTGCTCCCCTTGGCGCATCGGATTTGCGGGAGGTATGCGTGCTGTCCATCTCGAAACTGCGGCCGGACCTGCTGGCGGCGCACGAACGGTCGTGGGGCCGCCTCGCCCGGCCGGGTACCTGGTGGAGCGGTGCGGAGCGCGTGGCCATAGCGGCGGCAACACGGGCGGCGCTTACCTGCCCCCATTGCCGGGCTCGGAAAGCTGCGCTGACGGCCAACGCGGTGAGTGGCAGCCATTCCGGCCCAGCCGGCGGCCTGAGCGAAGGCGTCATCGACCTGATCCACCGCATCCGCACCGATGCTGACCGGTTCGGCCCGACGCTGTTTCGGCGGTTTGTGCCGGGCGTGCTATCGGCGGAGCGGTTTGTCGAATTGGTTGGGATTGTCGCTTCGGTGACCGCCATCGATGCCTTCTCGGCCATCCTGGGCCAGCCGCTTCGCGCGCTGCCGGAGCCTTTGCCAGGCATGCCCTCGCAAAAACGCCCGAAAGGCGCCGCGTTCGATCAGGCTTATGTGCCGATGGTGGCGCCGGCGGATGTCGACGCATCCGACCCGGACGAGGCCGCGATGTATCTTGGCCGCGCCGGCATGTACATTCACCGCGCGCTCAGCCTGGTCCCAGCGGAGGTGGTGAACTTTTTCGACCTCGACAACGTCATGTACCTGCCGGATGCGCAATTGCGCGACTATGGCACAGAGTACCGCGCCATCACGCACGCGCAGATCGAGTTGCTGGCGGCGAGGATGAGCGCGCTGAACCGATGTACCTATTGAACCACCTCGCATATCGTGCTGCTCCGTGGGAGCGGCGATCATACGGGGCATTCCTATCAGTTCGAGGCGATAATGGACGGCAACAGCACCGGCGGCGTTGCCGATGGCGAATTGTTACTGCGCTTCGC
>JAYPXD010000055.1:0-1052 GCA_038135395.1 Alphaproteobacteria bacterium | reverse complement strand
GGCGACTTCGCCAGTGAGCGTGAGGCCGTCCGCCAGCAACTGGGCGAGGCTGCCCTGGTTGATACCGCGGCCACCATTGCCATCTTCACCGCGGTGGTCAAAATTGCCGACGCAACCGGTATCCCCTTGGAAGACGCCAAGGCAGAAACCAGCGCGGAGTTTCGCCGCACGCTGGGCATCGATACATTCACCAGGACATAACCACAGCAATCGAGGACACAAAACATGGGTCAGGTTTCAGGCAAGGTCGCATTGGTGACGGGCGGCGGCTCAGGGATCGGGCGAGCAACCGCTTTGACACTGGGCCGCGAAGGCGCATCGGTCATGGTGACGGACCTGAACGAGGCGACCGCCGCGGCAGCCGCCGCCGAAATCCGCGCGGCCGGGGGCAAAGCGCAGTCGATGGCCCAGGACACCACCAGCGAAGACCGCTGGCAGGAAGTCATCGCCGCCACGGAGGCAGCGTTCGGCAAGCTCGACGTGCTGGTGAACAATGCCGGCATCGCCATTGCCGGGCCCATCGAGACATTCAGCCTGGAGGATTGGCGCAAACAGCACGCTATCAATGTCGAAGGCGTCTTCCTCGGCGTGAAGCACGCATTTCCGGCCATGCGCCGCGCCGGTGGTGGCTCGATCATCAACCTGTCTTCCGTAGCGGGCCTTAAGGGCAACAACTCTGGTCTGGCGTCCTATAGCGCCAGCAAAGGCGCGGTCCGGCTGTTCACAAAGTGTGCGGCGTTAGAAGGCGCACTGGAGAAAATCCGGGTCAATTCGGTGCACCCCGGCATCATCGAGACGCCCATCTGGAATGCGATCCTGCCGGGTGGGGAAGCGCGGCGCAACGCCGGCGACCTGAACCAACGCGCCAGCGCGGTAGTGCCGACTGGCGTCCTCGGCAAGCCACAGGACATCGCCAATGGCATCCTGTTCCTGGCGAGCGACCAATCCAGCTATATGACCGGGTCCGAGTTGGTCATTGATGCCGGCATGACGGCACGCTAGAGCAGATCCCGATCCGATAGGATCGGGTGAATCTGCTCTAACTCTATGAA
>JAYPXD010000054.1:15185-16279 GCA_038135395.1 Alphaproteobacteria bacterium | reverse complement strand
GCGTTCGAGCGCTCCGCCATCCTCTACAAGGCCCACCAGATCATGCTGGAGCGGCGCAAGGATCTTGCCCGCCTGATGACCATCGAGCAGGGCAAGCCGCTGCGCATGTCCACCAACGAGGTGGGCTATGCCGCCGACTTCCTGCTGTTCTATGCGGAGGAGGCGAAGCGCGTTTATGGCGATATCCTGCCGTCCGGCCGTTCTGACCAGCGGTTTCTGGTGCTGCGCCAGCCGGTCGGCGTGGTCGCAGCGGTGACGCCGTGGAACTATCCGATCAGCATGCTGACGCGCAAAATGGCGCCGGCGCTGGCCGCCGGTTGCACCATCGTGCTGAAGCCGGCGGAGGCGACGCCGCTCTGCGCCATTGAGACCTACAAGTGCTTCATCGATGCCGGCGTGCCGGAAGGCGTGATCAACCTGGTCACCGCCCGCGATCCGAAGCCGATCGGCGAGGAATTCTGCACCAACCCCCTGGTGCGCAAGATCACCTTCACCGGCTCCACCGCCGTCGGCAAGATGCTGGTCGGCAAGGCGGCATCGAACATGAAGCGCGTCTCGGCGGAGTTGGGTGGCCACGCGCCGTTCATCGTCTTCAAGGATGCCGACCCGGTCCACGCGGCCAAGGGGGCCGCGGCGGTCAAGTTCCTGAACACCGGACAGGCCTGCATCTCCCCCAACCGCATGTTCGTGCACGAAAGCCAGGTTGAGCCCTTCCTGGAGGAGTTCACCAGCCGCGTCACCCGCCTGCGCGCCGGCAACGGCCTGGAGGACGGCATCGGCGTCGGCCCACTGATCAACGAGGCCGCCATCGAGAAGATCGACCGGCAGGTGAAGGATGCGGTGGCGAAAGGCGCGCGCGTGCTGGCCGGCGGCCACCGCCTGATGGACAACGGCCTTGACCGCGGCAGCTTCTATGCGCCGACGCTGCTGGCGGACGTCCGCCCGGACATGCTGATCTACCGTGAGGAAACCTTCGGCCCGGTCGCGCCGGTCATCACCTACACCGACGACGACGACGTGATCGCCATGGCGAATGATACCCATTACGGGCTGGCGGCGTACGTCTATACAAACAGCATCGCCACCGGCATGCG
>JAYPXD010000054.1:13430-15175 GCA_038135395.1 Alphaproteobacteria bacterium | reverse complement strand
ATCGGCATCAACGACATCAACCCGACGTCGGCCAGCGCGCCGTTTGGCGGAACCAAAGACTCAGGTCTCGGCCGCGAGGGCGCCCGCGAAGGCATTTCCGAGTATCTGGAGACCAAGACCGGCGGCTTTGCCGTGTAACGTCCAGCCTGGGAAGGATGCTTGCGCCATGTGGATCAAAAATGCCTGGTACGTTGCGGGTTGGGCGAGCGAACTCGATGGCGACGGCTTCCTCTCCCGCATCATCCTGGGGCAACCGCTGGTGCTGTATCGCTGCGAGGGCCGCCAGGTCGCGGTGCTGGAGGACCGGTGCTGCCACCGCGCCGCTCCCCTCTCCAGAGGCCGGCGCGAGGGCGATTGCCTGCGCTGCATGTACCATGGCTTGAAGTTCGCGGCCGATGGCGCGTGCGTCGAAATCCCGGGCCAACAGTCTATCCCGCCCGCCATGCGGGTGCGGAGTTTTCCGGCGGTGGAGCAACAGACGCTCGTCTGGGTCTGGATGGGCGAAGCAGCTCTGGCCGATCCGACCGCTATCCCCTACTGGCCCTATCTGACCGATCCGGGCTGGCGCAATCTGGAAGGCTACATTCACTACCAGGCCGACTACCGCCTGATCGCGGACAATCTGCTCGACTTCTCGCACCTGGCCTTTGTGCACGAGAACTCCATCGGCAATGCCAGCCAGGCGACGGAGAAAGCGCAGTTAGAGCGCATTCCCGCGGGGTTACGCGTCACCAAGCTCGCCCCCAACGAGCCGCCAGCCCCACACTTCCGCAAGTTCGGCGGCTTTACCACCAATGTCGACCGCTGGAACCTCTATGACTGGCATGTGGCCGGCAATGTCATGCTCATGGATGGCGGCGCCGAGGCCGTCGGCAAAGGCGGCCACCAGGGACCGCGCGAGACCGCAGTTCAATTCCGCCACATGACGGCGCTGACACCCGAGACCGAGACCACCACGCATTATTTCTTTGCGCAGTCGCATGATTTCGCGATCGATCGGCCAGAGGTCACGCAACAGGTGCACGACACCGTCGCCAATGCCTTCCTGGAAGACAAGGCGATGATCGAGGCACAGCAGCGCAACATTACGCGCGCGCCGAACCGGCCCATGCAGGCCATCTCCCACGACGCAGCGCTCTTCCACGTCCGCCAACGGATCGACGCAGCGATCACGGCGGAGGCCGGCCTAAAACAGGCTGCCGAATAACCGCCTGCGCCTCGCTGCCTCGCCTTCACGCCCAGCGCAATGCGGGGCTGGCTTCACCTTCCGCGAAATGGAGCGCCTGAATGTCCTCTGACGTCTACGCCCGACAGAACTTCGGCAACCGGGTCGGCATGGGCCGCAGCCCGGCCCTTCTGATCGTCGATTTCCAGGTCGGGTTTGCCGACCCGGAGGTGTTCGGCGGCGGTAATGTCAAAGATGCCGTCGCCGCTACCGTGCCTTTGCTGCGCGAGGCCCGCACCCTCGGCCTGCCGGTTGCCTACACGCGGGCGGTGTTTGCCGACGATGGCTCGGACGCCGGGGTTTTCGGTATGAAAGTGCCCGCGCTGAAGCGTCTGACCGATGCTGCGGACATCTCCCAGATCGTGCCGGAACTTGCGCCGCAGCCGGGCGAGTACGTGGTGCGTAAGACCGGCCCAAGCGCATTTTTCGGCACCTCGCTGGCGTCCTGGCTGAATGCGAAAGGCGTCGACTCGCTGCTGGTCGCCGGCGCGACCACGTCCGGTTGCGTGCGGGCCAGCGT
>JAYPXD010000054.1:2469-13420 GCA_038135395.1 Alphaproteobacteria bacterium | reverse complement strand
CACCGATTGCTGCGGCGACCGCGCCCTGGAGCCGCATGAGGCCAACCTGTTCGACATGGGCCAGAAATACGCCGACCTGCTGACTGCCGACGAGGCCATCGCCGCCGCCCGCGCCGCCGTCGGCCGGAACGAAAAGGACTGACCCCTATGGTTGACGCCCTCGGCTACCGCAGGAAGTTCGCTGTCGTAGCACCCTCCACCAACACAGTGGTGCAGCCGGAGTTCGACCGGATGGCGCCCCATGGCGTCACCAACCACTTCTCCCGCATCCATATTCCAGACGACCCGCTGGGCTCCGACGCGGATTTCGAGCAGTTGATGGTCCGCATCCGCGCCGAACTGATGCAAGCCGTAGACCGCGCGATGACGGCGCGGCCGGACTATCTGATCATGGGCATGTCGTCCGAGACGTTCTGGGGCGGCCTTGCCGGCTCGAAAGAGCTGGAAGCAAAACTGAAGGAGCGTTCGGGCCTGCAGGTCGCGATGGGCTCTGACGCCAGCCAGGCGGCCTTGCGCTGCTATGGCGATATCCGGCGCATCAGCGTGGTGACGCCCTATATGCCGGTGGGGGACGAGGAGGTGCGGAAATTCTTCACCGATTGCGGTTTTGAGGTCCAGGCGATCTGCGGCCTGAAAAGCAAGAGTCCAACCCTGATCGCGCACGAGGATGCCCGCACGCTGCGCGACGCCGTCAATGCCGTCAACGACCCGCAGGTGGAGGCGATCCTGCAGGTCGGCACCAACCTGGCGTTCGCACACATTGCGCCAATGGCGGAATTCTGGCTCGACAAGCCAGTTCTGGCGATCAATACGGCGACCTATTGGTGGGCCCTGCGCCAGAACGGCATCACCGACCGGATCGACGGCTTCGGCAGCCTGCTGCGCGAGCATTAAAGCATTGCTCGCAGCGCACAGCGGGCAACCCCATTTATACACCGTCTACGCCCACCCCTTCGAGGAGCCTGCCTGCATGTCAATTGCCATCAAAGGTCTGCACCACAACGCCTACCGCTGCCGCGACTCTGAGGAAACGCGCCAATTCTATGAGGATTTCCTTGGCCTGCCGCTGGCGGAGGCGTTCGAGATCAACACCACCCAAACCGGCCGCCAGGCCAAGGTGCTGCATTCCTTCTACGAAATGGCGGACGGATCGTTCCTCGCCTTTTTCGAAGCGCCGGATCAACCCTTCGAATTCAAGGACCAGCACGACTTCGACCTGCACATCGCGCTGGAAGTCGACATGGCCCACCTGCATGCCATGTTCGAGAAGGGCAAGGCCGCCGGCATCCACACCCGCGGCATCTCGAACCACGGCTTTATCGATTCGATCTATTTCCGCGATCCGAACGGCTATGTCATCGAGTTGACCGCCAAAAAGGGCGAAGGCGCGATGGACAATGGCAAGGCGCACGCGGTGCTGCGGTCGTGGCAGGCCGGCAAGGCCGCCTGAGCCAGGCATGAGCGGCGCAGCACCGCTGTTTCCGATCGAGGACGGACCATGGCGTCTTGCCATGGCGCTGCGCCCGCTTGACCCGGCGGAGTGGATTGCGCCCGACGCCGACCTGGAAGCGCACCTCGCCGAAAAAGACCGGTTGCTGGCCGAGCGTCCGGCAGAAGTGTTTGCAGCCCTTCCAGGCAGCGAGCCGGCCCAGGCCGAGTTGCTGGCGCGTCTGGTCAGCCACCTGCCCGCCCGGTTCCAGGGCCTGTACCGACGCGAGGCCGATGCCATCCACATTGGCGTTGACCGCCGCGTCGCCCTCAACGGCGGCAACCCACCGCTGATGACCGCCGGACGCCTGGTGCAGGAAGACCTATGCCTGATGCAATCGGATGGGCCGGACAGCCCATACAAACTGACCGCGGCGAGCCTGTGCTTTCCCAGCCGCTGGCAACTGGCCGACAAGATCGGCCTTCCGCTTGCGGCAATTCACGGCCCGGTTCCACTTTATGCCGAACGGATGAGCCGGCAGGTCGATCGCTTTTTCCAATACCTCAAAGTGGATAAGCCGGTCTGGCGCATCAACTGGTCGCTGCTGGACGATGACGCCCTGTTCCAGCCGCAAGGCCATGGCCGCACCGCCGCCGACCCTCGGTTTTCAGTGGAAACCATCGGCAGTTCCGTGTGGTTCCGGTCCGAGCGCCAGACGCTGATGCGCCTGCCGGAAACCCAGGCCATCTGCTTTGGCATCCGGATCTACCAGGCCCCGCTTTGCGCGGTCGCCAACGACAAGGTCCGCGCCCGACGCCTGCTGACCGCCATTGAAACGATGGCGCCAGAGATGGACACCTACAAATCCTTCGCCGTGTTCCGCGAGCCGCTGCTGGCGTATCTCCGCCGACTCGCCATCGAATCGGCCGACCGACTGCCCTCGTGAGGAGTTGAAATTCCGGCCTGAGGGATAGCCACTAGGACAGCCTCAGGCGTTGGCGTAAGCTTCAGTCCAATGCAACCATGTTCCAGTCAAAGGCCTCTGCCCATGTCCGCCATCGCCACGACAGCCAAACCCGAATCCGTCGGCCTCTCTTACGAGCGCCTGGCCCGCATCGACGCCTGGCGCGAGAAATGGATCGGCTCCGGCAAGTTGCCTTGCGCCCTGACCGCCGTCATGCGCCGCGGCGAAATCGTGCATGTCGGCGTCAGCGGCAAGGCCGATGTCGAGCGTGGCGTTGACGCCAAGTTGGATACGATCTTTCGCATCTATTCGATGACCAAGCCGCTGACCTCGACCGCGATCATGATGCTGTACGAGCAGGGATTGTTTCAACTGGACGACCCCATCAGCCGCTATGCGCCGGAATTCAAGGGCCTGCGGGTGATGACCGGCGGCAGCCGCGGCACGATTTCGACGGAGCCGTCAATGCGCGACATCTCCTATCGCGACCTGCTCTCGCATACGTCGGGCCTGACCTATGGCTTCATGGAGTCGAACAATGTGGACGCGCTGTACCGCTCGACCGGCGTCGATTTCAACTGGGGCAGCCAGACCTCGCTGGAAGGCGTCATTGAAAAGCTGGTGAAATGCCCGCTGATTGCGCAGCCGGGCGCCGAATGGAACTATTCGGTCTCCACCGATGTGCTGGGCTATATGGTGCAGGTAATCAGCGGCATGCCGTTCGCCGATTTCCTGCGCGAGAAGGTGATCAAGCCGCTGGGCATGGTGGATACGGATTTCTTTGTGCCGGCCGATAAGATTGGTCGCTTTGCCGCCAACTATACCGTCGCGCCCGGCGGCGGGCTGAAACTGGCCGACGACCCGCAGAACAGCCCGCGCTACAACGCCATGCCGGCGGTCGCCAGCGGCGGCGGCGGACTCTGCTCCACCGCCAAGGACTATATGCGGTTCTGCCAATTCATGCTGAACAAAGGCGAATTGGACGGCGTGCGCCTGCTCGGTCGGAAAACCGTGGAGTTGATGACGTCGAACCACCTGAACGGCGACATGGCCGACATGGGCCAGCCGACCTGGAGCGAAAGCCCCACCAATGGCATCGGCTTTGGGCTCGGCTTTTCCGTCATGCTGGACCCGGCAAAGGCCCAGATCGTCGGCACAGCCGGCGAGTACGCCTGGGGCGGCGCGGCCAGCACCGCATTCTGGTGCGATCCGGCGGAAGACATGGTGGTCGTGTTCATGACGCAGCTGATGCCGTCCAGCTTCTACCCGATCCGGCGCGAACTGCGGGTTCTATCCTACCAAGCCATCGTCGACTAAAGCAGATCCCGATCCGATTGGATCGGGACTTGCTCCGGACGGTCGCCCTGCGGCTGGGATTTGGGATAGCGCCGGCAGCGATGCCTCCCAATAGCCCGGCCGCAGGGCTTATTTCCACGCCCATTTCGGTTGTTGCAGGTGGGCCACTGGCGTATGCCGGCCGGCAAGGGCGACCTCGCGGAACTGATAGATCAGCGCCGCCGTCGGCGCATGCACATGACTTTCGGCAATATGAACCCGCACGAGCGGATGGTCGCTGTCGGGGATCGGCGCCAGTTCGACAACATCGTCCGGAGCCAGGTCTGCCAGGGGAATGCGATGCAGGCGGGCAACCTCGTCGGGGTTCGGCACAGCCTTGACGCCAGGGCCGGCCCATACCACCACCGGCGTAATGCAATAGCCTGACCGCGTTGGGTAATCGTCTAAAAGGCCCAGCACCGCCGAAGCTGGCAGGCGCACGCCGATTTCCTCATCCATTTCGCGAAGGGCTGCCGCAATAGCATCCTCGCCCGGATCGAGACGCCCGCCCGGCAAGGCCCATTGGCCGGAATGCGCATTCAGGCGCGGCGCGCGTTTGGTCAGAAAAAACGCGGGGGCGCCAGCGCTATCGGCAGTTACGGCGATTGCCACCGCGGCTCGCTTGAGTCCATCCGCCGGCGCTGCTTGCGGTGCAAACGCCGCCATGTTTCCGGCGATGCCGTCGCGCAACCGGTCGAAATCCCGTTCGAAGAACACGAGGTTAGCCTCTCCTTGCGTCTGGTCCTCCGCTATAGCAAGCCTGCCTGCGAAACGCGAGCCCATGCAAATTCCTCTGGCCAGCCGCACTATGCTGTGGCCTAATTGCACAGCGTCAGCCTGCCACTCAGGTTGACCTGCTCGACTTGGGTCAACAGCCCCAATCGCCGCAAACCGCGCCAACGGTAGCTAGCGGCCATGCAAAAGATGGGAGACCCGACCGTCATGACTCTTTCCCGCCGTGATTTTCTCCGCATTTCAAAAGACTATGGCGCCAAGGCGGCGCTCTTTGCCGCTGTTACCGGCAGCGCCGGCACCGCGATCAGCCAATTCGCCGCCAAAGACGCAATGGCCGCCAAAAAAGCCAAATACACGCTGCGATGGGGTGCTACGGTCGTCAATCCAAAGAACGAAGAGTATTTGCAGACCCAGCTCTATGACATCGTCAAATGGATCGAGCAGGATTCCGACGGCGAGATCGCCATCCAGTTGATCGACAAGGGCCAAGCCTGCGCCGAAAACCAGTGCGTTGAGCGCGTTGGCGCCGGCGTCCTCGACATCGGCGGATCTTCCGCCCAAAACGCGGCAGCGGTGATCTATTACGCACAGGCGCTGGATTGGCCATTCCTGTGGCGCGACCGTACCTCTCTGGTCAACCTGCTGCACGATCCCAGCATGAACAAGGTTTACCGTGACGTCTGGATCAAGAAATACGGCGTTGAGTTCCTGTACTGCACCAGCGATCCGCGTGACATCTTCATGGGCCTGAAATATTCCGACCTGCCGGAAGTGCGCCATCCGGACGACCTGAAGGGCCGCAAGCTGCGCATCACCAACTCGGAGATGATCAAAAACTTCGCCGCGTCGCTGGGCATGAGCCCGGTGCCGCTGGCCTGGACCGAAACCTTGGAAGGCATGAAGTCCGGCGTCGTCGATGGCATGGAGACCTGGGGCGGCGCTGCCGCCGGTTTTGGCATGACCAAGGTGACGGCGCAGGCGGTCAACCTCAATTTCTGCCCGGGCATGGGCTCGACCTTCGTCAATGTTCGCTCGATGGAGCGGATGCCCGCCCGCCTGCAGGACGTGCTGCGGGAAGCCATGCGCAAAGGCAGCGCCCAATCCAGCGAAAAGCTAGGCTGGGCCATGGATCATGTCACCGGCGACGGCCCGAATCCTGCGCCCGAGAGCAACTACCAGCAGCTTAAGGCCACTATGCGCGACATCCGCCTGTCCGAGGCGGAGATTGACACGTTCCTCGAGCGCGGCGCGGTCTAGCGCAACGGCGCGATCTACAGTGACATCCGCAAAAAACTGGATGAAATCGCCGGTCTCGACGTATTCGGCGCGGTCGCCGAATACGAAAAGAAAGTGCGCGGCAAGCCGCTGAATGCCCAGAAGTGGTGGGCGTAAAGCCCGCTCCAGGCCCCGGACGCCAATTGCGTTCCGGGGCTTTTTGATCGCTTCCCCAACGAATATTCCGGAGCATGAAAGTGCGCCCGGATTTTGGAGCAGCCAAAGATGGGCCGATCGATAGACGCGCTATTTTCCTGGATTGAAAAGGCAATCATGCTGGTTGCCTATCTCAC
This sequence comes from Alphaproteobacteria bacterium, assembly GCA_038135395.1. Taxonomy (GTDB): domain Bacteria; phylum Pseudomonadota; class Alphaproteobacteria; order Bin95; family Bin95; genus JACKII01. The sequence continues at coordinate 7,389 of JAYPXD010000054.1, read as the reverse complement.
CATCATCCTGGTGGTAGGACTGGAGACCATCCGGCGGATTATTACCGGCGAGCAAGCCTCATGGGGGCCGGAAGTCGCCATGGGCGCCTTTGTCTGGCTTGCCTGGTTCGGCATGGCCGCCGGGGTCAAGTCGCGTGCGCACCTCTCGTTCACCACCTTCCGCAACCGCATGCCCTACCGGCTGCGGCAGGGGATGGAGGTGTTCGATTGCCTGCTTTGGTTCGTCATCGGCGCGGTCGTGATGGTCGCTAGCTGGGACGTCGTGCTGCTGAACGAGCGCTTTAACCAACAGATTTTCGGTACGGACGTTCCGCTGGCCGCCATCAGCATTGCCGTGCCGCTCGGCTGGGCCTTCACCATGGTGCGGGTGTTCCAACAGATGCTGGCCGCCCTTAAGGGCGACTTTGGCGCACCGGAGATTACCGCGGAGAACATCCGATGAGCGGCGACGACCTGACGACCATCGAACTTTTGGTGGACTGGCTGCGCGAAGTCCTGAACGTCTGGAACATCACCGGCATTGCCGTGGTTCTGTTCTTCCTCGGCACGCCGGTACTACTGGTGCTGGCGGCCTGGGTGATTGCTTCGTCCTATTTCATCGTCAATTTCCCATTGACCAATGTCGGCATCTCGTCCAGCGACGGCATCAAGAGTTTTATCTTCCTGGCCGTACCGCTGTTCGTGATCACCGGTGACTTCCTGACCGAGGGTGGCATCAGCCGCAAATTGATTCAGTTCTCGCGGTCCATCGTCGGGTTCATGGCTGGCGCAACGGCGGCGACGACCATGTTCTCGTGCGGCCTGTTTGCCGCTGTGTCCGGATCAAACGCGGCAACCGCGGCGACCATGGGCCGTCTGCTGGGGCCAGAGATGATCCAGCGTGGCATCTCCCCCGGGCTGGCCGGAGCCATCGTCGCGTCCGGCGGTACCGTCGGCGTGATCATTCCGCCGAGCGTGATCTTCCTGATCTATGGCGTCACCATGGACGTGCCCAGCGTCGACCTGTTCATAGGTGGCATGATCCCAGGGGTCCTGATGGTCATTGCCCTGGTCGGCAGCGCCGTGGTGCTGACCGGCAAGATAGAGCCGGGTACAGGCATTTCCAGCTTCAGCGCGCGTAAAGTGGTGAAAACCGGGCTGAAGGCCTGGGCTGGATTCATCGCCATTGGCGTTATCTTCTTCGGCATCTATTGGGGTTACTTCAGTCCGACGGAGGCCGCAGGCGTCGTCGCGCTCTATTGTTTCTTCGTCGGCACGATCCCTATCCTGGGCGGCGAGCTTAAGGTTCGGCAGATTCCAGACATTCTGTTGAACAGCGCCCGTTTGGCCGGCTTGCTGGTGCCCTTGGTAGTCTTTTCCATCCAGTTCCAACAGGTCTCCAGCGTCATGGGCCTGCCGGAGGCCATCCAGGACTTCCTCGGGGAATTGGGGCAAGCCTATGGGCCGACCGTATTGATCGGCGTCATGATGTTGTTGATCCTGGCGGTTGGCGCCATCACCGAATCGATTGCCGTCGTGCTGATCCTCGGCCCGATCCTGGCGCCGGTCGCCGATTCTCTAGGAATTAACCCGATTCATTGGGGCGTGGTGTTTGTGGTCGGAACAACCATCGGCTTTGTCACTCCGCCATACGGCCTGAACCTGTTCGTCGTCTCCGGCGTGTTGCACATTCCCTATGACCAGATCGTGCGGCAAATCTTCAAGCTGCTGATTCCGCTGATGCTGGTGTGGGTGATCGTGACTGCCGTGCCTTGGATGTCGCTGGTGCTTTTAGCAAGCCAATAAAGCTTGGCGGGCCAGTAACGGCAAACGGCGAGGTATCAGGTCCTCGCCGTTTTTCTTTTACGCCGTCACTCAAGGGACAGGGCAGAGCCTGCTAAGCCAGCCGCACCAGGTCGTTGGTGGGCTTGCCTTCAGGTCCGACAATCCTGACCTCAGCGACCCGTCCAGCGTCATCTCTGCGGCCGATCACGGCCAGGCCGTCATCCCAATGGACCGGTCGCAGCATGCGCACGTGCACCTCAAAGGCATCGGCAAGGCCATCGGACTGCGCCGCCTGCACTGCGGTTTGCACCAACGAATTGCCGGCGAGGATCGGCATGCGATAGCCAAAGCTCTGAGCATACGACGGAATCGTGTGGATGATGTTGGCAGTGTTGCCGCTATAGCCCAGGCACTTGGCCGGCGTCACCTGACGGTTGAACAACAACTCCCAACCGGGCTCCAGGTTGACCCGCGGCGGCGGGATGAGAACGTCAGAATATGGGTCCAGCGCCTCGGCGGCCGGACGCGGTCGCATTTTGCTTTGGTCAGCCATCAAAGCCTTCGGCATCACCTCCAACAGCAACCGCCCGTCCGGGCCATGGTAGGTGAAGCTGCCGTGCATCATCCAACCGCGTGGATGGTCGTCCACCGCCGTAAACCGGCCGGCAAAGCTGATCGGCGTTTCCAGCGGGATCGGGGCATGCTGTTTGATCCGGCTTTCGGTGTGGACATAGCCGCGGTCGTCATAATTGGCGAACAGGGCGTTGCCGATCACCTTGATCGGGCGCGTTGCCAAGATCGTTGGATCGGCGCGGTCGCCATAGAACCCGTGTGGAATGTCGCAGCACGCGTGTCGCCAATTCTGCTCGTTCCGGGTAACGGTGATGGTCTCGCGCGGGAATTCATAGCCCGCTTCGACGCGGTAGGCGATGGCATCCATCGGTCGGCTCTCCCTCTGATTACGCGGCTTTTTCTTTGGCGGCTTCGTAGTTCAATTCCAGCAGGACGCCATTCGGATCGCGCACGAAAATCTGCCATAGCCGGCCGCCAGGCACGATCCGCGCCTCGTACTCGTAACCGGTCGACGCCAGATGCTTTTTCATTGCTTCAAATCCGGAACTGACGAACGCGACATGGTCGATGCAACCGGACCCAGATGCCGCTTGCTCGTCGGTCTGGGAAATATCGATCAGATGGAGGACCGCGCGGCCTTCGCTATAGAGCCACGCGCCGGGGAACGAGAAATTCGGCCGGTCGCCGTTGGTCAGGCCAAGCACCTTCTCGTAAAACGAGACGGTTTCGGCAAGGTTGCCAGTACGGATATTGTAGTGATCGAGCAAACCGACGGACATCGGAACACCTCCCTATGGAATGGAGCCCGACTGTAGCGCGGCAAGAGCGGCGCTGGGAAGCCTCCCAACGCCGACTCCCGGTCGATTTACCCTTCAATATAGGTTTGAGAGGCCTTGTTCGATGCCAAGTTTTCCTGAACCACGGCGTTGCGCATCGCCCGTTGCAATTTTTCGAACGCTCTCACTTCGATCTGCCGCACACGTTCGCGGCTGATGCCGTATTCGACGCTGAGATCCTCCAGCGTCGCCGGTTCATCTTTCAGCCGGCGTTCGGTCAAGATGTGCTGTTCGCGCTGGTTCAGGCTATGCATCGCATCGGCCAGCATGCGCCGGCGATGGTCCATTTCCTGCTCCTGTCCCAGCACGACCTCCTGGTTGTCGGACTCGTCTTCCAGCCAGTCCTGCCACTCGCCATCGCCATCGACGCGCAGAGGCGCATTCAACGACTGGTCGCCACCGGACAGCCGCCGGTTCATCGAGACCACATCGTCTTCGCTGACCTGAAGCTTGGTTGCGATTTTCTCGACGTTCTCCGGGCTCAGATCGCCTTCGTCCAGGGCCTTCAACTGCCCCTTCAACCGTCGCAGGTTGAAGAACAGCTTTTTCTGGGCAGCCGTCGTGCCCATCTTGACCAACGACCAGGAATGGAGAATATATTCCTGAATTGAGGCGCGAATCCACCACATCGCGTAGGTGGCCAAGCGGAAGCCCCGATCCGGATCGAACCGCTTCACCGCCTGCATCATGCCGACATTGCCTTCGGAAATCAGCTCAGCGACCGGCAAGCCATAGCCGCGGTAGCCCATGGCGATTTTTGCGACGAGACGCAAATGGCTGGTCACCATCTTGTGAACCGCCTCCAAGTCCTCATGCTCCTGCCAACGTTTGGCCAGCATGAATTCCTCTTCCGGCTGCAACATGGGAAATTTGCGGATATCCTGCAAATATCGCGTCAGGTTGCCTTCAGCCGAAAGCACCGGAATTGTCGCCGGAACAGCCATGCTTATGTTCCTTTCCAAAAGCGATTGGCTTTGCTGGGCCAATCAAATCCGTATCATCGAAACCCCAAATTTGCGTGTAACCCTATGACGATCGGCACAGCGTAACACGCACGACGAATTCCTTCGTCTCCTTGCTAGATAGGATTTGTACCGCAGTCCATCAAGAGTACGCGGCGATCAAACAATTGTGCAATTCCTGCAAGTCCGACGGCAATGCCGTCTCGAAACGCACAAATTCGCCGGAAATCGGGTGATTGAACCCCAGGACTGTAGCGTGCAAGGCCTGCCGTCCTAATGCCGCAATTACCGACTCTACCGGTTTGAGAGCATTACGTCGACCCTTGCTTGTATTCATATACACAGGATCACCCAAAACAGGCACCCCCTGGTACGACAGATGCACGCGTATTTGGTGAGTGCGCCCGGTTTCCAGCGTGCACCGCAGCAATGTTGCCGCCAAGCCATACCGGGCCTCGACCTGGTAATGCGTACGCGCCGAGCGGCCATTGCCGACGACCCCCATGCGCTTGCGGTCAATCGGGTGGCGGCCTATCGGCAGGTTGATCATCCCCTTGGCCGCAGAAGGAGCGCCGGCAACAAATGCCAAATAGGACCGCTCGATCGAGTGCACGGCGAATTGCTCCACCAGTCCCACATGAGCTGCCTGCGTCTTGGCAACGACCATCACGCCACTGGTGTCCTTGTCCAGACGATGCACAATCCCGGGCCTGCGTTCGCCGCCGACGCCCGTCAGGCTATCGCCGCAATGCGCCAGCACGGCATTCACCAGAGTGCCGTCGGGG